>CAZUSS010000025.1:0-12343 GCA_964623245.1 uncultured Syntrophomonadaceae bacterium
TGGATTATCACGGATTTTTTTTAATAGCCACTGAATTTCGCTGATTTACACTGAATTCTTTTTTCTTTTTTACTTTAGATTCCTTGCCTTGTGGGCTCAGAATTACATGGACGGGGGAACGGACTAAGGGGATTTTTTTTAATAGCCACTGAATTTCGCTGATTTACACTGAATTCTTTTTTCTTTTTTACTTTAGATTCCTTGCCTTGTGGGCTCAGAATTACATGGACGGGGGAACGGACTTAGAATGACCACGATAAAGCTATCTAATAAAGTCTATTAGGGTTGGTTGAATTATTCGGGCGCCTGCGGCTAGGGAGGCGCGATAAACCGTTTCTTGCACTTTTAAATACATGATTACTTCCGCTTGGTCGGCATCTTCGTTTTTCGATAGGAGACCCGTATAGGATATCTGGGTTTCCTCTAGACGGTTTAGTTGCAAGTCTAAGCGGTTAATTTTAGCCCCGATTGCTGAACGGGCTGAAAGTAAGTCCTCCATTTTCCCATCTAATACAGTTAAGTTTGCATCTATATCTATATCGGTGGCACCATCAGCTACATCCCTAATATTCTTTTCGATTCTTTCTACTAAGGCAAATATTCCTCCTGCATACATTATGTCATCCCCACTTACCTCATCAACGCCAAACTTTATTTCACTCGTAAAAAATCCATTCATATCTGCATCGGTTAGGTTAATGGGCATCTTAACCCCAATGGCTATTTCTAATTCCAAATAATTATCATTGGCTGTCCAACCGTGGTTGTTAGGTGTAGTGCCTTCTGTGTAAGGTTGTTCGGTAATATTAGTTCCGGCAAATACGTGCTTGGAACCATAGGTGGTATTGGCTATCATTTTTAACTGATCGTTTAATTCGCCGATTTCGTCCGCAATCGCAGTTAGCGCCCCAGTATCATTGACCCCTACGTTGGAGGCATTGACGGTTAAGACTCTAATTCTATGTAAAATGCTGCCTATGTTATTGAATGCTGAGTCTGTAGTCTCCATGAAGTTAATGGCTTCACTTATATTATTAATATATTGTTCCCCTTCGGTTAAATTAGTACGCAAGCGTAGTGATTTTACTAATCCGGCAGGATTGTCTGAAGGTTTGTTTATTTTGCGGCCAGTTTCTAGTTGGCGATGGTATTTCTCCATTAGGCGCATATTGGTATTTAGGTTACGAGTTAGATCGTTGACCAGCATGGTGTTGGTAACTCTTATCATTGTAATCCTCCTTTCAGTCGGATTAATTTTTAATTCTTAATTTTTAATTTTTAATTTTTGTTTTCACTTATTAAGCTAGATTTAACTATAGATGTAAGGATTTTTACTAATTCTTCAGATTTCTTTAACAAGTGATTATTTCTTTCTTTATCTAAGTAATTGCTATCTATTAATAACCTTATCCAATAAAAACTTTCCCTGGCCTCCTTTGATGCTATAGTCATTTTATAAGTAAAATCTTTTTTGCTTCCAGCTGCAAGTGCTTCCTCTATATTGGCACCAATACTAGTTCCAGACCTTAAAAGCTGTTTGGATAAGACATATTCCCTTTGTTCATTATTCAAGTAACGACAAGTTTTAACGATGTCTAAAGCAAAATCATAACTTTTTTGTTTCACTATATTCCCCTTCATCACACTACCCCTATAATTAAAAATTTAAAATTCGTAATTAAGAATTATTGTCTACCTACCCACTAGTCCCATTCTATTTACTATGACGTCTATGGCTTCGTCCATGGTGGTGATGAAGCGGGAGGCGGCGTTGTAGGCGTGTTGGAATTTTATCATATTGATTACTTCTTCATCTAAGTTAACCCCTGAAACCGATTCTCTTTTATTGGTTAATTCACTTAACAAAACTACCTGATTGTCTAGCATACGTACGGCTTCCTGGCTTCTGACCCCTATATTGGCACATACGGAACGCCAAAAATCATCTACCGTCGCATCGGAAATAGAACCAGAAGTCGGTACGGTGTCAGAAGTCGTACCCCAAAACCATTCCACCGACTCAAATCCTTTATCAAAAGAGCTCATTACCATACGATCACCTTGCAGTTCTACCGTAATCGGCAATCTATGTTGATCTATCTCCGCTTGCACCGCATCTGCTAATTGTTGGTTATTGTCAAAGTTCCCACCGATTATCAGGTTATATACAGTATTATCATAGGTGATGTTTATATGTTTATTTGAAATAGTTGCAGGCAATCCTGGTAAATTCCCTGATTGTGCTACTTGTCCTACACTATTATAATCATGTTTTAAATTAGCAATCGCCATGGCTATGCGGCTATCCCCAAAATTGATTTTTTCACCTGTAATAGGATCGAAGGTTGGGTCCTCTGCTGCTGCAATTTTCATGGGATCATTTAAAATCGCATCTTCTACTTTAATGATAGCTGCCCACTCTATATTAGCCCCAGTCGGCATCTCGTAAAAGTTGAGTGATTCCGCGTCTATATCTAGGTTATAACCCGTCTTATGTATTTCATTAGTCCGTTTAATTATAGTCTCGGCTAAGTTATTCAAATCATTTATTAAGTTAGGCACAATTTCACGATATTCGGAGGGCTCTTTTTCTTGGGCCAAATTGGTCTTACCCCTAGCATCCAGGTAGCCCCTTAATTCGCCACTTTCTATTCTGGCTCTAACCTTTGTATCCTCCCAAATCACCATGTGCATACCCTGAGTATCTTTTTCCGTAGTCAAACCCGTATAATCTCGCCCTTGCACTAAGGTACGTCCCCCCAACTGTATAGCAACCATGCCATTATGATCGGTGAAGGTCTGGATATCCACGAGTTCGCTTAATTGGTCGATTAACAAATCCCTCTTATCCTCTAAATCATTGGGCTGTTTACCTGCGATTTGGATATTTAATATCTGGGCATTGAGGTCGGCAATCTGCTTAGTAATACCATTTATTTCATCGACTTTTATCCTGACAGAGGCGTTCAAGTCTTCTCTTAATTCGGTTAATTGCTTGTGCATGTGATTAAAGGCATCGGCTAAGGCCATTCCCCTTTGGGCTACGGTAGACCTGACCGCTTCTGATTCTGGATGTGCGGTTAAATCTTGCCAGGATTCCCAGTACATGTCCATTACAGCCCGCAAGCCATCTGAGGAAGGTTCGTTTAATATTACTTCCATTTTGGCCAAGGCATCATAAATGGCATCCCAATAACCTGCTGATTTAGCTTCATTCCTAATCTGCTGGTCTAAAAAGACATCCCTAATCCTCTCTATATCGGCTACTTTTACCCCTGTACCTAACTGGCCAGCTTTGGCACTGTTGGTCAAGGCAGGGGTATGAAATGGAATAGTAGTGACCAGATTAGGAATCTGTCTAGTATATCCGGGTGTATTGGCATTGGCCATATTATGCCCTGTGACTTCTAAGGCTGTTTGTTGGGTCATAATTGAGCGTTTCCCTATTTCCATTCCGAAAAAAGACATTATAAAACTCCTCATTTTTAATTTTTTCCCTATAGGAGGGCGGGGATTGAAATCCCCTCTACGGATAGGCGATGGTTCGCCACGCCTTCGCGGGTGGACAGAGTCGTCCACCCCTACGATTCATAATTCAAAATTACATTCATGTTCTATACTTTCCTATCCAACAAGCCCATTCTGGGGCGGGATTCTTCCTCCATCTGTTCCCCTTGCTCAGAATAAGTGCCAGCCCTGTCCCCACTTAATAGGGCCTGCATAGCATCTATATGATCAAGCGATTGTTCAATAAGCTCATTATTATGAGTATTTATATCCCTAAGACGAGTAATTAGATGAGTGGTCTGATCTAATTCCTTTTCTAATCCCTGGTAAAATTCATCATATTCCTTATTTTTACGGACTTTATCCAATAATACAGCCGCAGTAAAGTCCTCGGCTACTATCTCAAAGTATGAAGCTAAAGATGCTTGCGCCTTATACCTAGCTGCTTCCAAGCGAGTTAAGTTATTAATTAAGATACCCTCCCTACGAATTAGGCTATCCAATTCCTTAACCTGATTAAAAATTATCAATTGTTGTTTTTCTAGGCCCATCTCCGCCAAATCAACTAAAGTCTGGTTAACTTTAGCCGTAGCATCTATGAAGTCCTGGAGCAAGTCGTGCATTAACAATTCACCACTTTCATATCAACTAAATAAGTTGGTCGACAATAGCTCTGGTAATCATTTTTTCGGCTACCTCTTCATCTGATACCGTATAGGTCCCAGTTGATACCTTTTCTCTGAATTCATTAACCTTATCCAGCCTAATATCATCTGATTGTTTAATGGATTGCATAACCTTTTGTTTAATCTTACTTTCACTGGAAATAACTAAGTTATCCTTGCGGCTAACGCTTTTGGCTGGCTCTGCTTTGTTAAGCCTATTATTGCTAAATTGCTTGCTATAGGTTTTCAAGATGTTTTGCACCTGACTCTTGGAAATTATCATTTTTACCTCCACCTTATTCGCTTACATACTTAATATTTCTTTCGCATAAAAGACTAAGGAGTTTGAAACCCCTTAGTCTAGTTTAGCTTGATTATAATTCGATTATCTCAGTCTTACACCCTATATCTGTTAATGTTACTAAGTATTCTAACGTCTTTTATCCTCCTTAGTATACATGCGGTCTTTAGATGGTCTCCTAGTATCATCCGTCACTGCATCCCGCCTGGGCATAGCCTGTCCAAATTGGCTCTGAAGATCACGCAGACATGAATCACAATACTTACCCTCGGAGATAACCTTACCACAACGGTCACATTCAGATACCGTAATTAGGCCCTTAGATTGCAGTCTCCCATCTCGCAAATAATGGAGTATCGTTGGTTCTTCCACACCTGTTGCCTCTGCTACCTCGAAAATGGAAGCCCCGGGGTAATCACGCACATATTTTCTGACAATTGAATATTCATCATCATCTGACTGTTTGCATTTACGGCAAAGATTACCCTCTCCTGCAAAAAGCCTTCCACAGCCAGCACAATTTTTTAGTTCACTCATTTATTTACCTCCTCCACTAAAAACCTTGGCCAGTAGCCCACGTAATAACTGATACCCGATTAGCTCCTGCATCTAAAAGCGTTTTAGTACATTCCTTACTGGTCGAACCAGTTGTATAGACATCATCAACTAATAATATATTTTTTCTATAACAAGACTTTATATCCTGCATTTCAAAGGCATAAAGCAAGTTTTTTTCCCGTTCTTCCTTAGTCAATTCACGTTGTGAAGGAGTTTCCTTGACCCGAATCAAAGCATTAGAAACTACCTTAATTTTCAAATCCTTACTGATCTGCCGGGCTAGAATTTCTGTCTGGTTAAATCCCCTAGATTTCAACTGCCCCTTGGAGGCAGGCACCGGCACAATTATATCCAAAGGCCAAAAAGCCGGCTCATTTTTAACTACGTATGCCATTAGACTTCCCATGCGGACGGCCAGATTCTGCTTACCCAAAAACTTCAGGGCCTTAATAGCTATACGATAACATTCTATATAGGGTCCCACCGACCTAGCCACATGAAACAAAGGTGGTTTAGCTTGACATTCGCAGCATATATTTTCCCCTTCCTCCAAATACTTGCCACATTTGTGACATATGGGCAAGCTATTTTGCAGGTCCATCATCTGGCCATAACATTTATCACACCAAGGATTACGGGTGCTATAAAGACCAGGCTCTCTACATATACAACATGAATTCTGCGGAAAAAGTAAATCTAATAGAAAATTCCGCATCTTCCCCCACCCCCACTTCACTACCCTAATATTATCATATCATATCCCCTATTTTCTCCTAAATTTTAAAAAGGGGTTTCCTTGCTCATCTTAACTTCCTCTTCCTCATCCCTAAAGCCCTCTGGGGCAGATTGCAAGCTGCCGATAATTATAGCCAGCATGATAATTAACCATATAGTAAAACTCAAAACTTTCAACAAAATAGCCACAAAAAAGACCCCCTTTTAGCATCTTTTTATATAATATGCTGCAAGGAAGTCGCTTGATTACAAGATTCTTAACCCTTATATAGTATAATTTTCATCAATAATCTTATTTTTCACAGCAAATAAGACTGCTTGGGTCCTATCCTTAACCCCTATTTTCTTAAAAATACTAGTCAAATGGTTTTTCACCGTCTTCTCGCTGATAAACATGCTTTCCGCAATTTCCTTGTTACTATTACCCTTAACTAGAAAATAAAGGACATCCATTTCCCGTCTAGTCAAATTAACCGCTTCATTTTTCTGATCCGCCCGATTAAGTTCCCTGATTAGGCGATTAGCAACTCGGGGGTGGATGACTACTTCGCCCGCCATTACCTTATGTATAGTCTTGACTAATTCAGCCCCAGCCACATCTTTTAATATATAGGCTGATACACCTGCTTTGACCATATCTACCACTTCTTCATCCTCATATATAGTAAGTGCAATTACTTTTACTGCGGGATGCTCCCTTTTGATGACTCTAGTTGCGGCTATACCGTCAGTACCAGGCATATTTACATCCATCAGTACGATATCAGGCTCCTCCCTGCGCACCATATTTATAGCACCTTGTCCATCACCGACTTCGGTAACCACCTGGATTTTATCATCAAGTTCTAATAGTTTTCGCAGTCCCTCCCTGACTAGGACATGGTCATCTGCGATTATGACCCTTATCTTTCCCATCATTACTTACCTCCTCTTTCAGTGGAACCTTTACAATTACTTGGGTGCCTTGACCTGGAGATGAATTAATATCAATTTCACCGCCAAATAACTCCACCCGCTCCTTCATACCTAAAATACCATAGTTCTCTGGTTTACCCATAGCTTCCTCTATGTTAAAGCCACAGCCCTCATCCCTTATAATCAGGGTTAGGAGCCCCGACTTTTCCTCCATTTTGACTATTGCTTCATTAACCCCCGCATACTTCCTGACATTAGTAATAGCTTCCTGAACGATTCTATATAAGGCCATTTCCAGGGCTGAATCATACTTGGCATCGGTTCCTAGAACAATAAAATTAATAGTAAAATTATACTTAGCCTCATAATCAGAGAAATATTCCCGCAGGGTATGGGCAAAGCCCTCATCGCTAAATACCGTAGGTTTCAAATCAAACATCAAGCGCCTAATATCAGATATACTTTCCTGTCCCATGCCTTTTATATTATCTAATTCAGCGGCAATTCTTTCCTGCCCTTCTTCCCATAAATAATCTATCAGATCCAGCCTAATCAACATGCTAGCTAGGCTCTGAGCTGGTCCATCATGCAATTCCCGGGCGATTTTTCGCCTTTCGGCTTCTTGGGATTCGACAATCCACATCTCAATTAGTTGCCGGCGCAAAATGCCTTCAAGGTCCCCACTTATTCTTTCGACATTTCCTTCTAATAACTTTAGGGCTGCCCCGGTGGTGTTAAGGAAATTTTCCGCCTTAGCTGCAATTTCCTCGAACTGCCTAATCTGGGACTCTAGATCATCTCGGTGTTTTCTTAAGTAGTATTCCTGATTGCGGTAACCAATGAGGGCTATTTTTAGTTCCCGAGCATTATTATAGGCATCCTTAATATCCTGTTCACTATAAGTATTAAAGTCCCTACTCACCTTGACCAGCCTTAAACGCGATTCCCTTTCTAGCCTTTCGTAATTATCAACTTTTTCTATAATTTGTTTAGTTTGACGCCTGACTTCTAATAATTCAGTTTGTAGACGCCGGCTATTATTCCGACAATCCTCGGCTAGATCGAAGATATTGCCCCGTCCTTGTTCCAGATTACTAACAATATCTGTAAACAAATGATTGAGTTGTTCCAAATGCCTTTGTCCTAAGTTTTCACTCTTTATGAAACTTTCGTCACCCTTCATGAAAATCCTGCCCCATTCCAGATTATTCTTAAAATAGTATAACATTTTTGGGTTTAAAAAAATCTCGGTATTACCCGAGATTTTATGTGATAGATAATGAATTTGGCCCTATAAACCTAGACTTTCCTTAACTTCATCCTGAATAGCTTTTAACTTTTCTTCCGCAAAAGTCTCCACATATATTCTAAACAAAGGCTCCGTTCCCGAGGACCTGATTAAGACCCAGCTGCCACCCTCTAATACTAGCTTGACGCCTTCCACAGTAGTATGGCTTTCCACAGCGAGGCCCGCAATAGTGCGAGGATTATAGGCATCTAACTTCGCTATAATCTTAGCCTTATCCATGGCATTAACTTCAATATCTAGGCGTTCACTTACCACATTACCGTATTCCTTTATAATCTCTTGGGAAAGCTCCTGCATGGTTTTGCCTGAATAGGCTAGTAATTCTACGGCTAAAAGACAGGCTAAGACCCCGTCCTTCTCCGGAATATGTCCAAATATACTTAAACCGCCGCTCTCCTCGCCCCCCATAATACAGCCCTTTTCCCGCAGACATTCACCTACATATTTAAAGCCTACGGGGGTTTCGATGACAGTTAGCCCGTGGTTTTTAGCAATCTTATCCAACATATGGGTGGTGGCAATAGACCTGGCTACGGGCCCTTTATAGGTGCGGGTTTTTAATAAATGATCCAGAAGTATGTACATGAACTGGTTAGCATTGATGAATTGTCCATCCCTATCTATAATCCCGAACCTGTCCGCATCACCATCCATGGCTAAGCCCACATCAGCTTCATAGTTCAAGACCGCCCGCTGCAAATCGCTCAGCCAGCGTAAAGTCGGTTCTGGCATAGCCCCACCAAAAAGGGGATCCCGGTAATTATTAATAGTACGGACTTGACAGCCCAGTTCCACTAAAACCCTTTCTAAGTACCCAATCCCTACGCCAAACATAGGATCAATCACTACTTTAAGGGGCCTTTCTCTAATGAATTCAGGATTAATTATCTTAAGCAGCTGTTCACCATAGGCCGCATCGACCTCAATTTTCGCAAACATGTCCAGCTTAACCGCTTCATCTAAGCTCAGTTCATAAATTTTAGCATTCTCCATTACCCGATTAATCTGTTCCTCGATAAGATCAGTCACCTCAGGTAAAGCCGGCCCCGCATATTCGGGGATAAACTTAATACCATTATATTCAGCTGGATTATGGCTAGCAGTCAGCATAATGGCCCCACTAGCCCCGATTTCCCTAATGGCAAAAGCAGTTACCGGAGTGGGAGTAGGTTTCTTTAATAAAAAGACCTTAATCCCATTACCTGCCATAACCCTGGCACATTCCAGGGCAAATTCCTCCGACATAAAGCGATTATCATAACCTATAACTACACCCTTCTTAGTTAGATTCTTGCTGTTCAAATAACTAGCTATCCCCTGTGTAACTATACGGCAATTCTCAAAAGTAAAATCCCTAGCAATAATTGCCCGCCAACCATCAGTCCCAAATTTAATTTGGTGCACGATTCAATCCTCCTTAATAGGGAATTCTCCGTACTATCTATTTTTATCAGTTTATTTCAAGTTTATTACACTTACATTTACATATATATTCTAATTAAGGTTACTCTACCCATAATATTATTTAAAGTAGTTAAAAATGTCAAAGCAATTCTAACCCTCAGCCCCAATTCGGGTATACAAAAAACTCTTAATAATATCCACGATCCTCACTGCGGCCTGGCCATCACCATAAGGGTTTACAGCCCTAGCCATTTTCTGGTATTCCACTTCATCAGTCAAAAGGAGTTTGGCTTCCTTATATATCTTATCCCTAACTGTACCCACTAACTTGACGGTTCCAGCCGAGACCGCTTCAGGCCTTTCCGTAGTATCCCTAAGGACTAAAACAGGCTTGCCTAGGGAAGGAGCCTCCTCCTGCAGACCACCCGAATCGGTAAGTATAAGATAACTTTTATTCATTAAATTTGCAAATGGCTGGTAATCCAGAGGTTCAATTAAGTGTATCCTTTCCCGATTACCTAGCATTTCAAAGGCCAAATCCCTTACAGTCGGGTTCATGTGCACCGGAAAAACGATTTCAGTATCTTCAAACTCATCAATCAAATCAAGCAAGGCCTTATATATTTCCCGCATCTTGTCACCCCAATTTTCCCGCCGATGGGTGGTAACTAATAATATGCGATTGTTAAAATTAATATTATGCAAATTACTGGCAAAATGGTAGTCCTCTTTAACTGTGCCCAAAAGGGCGTCAATCACCGTATTCCCTGTAACCCAGATTTTAAAGGCAGCAGTAGCCTCAGCCAAAAGGTTAGCTTTAGCGGTTTCAGTAGGGGCGAAATGAAGTTCAGTTAGCCTGCCAGTCAAAACCCGATTCATTTCTTCCGGGTAGGGAGAATACTTATTTTTCGTGCGCAGTCCAGCTTCCACATGACCCACGGGGATTTTCTGATAAAAAGCGGCTAAAGCGGCCGCAAAGGTAGTGGTGGTATCACCATGCACTAAGACCAATTCCGGCTCTTCCTTCTCCATTATTTCTTGTAGACCACTTAATACGCCACTGGTAATACTATATAAATCTTGTTTTTCCTTCATCAAATCCAAATCATACTTAGGCTCAATATCAAATAAATGCAAGACCTGATCCAGCATTTCCCGGTGCTGGGCGGTAACAACTACTAGCGTTTCAATATCCGCAACCCTTTCCAATTCCTGGACCACCGGTGCCATCTTAATGGCCTCCGGCCGAGTACCAAAGACTACCATAACCTTACCCAAATACACCATCATTCCTCCATTCCAAACACGGGGACGGTTCTCCGTTTGTTCCTCTTTTCACACAGTCAACATTCTACACACACGGGGGTATCTCACCTATCATCCCGACCACCAATCTATTATCAAGCAGAGAAAGACCCATCCCAAATTAAATCAATATAGGGCCATAACTCAAATGGCATCCCTAGGGTGAAAACCATTCTCCCTTTTTCCTGCCAAGTCATTTCTTCATGCAGACGGTTAAAGGGAATATGTTTCATTAACCAGACCTGAATTTCCGTATCACTGGCAATAGTTTCAACCCTTCTTTCTGTATTATACACTATGTCATTACTATAATCAGAGCTAGAACTGTGGCCCGGACTAGGGTGCGGGTCGGGTTGGGGCTCTGGCTTTTCGGGTATCAGCTCATCCGCACTTTCTACTTTTATCAGCAGACTAGCTTCCCAAGCTTCATAAGTCACTTTTATTGTAGCCTCACCAGCAGCTATTGCCCGACAGACTCCCCCTTGCACGGTAAGAACCTCTGTATCACTGCTTTCCCACAGCCCTTCTGAACTTATATCCATTTCTGCACCATTGCGAAAAACAACCCGGGCTTGTAAGTTAATTTCCTCCCCTACCCTTATTTTATTACAGTTATCCTCATTTGTTACTTCCAGGCTAGCTATCCCCGCATACCAATATATCTTTTTATCACTCGCTTGATATACTATATCATTACCATTACTGCTAATGCTAAGAGGGTATTTCTCCAATTTAAGAATGGCCCCTAATTCCTTGTCCTCAGATAAATCATAAGAAAAGATATTGTTATCCCGCCAGTAATATAAAAAATCATCTACTATAAAAATAGGACCAAGTTGCCCCTCGATATCAATCAATTCCGGATCGCTCCCGGCCTCAAGTTTTTGGCGGTGTATCCTGTCTGTCGAATCGAAGTAAATTGCCTCATCCCTATAAATTTCAATATATGTCGCCTTACAAGCTACATTATTTAATGCAGTTTTAGTAGCACTATTTCCGCCAACTTCATCTAAATTACAATAAAATAGCTCATCCCCCTCACGCCATAATATTATATTGTTCCCCTCATGCTTACTAATGCGTATATCTTGAACATTTGCCGAAAGTAGTTGCCTAGGGCTAGGTTCCTCATGGGAAATAATAAAGATTTTTTTACTAGCACTAGTTGCACCTTTTACAAAGACTATATAATCCTCATTCACTTGATAAAAAACACTTACGGCCTCTCCATTTAATTCCCTAGTCATACCTGCTTCCGTACCAAATCGTGTCTTAGCAGACATATTTGCTAGGGCTAAAGCTTCTCCATCAGTACGATATACTATGACCCCCTTGCAATATTGCAACTTTTCGTCCTTTTTAGTCAATGTGTCAATATAATGGGGCAGTTCCTCCCCTATTGTTAAAAAACAAGGGTAAGTCTTATTGACACCAGCCCCCATTTCACTCCATACTATTAGGTCCCCCTCCATGACTGGATATCCAAAGGAGGTAACCCTAGAAAAACATTGTAGTGCGGTTAAAGGCTTGTCTTTCTTAACTTCTTCCTCTCCGGCTTTTATCTCGAGTGACACTCCCCCCACAGTTTCCCCATATGCCTCTACTAGTCCCCCCATAGATACCCAAAATACCAGAAATAAAACT
>CAZUSS010000025.1:12353-21496 GCA_964623245.1 uncultured Syntrophomonadaceae bacterium
TAAAGCCTAACCTTGCACAACTTACCTTCACTCCCCATCTAAAATATTATTACTAGTTATAATTATAAATAAATAGGCAAATACCTGCTAAAAACAAAAAAAGCGGGGAAAACTCCCCCACCCCTTAAGTCCCAGCCCCGGCACGACCAGCCTACCAGGCAATCCTGAAGGCCATTTCACCCCCATCGGGGATCAGCTCGACCCGTACTAAGCCTTGGTTTATTTCGTATAATCTTTCATTTATAGTCACGATTCCCTCCGCGGGCCTTTTATTTTCCGCATCGAAAAACTGTAAAATTACCTCGGTCATTTCCCCCTCTACCAGGTTCCTGGGCGGATAAGCGCTTACTAGATATTTTTTCTCAAATTCCCTGCTTGCCTCCCCGACTACATTACCAAGCCCTACTTCCAGGGTATAGACCGACTCCCTTAAATCATAATTGTCCAAAGTGGCCGAAGAATATACTATTACTTCCCAAGTCCCCGCTGCTGGTTGGGGATAGTTGGCTGTAATTTCGGAACTAGCATTAAGCCCCAAGCCTGCATAAGGGCTAACATCCTGAAAGCCCAAGGGGGAAATCACGTGCATCCTAGCCCGCCCCTTATCAGCCACACTTAACTTAATATCCAAATTATCAGTACCCCCAGGCACCTTAACAAAATAACGCTTAAATTCACCTGCACCCAGCCTATCTTCTTGCACCAAGAGGCCCTTAGGCAACTTTTGCAAATCATAAGGTACTACTACCGTCTGCAAAGCCGCCACATCCCAACCCGGGGTATCATAATTATCCGCTACCAGAAAATCACTATACAAGCCGGGTTCAGTTAAGTCACCATACTTAATGGTAATAACCCTTTCCCCATTTTGGGGTATATGCACTGTATACTGTTGGGGCTGAATCCAACTAGATAGGCCCCCTACGATCAAGTCCCGATTCTTATCCGTATGGTTAAATATCCTAATCGAAAGTTCACCCGGCACTATCTCCTTAGAATAATAACCGCTACCATAGCCAAAACTCGGGCTGTATTGATTAACCCTATAATCGACAAAGTCATCCTTAAGCTTCTGAATTTCCTGCCAGGTCCTGACTAGATTAATGGCCCCAAATCCTTGTTCCACCGCTTCATAACCCTCCAGAGGCATAGCCCCCGCGATTAAACCCTGGGAAACAACCATAGCATCCTTAATATACATCTTATGTTCTACTACATCCATCAAAAGCGCAGCCGCACCAGCCACATGAGGGGCTGCCATACTGGTGCCTTCATCGAGCCGATACTTAGAATTGCCCCACAATGGAAATGTAGATACCACACTACCAGGGGCTACTAAGACTGGTGCAGTTATCCCATCCATCCCAGGTCCACTCGAACTAAAATACCACAAAGTAGGCTGGTAGACTTCCCAACCATAATCATTGCGCCACATTTCGGGTGTAGCATAGGCCCCCACACTAATAACATTCCGGATAGCCGCAGTATTAGCGACTGTCCCCAGCCCTGGCCCATTATTGCCCACCGCGATGCACAGTAACATGCCATGGGCATACCACATCTTATTGGCCAAATTCGAAAGCTGCTTTAATTCCTGGGGACTTATTTCATATTGCCCCATGCTCATTACCGCTATATTAGCCCCCATTTCCGCTGCCAACTCGATGGCATTTTCCAATCTATGCAAATAAGCAAAACCCAGATTATTCAGCACCTTAATCGGCAAAATCTGGGCACCAGGAGCCACCCCACTTATTTCCCCATTGGCAGCTACTATCCCCGCTACCTCGGTCCCATGTCCGATAGAATCGAAGCCGAACTTGACATATCTGCCATCTGGTTCGATTTCCGCCACCGCTAAATTAAAGACCTTGCTCCCCTCACCCTTGATACTGGCAAATTTATTACCCCGGCTAAATGCCTTAAGAGGCAGCTCATCTTCCAACTGCCCATCCATATTTGTATCTATAAAGACTGTGTCAAATCGGTAGGGATATTCACCCGCGGTAAGCAATACCAGAAATCTATCCTTAGCCAACGCATCCCCGATAGATTTAGGCAAAAATGAGCTACCTAGGTAACCATAATAGAATTCCCCAGTCGCATTTTTAATATTAGCTACACTTACTTCCTGTCCATCAATATGTAAAATTCCGTTTTCAGCTTTGACGGGTCCTTGCAGAGTAACCTTCCCTTCATCGGTCAGATCGACAAAATCCACGATTTTAACATAACCGTCAGAAGTCTTTTGCAGGTCAGGATGCCCCATGTCCACACCACTATCTATGACCGCCACCAATTGCCCCCGTCCCGTAGCTCCCGTTTCAGCTACAAAATCCTGGACCCGCATGGCATCCTTGGTAATTTCCAGACTAGAAGCGGGTTTAGTAGGTGGCAAATTCGGGTTTACTTGATAAGTCTCCATATCCGATAATTTCACTACATTTCCATCTACAGCTACCATTTGGCTATTCTGGGGCAGACTATTATAGGAAAACTTTATTCCCGCAGCCTTAAGTTGATGGGCAATAAAAATATAATTCAATTCCCCTAGTTTATTTACATTAAAATAAATGTTAATAGGTAAATCCAACTCACTGACCCGTTCTACACTACCTTCACTATAAACTACCAGATTTTGGGCTAGGGCAAATACCTCATCTTCCCCCCCTATTTTCACCGTAACTTCCATGGAAGTAAGGTTGATATCGGTTAATATACCTTGAAAATTATATTTCAGCCCCTTTAAGGCTACCATCTTCTCCAGCAATATCGCTACCTCTGCCCGAGTCAAAATATCATTCGGTCTAAATGTTCCATCAGGATAGCCCTCAAGCAGGTTTTGCTCAGACGCGTAAGCTACCGCCCCCTTAGCCGAATCAGAAATGTCATCCGCGTCGAAATAGGATAGTTCAGCCCCCTCAGGCGGTTCAGCTTTAAGGGCCCTAACCAGCATTACTACAGCTTCCTCCCGCGTAATCAAGTGAAATGGCCTATAATTGCCCCTCTCATCACCCTGGGCGAAGTTAAGTTCCTTGGCCAGACAAATATAGCCCTTGGCCCAATGGTCTTCAGGCACATCCTTGAAACAAGTGGCCCCTTTAGCTAGCCTTTCCGCTTCATCATCCCTGTTCAAAAATGATACTAAAAGAACCGTAAATTCAGCCCGATTAATATAGGAATTAGGCCTAAAACTACCATCGGGATAACCCTTAATCATATCCCGACTAGCCAGATAATCTATTTCTGGACAAGCCCAATGAGCCCTAACATCGGTAAATGCTAAAGCAGCCAAAGGATTATATAAAATAAAACAAACAGTCAAAATGACTGCACTTATGTATATACTTCTTCGCATATCTACCTACCTTATCAAACATGGGGACGGTTCTCCGTTTGACACCCTCCAACCCCACCCCTACTCGCCTACCCCGCTCATTACCAATTCGGTAATCTCCCTGGCTAAGTCCTGGGCGTCCACATCCCAATTATCCAGAGTAATGGGAGCCCACAAGGAGCCGAGCATACCGCCTATCATCAGGGTAAGGAGCCTGGGATTAATGGGCTTAATATCCCCTTTGGCGATAGAACTTTCTATTATATCGCTCATATACTCCTCTTTTTCTCTACGCATTTTATTAGACCATTCTTTCAGTTCTTCATCTATTATTTCAGTATCCCAGAAGACAATTCTAGTTAACTCTTTATGTTCTTTACAAAACTGTATATGACCTGCTAAAAGCAAGGATAATTTTTCCTCAAAGGGTAAATCTTCCTTTTCCAGAAATTTAATTTCCCCGAAATAGACCTTTACGCTTTCTTCCAGCATCTCCTGGAAGAGTTGTAATTTACTAGAAAAGTATTCATAAATGGTACCCTTACCTACCCCCGCAATAGAGGCAATCTCCTCCATGCGGGCATTATAGTAACCTTTAGTAGAAAACACCTGAATCGCAGCATCAATAATTAATTCTCGTTTACCCAGCTTACTTTCCACAAGATTCCTCCTTTATGTAAAACGTAAGACGCGGGGAATAATAGACGCTGATTAAGGCTGATGGACACTGATTTTCACTGAACTCTTTAAAATAATAACCAGCGAATCAATTCACCTCTACAAGGCTGCCCACCTGTAGAGGGGGTTTCAATCCCGACCAGGGGACATAAAAAATAAACTCATTACAAATCAGCGTTAGATCTGTGTAAATCAGTGTCTAATTAAAACAGTCAGCAGGAGTCATAATAACCAGCGCCAGTCTGCGTCTATTTTTAAACCCCGCACCCAAATAACCCCCTAGACCGTCAATTCCTCATCCTTATCCTTAGGCCCGAAGCGGCGGCTTAGACTCTGGCCCCAGTCGTCAAAAATACTATAAACAACCGGCACTAAGACCAGAGTAACCAGGGTCGAGATTAGGAGCCCCCCTATAACTACCGTCGCCAATGGTGCTTGCACTTCGGCCCCTTCCCCGATACCCAAGGCCAAGGGGAACATAGCCAGAATAGTGGTAAAGGCAGTCATCAAAATCGGTCTCAGTCTAACCCGGCCAGTCTCGACAATGGCCGCATCCCTTTCCATGCCGCGTTCCCGTAATTGTTGCAGATAATCCACGAAAATAATGGCATTAGAGACCACGACCCCGACCAACATTATCAGCCCAATAAAGGCGGTAACACTGAAACTCCTTCCCGTTATAAGCAGCCCCAAAACAACCCCAATAATGGCCGTCGGCACTGAAAACATAATAACAAAAGGATTAAAGAAAGACTCATACTGTATTGCCATTACCGAATAAACTAAAATTAAGGCCAATACCAAGGCAACCGCCAGACTAGCAAAACTCTCCATCATTTCTTGGCTATCCCCGCCAAAATCTATGGTATAACCGGCTGGTAGGGCTATTTTATCCGTTTGAAGCTTAATATCTTCAATCACACTTCTTAAATCCCGATTCAACAGTGCAGCATTGACATTTGCTATCCGCACTTGGTCAATACGGTCAATCGAAACCGGCCCTTGGGCAATTTCGAAGGTGGCCAGTTGCGATAATTTTACAAAAAAGCCCGTAGGGGTCTGGATAGACAGATTACCTAGGTAATCAAGATCCTTATCCCCCGCAGATAAATGCTTAACCCGCACATCGACTTCATCACCCTCAACCTTATAGCGGGTAGCAATGGTACCCTCCATGGCCCCCCGAATTTCATTAGAGACCTGCATAGGAGTCAGACCATAAGCAGCGGCCCTTTGCCTGTCGACCTTGACTTGCAACTCAGGTTGCCCGTCGGTCAGCGAGGCCTCCACTTCCCTAGTCCCCGAAGTAGCCTTGACGATTTCGGCCACTTCATCGGATAATTCCCGCAGAACATTGAGATCATCCCCACGAATTTGCACATTTACTGGTCCACCGCCACCTGCCATCATGGCAGCCGCATCCATGTTGCTGACACTAATTCTAGCCCCTACGATATCCGCCAGTTTAAGCCTGATTTCCTCACTCACTGCACTTACACTGCGGTTACGTTCATTTAGGGGCACTAGTTTAATATATAGGGTGGAAGTATCAGCAGCCCCACCCGAATCCATCATCATATTAGAGGAAGAACCGACACTAGAGAAAATCAAGTCTACTTCCGGAATATCCCGTAGGATACCTTCCACTTCAGTGGTTACCATATCCGCATCCTCTAGCTTACTGCCCTTGTCAATTTCAATAGAAAGGGCGATTTCACCCGAATCCATATCCGGTAAAAACTCGGCCCCGATTAAAGGCATAGCAGCAAAAGAGCCTATCATCAGAATGGTAACAATAATAACTACCCGCCTGCGCCTTTGCAGAACCTTAGCCAAAAACACCTTATAATGTTCACCTAGATTATCTAGCCAGCCCCCGAATTTCCTAGTAGCATTAGCCACCACATTATCCTTTTGTTCCATAGACTTATCAGTCAGCATCCGCGAGGCCATAAGAGGTATAATGGTAAGGGCCACTAGCAAGGAGCAGAATATTGCCATGGAGACTGTCAATGCTAAAGGCTTAAATATTACCGAGGCTAGCCCCTCCACAAAGACAATAGGCAAGAATACTACGATAATAGTGGTAGTCGACGCAATAACCGCCCCGCCTACCTCCGTAGCCCCCTTAACCGCCGCTTCCATGGGCGGCAAGCCTAAATGGCGATGGCGATAAATATTTTCAAAAACTACAATCGAGTCATCAACTATCCGCCCGATTCCCAAGGCCAGCCCTCCCATAGTTAAGAGGTTAACCGTATTTTTACTAAAATACATCAATATAAAGGTGGCGATAATGGACAAAGGAATGGCGGTAAAGATAATAAAAGTACTACGCACATTGCGTAAGAAGAAAAACAGAATCAAGACCGCCAAAATAGCCCCCTGCAGAATCATCTTTTTCGTGTTATCCAGGGAAAACTTAATATATTCGGCCTGATCCATGACTATCTGGTATTCAATGTCACCACCGAATTCCCGCTGAATCTTCTGCATTTCCTTAATAACCGCATCACAAGTATGAACTGTATTAGCATCCGATTGTTTCATTATATGAATACCGACCGCATCAGCACCATTAACCCTAGTCAACTGGCTAATTTCCTTACTACCATCTGTAACGCTAGCAATATCTTTGACAAATAGGGTGCTGCCCGTCGGAGTAATAATAGCTACATTTTCGATATCCTCTACGCTTTCAAACTGCTGCAAATTCCGCACAAAGTACTCCCGACCACCTTGTTCCACCTTACCACCCGAGGCGTTGAAATTCTCGGCCATTAGCATATTAGTTATTTGAGCTAAGGATAAACCGTAATTTTCCAACTTAACCGTGTCGACCTCGACTTGTACTTCCCTTTCAAAGCCACCCGTAATAATTACCGAGGCCACCTCAGGAATACGAGCCAAACGCGGTTCGATAACATCCTCAGCTACGTCCTGTAACTGGGCTAGACTCAGGTCGTCCCCTCCGCTGATACCCATTTGTAAAATAGGCATCATATTAGGATCCATCTTAATAACCATGGGCTTTTCCGAATCAGAGGGCAGAAATCGCTCAATAAAGCCAATATTTTCCCGAATATCTATAACAGCGCTATCCAGATTAGTCCCCCAATTAAAACTCATAAGTACAAATGAAGTCCCCGCGATAGAGGAAGAATGAATTTCCTTTACATTGCTCAGGGTATTTAGGGATTGTTCCAGTGGTTTCGTGACCTGTGATTCCACTTCCTCAGGCCCGGCCCCCGCGTAAGTAGTCATAACAGCTACAATAGGAAAATCCATCTCCGGCAGTAGATCGACCGGCATTTTGGAAAATGTAAAAAACCCCAGGATCATCAGTACCGCCACTGAAATAATCATGGTAACGGGGCGTTTAACTGAGAAGTTTACAATCCGCATTACTTGTCACCCCCAGCGGTGACTCTAACTAAGCTGCCATCATCTACTAGGGTATTGCCCCTAATTATTACCGCATCACCCAGCTTGACACCCTCCACTATTTCCACGAACTGGCTATTTTCCAGTCCCACCTTAACTTCAGTCTCCCGGGCCCGGCTTTCCGCGTCCACTACATAGACCACAGTCCTGTTTCCTTTTGGCACTATGGCTGCAGCAGGGACGCTGACCACATCCTGCTTGCTTTCCGTAGCGATACTGACCTGGGCAAACATTCCCGACCTAATCAGGCCCTCCTCATTAGGCAGTAGGACCTTGACGACGTAATTTCTTTTCATGGGATCAGCTACTAGGGAAACCGTCTCAATTTTACCGACAAAAGGCTCATCCGAAGCTGCCTTAATATGTACGATTGCTTCACTGCCTTCCTTAATATAATTGACATCCGATTCACTAGCTAAGACTTCTATTTCTAATTGGGAGGTATTACTTATAATGGCGGCCGGACTAGAGGGATTGGCCATTTCGCCTACAGAAATATCAATACTGCCGACCACCCCGTTAATAGGGGAAGTAACCGTAAAATTACT
This sequence comes from uncultured Syntrophomonadaceae bacterium, assembly GCA_964623245.1. Classification (GTDB taxonomy): domain Bacteria; phylum Bacillota; class Syntrophomonadia; order Syntrophomonadales; family Syntrophomonadaceae; genus JAAYRQ01. The sequence continues at coordinate 20,361 of CAZUSS010000025.1, forward strand.
TAACTGCTGCTGGGCATTTTCCAAGCCGATTCGGGCCTGTTCCACACCAATCTCAGCCATATCATAATATGACTGCACTTCCTCAAGCTCACGTGTAGATAAAGCCCCAGCATCATGGAGTTGTTTCATTCTTTCCAGATTAGTAGCCGCATTAGCCAACTGCAATTCAGCTTGGTTCAGGCCGATTTTCGCCCCATCTACCCCTAAAATCACATCACTACTATCCAGATTAATAAGGGCCTGACCTTGGCTCACCGCTTGACCAGGCTTAACTAAGACCGCTGTAACTCGGGCAGGGACCTTAGCTATTACATATACCTCATCCTTACCCTTAGTAGTACCAGTTAAATTAACACTCTTAGCCACATCCCGCGCTGTAACTTGTGCAGTTGCCACCGTAATCTGCGTTTCCGGAGTTTCCTCTGCTTCCTTACCACAACCAGGTAGAATACTAATCAAAAGCAGCACAACTACCAAGACCACTAATAATTTCTTACTTCTCATCACCAACAAAGACTCCTCCCAAATAAAATTCAAATTATTCCGACCAGCCAGTCGGCATATATAAAATTATACCTTCCCCCTTAAATTAAGGCAACCAAAAAAATTCCCCTATGCCATGATATTGTTCCACAGAATGATGGGAAGAACCTGCGGCTGTCGCCTCAGGATGACAGAGGCAGTAGGTTCGAATTCATCCGAACCCTGATCACGAATACAACCCCCACAGAGAATCAATTCTTCGCTAAGGGTAATAAAAAATAGGGGCGCATAGCCCCTATATGTCTTACGTTTTACGCCTTGCGCACCTAACTCCAATCCTCCGCACTATAGACCGTTTGCCCAGTTAAAAAGGCGAAGTTGGCTTTCGCCTCAGCTAAATCGGCTTTGATATTTTCCAAGTCCAACCTAGCATTTTCAGCTTCTGCCTGGGCAGATGATAAAGTCGAAGCACCTGGCACAGCAGAATACCTAGGTATCATTCCAACATCATATTTTAGTTCAGCGACCTCTAAGTCCTTCAAGGCTGTTTTGTAGGCTGCTTCCGCAGCTTGAATTTGCCCTTCTAGGGCGTCTATCCCATGATATAGTCCTTCTATGGCAGCCCTGGCATCTCTTTTGGCTTGTTCATAATT
>CAZUSS010000026.1:0-6953 GCA_964623245.1 uncultured Syntrophomonadaceae bacterium
ATTTTGGCTGGCCAAACTCAGGAAGCGATTAAGATAGCCAACTCCTACCAGGATATTTTTGGTCCAGGAAATTTTTATTTAGAAGTCCAAGATCACGATATGGATGAGGAAAAGATTGTGTGTCGGGCCATGTATGAAATCAGTGATAAGACTGGAATACCATTAGTAGCTACCAATGATACACATTATTTAACCAAAAATGATGCGGCAGTTCACGACGTGCTTTTGTGCATCCAGACCCAGACTAACATAAATGACGAAAAAAGGATGCGGTTTTTAGGTAATGATTTCTACTTAAAAAGTGGGGAAGAAATGCGCAGGCTCTTTCCCCAACGGGAGGAAGCCCTACTAAACACCCTCAAGATAGCAGACAGATGTAATGTAGAATTTGATTTTGGCCACTTCCATTTACCCTACTTTCAAATTCCCGAACAAGATACCGAAGAAACATATTTGCGAAAATTAGTCTTGGAAAGTTTCAAAGAGAAATATCCCAATCCTAGCCCGGAAATTGTCAGCAGGCTCAATTATGAATTGGACATGATAGTTAACATGGGATTTGCGGCCTATTTTCTGATTGTCCACGATTTGGTTTTCTGGTCCAAGCAAAATGGCATAGCAGTCGGGCCCGGCAGGGGTTCAGCAGCAGGTAGTTTAGTATCATATGTTCTAGATATAACCAGCATTGATCCCCTGAAATATGGCTTGCTTTTCGAAAGATTTTTGAATCCGGAGAGGGTAAGTATGCCCGATATCGATATAGATTTTTGTTTTGAAAAAAGGGATCTGGTTATTGAATATATTATTGAAAAATACGGCTCAGAAAGGGTAGCCCAAATCATAACTTTCGGCACCATGGCGGCTAAGGCAGCCATAAGGGATGTAGGACGGGCCTTGGATATTCCATATGCCCAAGTAGATAAAATTGCCCGCATGATCCCCAATGAATTAGGGGTGACTATTGATAAGTCTTTACAAGTTTCCACTGAACTAATTACAGCCTATCAAGATGATTATACTACCAGAAGGATTATAGATATAGCTAGAAGTATAGAAGGGATGCCTCGGCATGCCTCAGTGCATGCTGCAGGTGTGGTTATCGGGCGGGAAGAATTAGTGGATATTCTACCCTTGCAAAGAACTTCCGATGGGCATGTAATTACGCAGTTTGCTAAGGAGACTGTAGAAGATATCGGCCTCTTGAAAATGGATATCCTGGGACTACGAACCCTAACCGTTATTGAAAGGGCCATAGATATTATTAGCAAAACCCGCAATCTAACTATTGACTTGGATAGCTTACCTTTAGATGACGAAAAAGTCTATGAATTGTTATCTGCTGGACAAACAGTAGGGGTATTCCAGCTGGAAAGTGATGGTCTAAGGCGGATTTTAACGGAAATAAAACCCTCCCGCTTCGAGGATATTATTGCAGTTATTGCCCTATACAGACCTGGACCCCTTGGTAGTGGTATGGTAGAAGATTTTATCCAATGTAAGAATGGCAAGCAAAAAATAGAATACATCCATCCCAGCTTAGAAAATATATTACATGATACTTATGGGGTTATTTTGTATCAAGAACAAGTAATGCAAGTGGCGGAGGAATTAGCTAATTTTACCTTAGGTGAAGCGGATCTATTGCGCAGAGCCATGGGTAAAAAAAGGCCCGATGAAATAACTAAGCAAAGGAATAAATTTATAAGTGGGGCAGAAAAGAATGGTATAAATGCAGAGCAAGCCTTTAGAATTTTCGAATTAATGGAGTCTTTTGCGGGCTATGGCTTTAATAAAAGCCACTCAGCTGCCTATGCTCTTGTTTCTTACCAGACTGCCTATCTAAAAGCCCACTTTCCCATGGAATATATGTGTGCTTTTTTAACTAGTATTTTTGACAATCAAGATAAGGTGGTATTTTACTCCAAGGAATGTCAGAATCTAGGCATCGAAATATTACCGCCGGATATTAATGAGAGCTTTGAGAATTTTACGGTAGCTAAATCTGGAATCCGTTTTGGACTGGGGGCCATAAAAAGTGTAGGCTATAATGCGGTTAGGAATATTGTCGAGGCTCGCAAGGAAGGCAAGTTTATCTCCCTATTCGATTTTTGTCGTAGGATAGATTTATCTATAATCAATAAAAGGGCTCTGGAAAACCTCATTTTAGCAGGGTGTTTTGATTCTTTGGATATTACCCGTAAACAAGCCCTTTCCATCATGGAGGAATCTATCGAAATATCCAGCCAGATATTAGAATGTAGTTCTCAGCACCAACTTTCCTTATTTGAAAATCAAGAAAGCATGGTAGAGGAGCCATTACCCCAAATAACTGGTGAATTAATTAGTGCAGATAAATTAAGATTAGAAAAGGAAGTCCTGGGTTTCTATGTTTCAGAAAATCCTTTAGATGAATTCCAGGAGCTAATACCCCTATTATCGACTTATACCTTAGCCGACTTGGAAAACCAAGCTGACCAATCATATGTGAAAGTTATCGGTATGATTGATAACTTGGCCCACAAAACGAGTAGAAAAGGGGATAGATACGCCACCTTTACTATTGAGGATTTTAGTGGACGTCTTAATGCCCTGGTATTTCCTTCGGCTTACATAAAAAATCGGGCCCAATTAGAAAATGATAAAGCGGTGTTAATTGAGGGTTATTATGACCTTAAAGATGAACAGCCTAAATTGATTGTCCACAAGGTAGGGACACTGCTGCCTAGGATTAATGAATTGCATATTAGGATTCCTTACGATTCGAGCCGTGAAATCAATAAAAACGATTTAATTAAAATATTAATAAAATACAAAGGCAAAACCGAGGTTTTACTTTTCCTGCCTAACCGCAAAATTTTAGCCCTAAATGAAAGATTTCATGTCAAACCTAGTGTGGAATTAAAACAGGAACTTGAATTATTGTGTGGAAAAGGTAATGTATGGTTCACGTAAACAATAAACTTATAGGAGGTATAGTGCATGAATGAGAGGTATAACGGAGATTATATTATTATTAAAGCTTTAGAAAATGGGGTTACTATTATTGGCCTAACCCGGGGTAGGGATACCAAATTTCACCATACGGAAAAGCTAGATAAGGGTGAAGTTATGGTATTACAATTCACTGAACATACCTCAGCTATGAAATTTAGGGGTAGAGCCGAAATCACTCATCGGTACGGTACAGTAACTAGTGGAGAAAGTAAGCCCGAAAACTCTTAAAAGCACCAAAGCTTCAGTAATAGGGGGTATTTCTTTGGCCAAGCTAGCTGTATTAACTAGTGGTGGAGATGCATCGGGAATGAATGCAGCCATACGTGCTGTGGTTAGGTCTGCTATTTATAAGGGCATAGAGGTATATGGAGTAAACCAGGGTTTTGAGGGCTTAATTGCCGGAAGTTTTCGAGACATGTCCTTGGGTTCGGTGGCAGATATTATTCATAGGGGTGGCACTATACTACAAACTTCCAGGTCCAGCACATTTACGACTGTGGAGGGACGCGAAAAGGCAAGGGGTAATTTACAAAGGTTAGGAGTGGAACATTTAATTATCATTGGGGGCAATGGGAGTCTGGCTGGGGGATATGAATTTTCCAAACTAGGCATAAATGTTATCGGAATCCCAGCCTCGATTGATAATGACATAGTATATACAAAGGCAATCGGATTTGATACTGCAGTTAATACTGTTTTAGAGGCTATAAATCGTATTAGGGATACCGCCACTAGCCACGGCCGTATATTTATCATAGAAGTTATGGGACATAAGTGTGGTGAATTAGCTTTAGCTGCTGGGGTGGCAGGTGGGGCAGAATCAATCCTAATACCAGAAATAGAACCAGATATTGAACAAGTAGTAAACAAAATAAATCAGGGCAGTAAAAGGGGCAAGTTACATAGCATAATTATTGTAGCGGAAGAAGTCTATCCTGTAACCAAGCTTAGGGATATTATTAAGGATAAGACAGGGCAGGATGTTAGAGTCACTATATTAGGCCATGTGCAAAGGGGCGGAACACCCACAGCCCATGATCGCATACTAGCTTCCACCTTTGGCAAAGAAGCTATAGATCTAATAGAACATGGGCTCAAGAATGTCATGATAGCTTCCCATGCGGATAGGCTGCATGCAATTCCTCTAGCAGAAGTAATCCATGGACACAGAACCCCTAAGTTAGAAATGTTTGAAATAGCACGGGTACTTTCGATTTAATTTTAAAGAGGTGGCTTATGAGAAAGACAAAAATTATATGCACAATAGGACCAGCTAGTGAAAAGGTTGGAACTTTACGGGAAATGGTAGACGCGGGTATGAATGTAGCCCGTTTAAATTTCTCCCATGGAGTTTATGCGGAACATGCCAAAAGAATTAATAATTTAAGGGAAGTCATAAAGTTAGAGGGTAAGCCTTTAGCCATTATGCTTGATACTAAGGGACCCGAAATCCGGACTGGTGATGTAGAAGATGGGCGGGTGAATTTGTTTAGTGGGCAAAAATTCATTTTAACTACACGGCAGATTATTGGCAATAGCCAGGAAGTGTCGGTTACCCACCAGAATTTACCGCAGGAGATAAGTGTTAATACTACCATCTTAATTTCAGATGGCCTTATAAATTTAGTAGTTGAAGAAATCAAAGGTGAAGATATTATTTGCCAGGTTATAAATGGGGGGGAATTAGGCAATAAAAAAGGCATTAATGTTCCCGGAGTGCGCATCAATTTGCCATTTATAAGTGAAAAGGATACTGAGGATATAAACTTTGGTATTGATAATAAAGTCGATTATATCGCAGCATCTTTTGTGCGTACTGCCGAAGATGTCTTAGATATTAGAAGAATATTAGAGAAAAGAAATGCAGATATAGGAATTATAGCTAAAATTGAAAGCCAAGAAGGTGTGGACAACCTAACTGATATTATTCAAGTTGCAGATGGGGTTATGGTGGCTAGGGGGGACCTAGGGGTAGAAATACCAGTTGAAGAAGTCCCTCTAGTACAAAAGGAAATTATCAGTAAGTGCAATTATGCCGGAAAAATGGTTATAATCGCTACCCAGATGTTAGATTCTATGATTACCAACCCTAGACCTACTAGGGCAGAGGTTTCTGATGTGGCTAATGCAATTTTTGATGGGGCTGATGCTATCATGTTATCTGGTGAAACTGCAGCTGGTAAATACCCAGTGGAAGTAGTAAAAACTATGGCCAAGGTAGCAGCTAAAGCTGAAGAATCTCTACCTTATCCTCAAATCCTTTGGGAAAAAAGAATGAGTCGTACCCAATCGATTACGGATGCCATAAGTTATGCCACTTGCGCGACAGCGGAAAACTTAGGGGCTGCAGCCATTATTACCGCTACGCGTACGGGACTTACCTCTAAAATGGTGGCTAAATATAGACCAGAAGCTAATATAATTGCTGCTACACCAGATAGGAATATGCTAAATCGCCTAGCTCTAGTATGGGGGGTATACCCGGTACTTATAGAAGAAACGATAGGCACTGATGATTTATTTGAGGAAGCTATTAATAGGGCCTTGGAACAAAATTATATAAACTATGGTGATTTACTAGTATTAACTGCCGGGACCCCCTCAACTTTAACTGGGGGTACTAATTTGCTTAAGGTTTATGTGCTAGGAGATGTTTTAGTAGAGGGTATGGGAATTGGCCATCCAGTTAAGGGAATTGTAAAAATAGTATTTGGGCCAGGAGATATAGGCAAAATTGAAGAAGGGGATATAGTAGTTACCAATTCAGCTGATAGTTATTTAGCCCCTTACCTTAATAAAATGTCCGCACTGGTAGCTGAAGAAGGTGGGCTTACTTCTAATGCAGCCATAATGGGACTAAATGCCAAGATACCCGTAGTAGTAGGGGCTAAATCAGCTACTACTATTTTACAAGATGATATGCCCATTACTATTGACACACCACATGGTAAAGTGTATAGCGGATTTGCCCATGTAGTTTAGCTTTCTATTCCTCAGCTTGAAAGTTGGGCATACTTTTATCTTTATAAAGGTATGCCTTTTTCGATTTTTTAGGGCAAAAAGGTTTGGTACTATAGATAACTGCCTGCTTCCTATAAATGGGGTCAGGGGGTTCTATAGTTTTCAAAGGGATTATAGATGTAGTAGAAATAGTGGTACTGGAGCTAGTAGTACTAGTAGATGTAAAAGTTGTAGTGGAACTTGTGCTTGTGCTAGGCAGTATTTCTTTAATATTTTCCAGCTTGAATTGTAAAAGCATCTGCAGCTTAATCATATTCTTTATGGTATTATTTACACTTTTATTAACTGCCAGTACATCCTCAAAAGAATAATCACTTTCACCATCAGATTTCATGCTATTTCCCAAAACATGTAATATCTTATCTGTTTCAGCATCCAACATTTTAGACAGACTAATTTCCTCCATTGCTATAGAGGTAAGCAGCAAATTAATAGCATCATCGAAAGCAATGTTGATATCTGGTTTAATATCAGGAATGTTGGGAAATGACATATCTTTTTCTCCTTAAAATGTTCACTTTATCTACTTTCTTAAGATAATTCTTTTATTAATATATTAAATAATCTACTAGCTTGTGACTTTACTATTAATAGAGAATTCACACAGCTATGGTGACCGGAATATAATGTTTAGAAGATATTTTGAAAGGAGGCTTTATTTCTGTGTCATATCCAAACATTCCAGATATTGATCCGACCATAGAATTAACCCTGGATGATTCTATTAATTTGCTCTTAGCATCAGTTGCCCTAGAAGAATTGGCCCTGGCCCATATCATGAATGCTGAAGCTGAAAAATTGCAATATATACTTGGTACCTTGGAAGATGGCGAGCCTTTGGAAACACCCCCCACCATGGAGGATCTTTTGACCATAAACCAATCAGTTGAGCGCACATTACGGAGTGTACTAAAAAATCAAATGCTTTTACAATTTAA
>CAZUSS010000026.1:7053-21433 GCA_964623245.1 uncultured Syntrophomonadaceae bacterium
CGATTATCCCCCAGGCCCCTTACTTCCTCAAGGAATCCTGCCCCAATTTAAATTTACAGTTACTAATACTGGGGAAGTGCCTTTGACTGACATAATTGTTACTGATAATGTTTTGGGGCAAATTGGACATCTCACCACACTAGCTCCGGGCGCTTCTTATGATTTTTTTGTATAAAAGACTACTCCTCCAATAAAGGTTGTAATTGATGGTACCAAACCCATTGGGGATTAAACTTTTGTCTAGCCATTGTTTTGGCTGTTAAAACCGAATTATCTCGCATAAGGTTAACTATTCTAGTGGCATGTTCTTCGAGATAAAATTGTTCTGAAGGCCTGTAGGTTTCCTTAGTATCAAAACCAAAGTTACGTGCATCCCATCTCATAAAGTAGGCCTTTAGTCTTTTTCCGATTTCTTCAAGGGCGGGCACCATTTCATTAAGTACTAAAAAGTTTCCACGACTGGCCGCTTCTAGAACGGTCAGACCAAATGATTCTGAATAAGATGGACAGATAAAGAGATTGGAAAGGGTAAATAACTCGAAAATTCCAGTCCTAGGAAAGCCATTAGGATAGCCTATATCACTAGTAAAAAGCATATCTGTATCTTGTAAACCATAAAAACATCCAATGGTTCTTATGGCATTTTTATATTTATCTGGTTCAATATCCATGGAAGGAAAATCACAGAATATAACTTTAACTTCTAGTTCAGTTTTCTTTTTAATTGCTCCTGCTAATGCCGCCACTTTTTCAAATCTTTTGCCTGTAGTTAATCTGCCCGGATAAACTATAAGAATATCTGGACTTAACAAGTTGATTGCATTATGCACAATCTGAATATCATTACTCATTAGTGTGAGCATATCCAAAGAATTATAAATAACTCTGCATTTTCCTTCAGGGACATCATATTGCTTAGCTAGATGTGGAATTCCAGATAGGGTAGGATAAACATAGGTGGTATTAGGCATAGGTGTATATCGGCAGGAAAAAGGATATTTTGCTATCGGTGGACGATTAACTGGAGCAGAATGAGTTACAGCAATAAACTTGACTTGGGGCAAATTTTCTTGGGCTTTCCTAATTGCTACATTATGAATTAAATGCCAACCTTGGTAATGAATATCGTGCATGATGCAAACATCCACATTTATCAAGTGTTTCTCTAAATCCTTGGCAATTACCTCAGCCTCCTGGAAAAATGTATCGTGGATTTCCCCATCTGGCTGTGAATAATCACGCCAATGAATTTGTTTCTCTTCTAATCTATTGGTAATTTTAACCCATCTTATTCGTTCATCAGCATATATTCCCACACGTTCATTATCAGGACAATCTTGACTGACTAAAACTTTGGGTTTTATACCAGCATCCAAGAGCATTTTCAAGTGTTCGGCTACTACATTGACTAAAGAATATGTTTTATTCAGGCCACTAAACATTGTAAGTATAGCTACTCGCAAGTTTCTTTCCCTCCTTTCACCTATATGCCTATGTCACAAGTGAAAAAAGTATGTTTCTTAAAAAGAAGATGGTAGGGCCTTTCAAGTAGTCAAGGTCATATAATATTAATTACAAAAAAGGCATAATCGTAAAATACGACTATGCCTTGGTTTTGATAATTCTTTTGAACGTCCCCAGTAAATATCATATTCCCGTTCAAATTTATCTTAAGTTCTAATCAAGGTGGATAGTGCAGAAAATTTCTTGTTTTTTCAAAATAAAGTTGCTAACCCACCGTTTTGATGAGCTGTTTTATCAGCTAAATTAAAAAATAAACAAGAGGTGAGTGGTTATCCCAACTACCTGGATGATTAGATTCTAAGATCTAAATTATTTCCCCTTGAACTCAGCTCTTCTATTTTCTAGGAAGGCTTGCATACCTTCTTTTTGGTCCTCAGAGGAGAACAACATTGACCAAGCTAGTTGTTCTAAACGGCTACCTGATTTAATATCGGTATTCATACTCATATTCACAGCATTTTTCGCTTCTCTTAATGCCAATGGAGATTTTCTGGCAATTCTTCTGGCAAACTTTTTCGCTGTATCCATGACTTCATCTGCAGGAACAACCATATTAACTAAACCGATTTTTTCTGCTGTAGCAGCATCGAAGAAATCGCCAGTAAATATGTATTGCTTAGCTAAACAAATAGAAGCACTACGTGGGAATCTTTGGGTTCCGCCTGCACCTGGGAATATACCTAAATTGATTTCTGGTAAACCTAAAGTAGCATTATCGGCAACGATACGGATATCCGAAGCCATAACCATTTCAAGCCCACCACCTAAAGCTAAACCATTAACTGCAGCGATTATAGGCTTGTGGTTATCTTCCATCATAAATATGGTTTTGTGGACCATATCCAAGAAGTTTCTAGCCTCAAAGGAGTTATATCCTGCAACAGCTCTTAGGTCTGCACCCGCAGCAAAAGCGTTTTCATTACCGCAAACAATAATAGCTCTGACCTCTGGGTCATCGTTCATAGCACTTAGTGCTTCATAAGAATCATAGAGCAATTGCATATTTACAGCATTAAAAGCTTTAGGACGATTCATCTGTAGTATCCCGATATTAGGGTCTTCAAAACTAACTAGGATAGTTTCGAATTCTTTTTCTCTATAAGACATAATACACCCTCCTAATATAATTTACCTATAGTAAATTATTTTTTACTATAATCGTAGAAACCTTTACCAGTTTTTCTCCCTAACCAACCAGCCCGGACCATCTGTTTCAACAATCCAGCTGGGCGGTATTTTGGATCCCCTGTTTCACTATATAAAACCTTACATACTTCCAATCCAACATCAACCCCTACTAAATCACATAAAGTGAAAGGACCCATGGGCCAGCCAGCACCAAGTTTCATGGCCTTATCGATATCTTCGATAGTCGCCAAACCTTCCATAGCGATGAAAGCAGCTTCGTTTATACTTGGGATTAGAATTCTATTAACTACAAAACCAGGACCTTCTTTAACTTTAATAGGTTTTTTGCCTATATCCTCGGAAAGCCGCATTACAATATCAATGGTTTCATCTGAAGTTTGTAAAGCAGGTATAACCTCGACAAGCGCCATAACCATAGCTGGGTTAAAGAAGTGCATTCCTACAACTTTTTCTGGTCTAGGATAAGCAGCAGCTATTTCGGTAATGGAAAGAGATGAAGTGTTCGTTGCTACGATTGTTTCGGGTTGTAATATTTCACCCAGTTTTGCATAAAGTCCCTTCTTAACAGTCATGTTTTCAACCACAGTTTCAATAATAAAATCTGTCTCCAGGATGTCGTATAGATCAGTAGCGATAGTAATATTGCCTAGAACGAAATCCTTGGCACCAGTGGGGGCTTGTCCCTTTTCCTCAGCTCTAGCTAGGCCTTTTCCAATTCTGATTAGAGCCTTTTCCACAATTTCTTGTTTAATATCGTATAGGACAACTTTTCTGCCTGCACCTGCAAGGGTCCAGGCAATTCCCATTCCCATTGTACCAGCACCCAAGACCGCGACTTTATTAATTTCCATTATTTTAGCTCCCCCTATTGTGATTATTAAAGCCTCCGGTTAATAGAAACTAATCTATTCTTTCCTCACCCCCTATTAAATTATTACTATAGCTGTTTGGCTATAAAACCTTAAATTACCATATCTAGTATTAAGATATGATAAGCTAAGTGTTTCTATCCATTCTAAAAAATAAAATACAGAAAGTTCCCCTTCTACTAATGATAGCATATTGGACATTTTAAGTTAATTTAAGTTCTACTTAAATATGGTTTTTAAAAACTTATGGACTGGGTTTTTCTTTAAGTCTAATTTGTTCGATTATGATGTCTAGAGTCCAGGAGTCTAATTCTCCAGTGGCCTCTAGGGAATATTCTTTTTGGAAGTTGGATATAAATTTATTATGATCACTACAATTTACCATACCTAAGGCACAGAGCATTTCCATGATTTGTTCTTGTTCATGTTGTGATAGGGGTTCATTGGGGGCTTTATTTTCTGGCTTAGTTTTCGGCATGGGCTTAGGTTTCGCTTGATGGGTTTTCTGAATATCTTCAAGTTGGCTTAAAATATCATCAGTTAAAGCAGAATCTGGCATAGCTTTAGGAATATTATTAAAATCTAAGTCCTTATTTTCGATAATATTTTCTGGGGCAGATAAATTGCTTGCTATATTATCTGTATTTGAAACAGTTATCTGGTTTTGTTTAACTTGGGCAGTCAAAAAATCAAAGTTACTAGCTATGGCGATTGTTGAACCAGTAATTACTGCTGCAGCAATTATTAAAATAATAAATATAAAGTTAGTTCCTCTCACATTTTTACCTCCCATATCTATACATATCTAGTATATACAATTCTAAAAGTTTAAGTAATTTTTTGCAATTAAAAAAGGCATCAAAAGTTAGTTATATCGGAATGATGCCTTATATTCTTATATATTCATATCCCTAGTTGTTTTTGACTATAGTCACATCTGTAGAATTAAACATGGCAAACACTTCTTCACCTTCGTCAAGACTAAGGGCATCAAGAGCATTAGCAGTAATAGTAGCATAAACGGGATAGTCCCCAATATCTATTACTATTTCAGCCATATCAGCCCCCTTTTTGACACTTATAATTTTGCCTATTAATTTATTCGGTTCACTAATTCTCATGTTAGTGCCTCCTTTTTTAATAGCTTATCCTTTTATATAAAAGTTTATAAACTTGATTTTTTTCGTAGAATAAATAAAAATAAAAAAGTAGTTCCTCAGGAACTACTAATAAATCAATGAATGGTGCCCAAGGTGAGAGTCGAACTCACACGTTCAAAGAACGCCGCATTTTGAGTGCGGTGCGTCTGCCATTCCGCCACTCGGGCTAGTTAATATGATAATTATAATGTATTTCCAATTATAATTTTGTAATGGCTTAATGTCAAGCCGTTAGGGCGGGAGTTTTTAAGGGAATATTTTTGGTTAGGCAAAGTTTTACAAGAGGAATTTACTTAACTTATACCGAAATTAACAGTATTTTGTATTTGGTTTTGTACCCTAATATATGTTATTCTTATCAGGCCAACACTTTTGAAGTGAGGGAGAATTGCTAATGGAATTAGACGAACGACTAGTAAAGGAAAGTTTGCAAGGTGATAAGGCAGCCTTTGAAGAGCTAGTTTTTCAATATCAAAATAAAATATACGCTCTTTCCTATAGATATATGGGCAATGAGCAAGATGCATATGACATGACACAAGAAGCATTTTTAAAGGCATACCGTTCTTTACGTACCTTTAAGGGTGATTCTAGTTTCGGCACCTGGATGTATAGGGTGGCTGCTAATGTTTGCTTAGATGAATTACGGCGCAGAAAGCGACGAATAGTGGCTTTTTCACTTGATGAGCCACTTGCGACCCGGGAAGGGGACGAACTAGAGAAGGAAATACCTGACAACTCACTAACCCCAGATTTAATATATGAACAAAAGGAATTATCCCAATACATACAAAGCCAACTAAATGAATTGAAATCTGAACATAAAACGGTAATTATTTTGCGTGATATTATGGGCTTGACATATGAAGAAATGGCTGGGGTATTAGATGTATCCTTGGGTACTGTAAAGTCTAGATTAAGTCGGGCTAGAATTTCATTAAGAAAAAAGTTAGGAGATAGGGAACTTTTACCTTAGCCTACCCGTCTTAATAAACGAGGAGGACGGTACTATGAAATGTGAGCATATTATTGAATTATTATCACCTTATATTGATCACATGACTAACTCAAAAGAGAATATACTCATCGATGCTCATTTGGCAAAGTGTCCTGAATGCCGTCGTGAATTAGAGTACCTAAAACTGCTTACTGCCACCTTAGCTAATATGGAGCAACCTGAAATTCCAGAACATTTTAGGGATGATTTTCATAAGTGCCTTTTAGAGGAAAAGACTGTATTCTTTGCTCCTAGGGAATATAAACGCCCCAAAAGGTCGGGCTGGATAGCAGCGGGCTTGGCAGGGGTAGCTTTGACTATTGGTATATATGTTAGCAGTATATTACCCATAGGTTCTTTTATTGCTACATTCGAAGATAAGGATGCTGAAAGGGAGAGACCTAAACTAGCTATTGAGGAAATAATTAGATCCATCACAGGCAAAAACATGGAAGAAAATCAGCCTGCCCCAGAAATAAATCTTGCTGAAAAGGATACACACGGGCATGAAATGCAGACTGGGGTTGAGGGTGATGAATTAAACCCGAAATCCCCAGAGCAGAAGGGCAACATTGAAGGAGAAAGGCCACCTACCCAACCTAGATTTACGGAGGAATATGTCACTAAGGCTAAGGTTGCTGATATGGAGCAGGCTATAAATAAAGTTATACAAATAGCCGAAGCTAATAAGGTTGAACATAAGCTTTTGCCCAATACGACTAACATACAAGCTATGTCTACTACTAATTCCAAAGAAGTAAATTTAAAAGTGGACAAGAAGAAGGCCCCAGCTATAATCAAGCAACTAGAAGCGGTGGGGAAGGTAAGTGCCCCTGTGCAAAGTGAAATTGAAATAACTAAAGAATATGCAGATGTTGAGGAACAAATTTTCGTTACAAATGAGTTAATCGAGGATCTGGAAAATCAAGATAAATTAAATGAAGCAAAAACCAAGGAACTAGAGGAATTAAAATTACACTTACAAGAAAACCGTAGTAAAAAGAAACAACTGGATGAAAAAATTAACACAGTAACTATAAAAGTTGTTATAGAAGAGGAAGTTAAACCATAATCTTAAAAGAGGGCAGGTCAAAAAGGCCTGCTTTTCAACAGGTTTTGCAAAATACCAATCTGAGAAGATTGGTATTTTTCTATTATTACATAGCAAATACTATTATAATAAAGAAGATTGGAAATTTAAGAGGTGACATAATGTCTAAAAACAAATTGATGCTTATTGATGGGAATAGTTTATTGTATAGAGCTTTTTATGCTCTACCACTGTTACATAATAGTGAAGGTATATATACTAATGGGGTCTATGGTTTTTTAACTATGTTTAATCGTATTACTACGGAGGAAAAGCCTAGCCATATTCTAGTTGCCTTTGATAAAGGCAGAAAAACATTTCGCAACGAAATTTATCCGGACTATAAAGCCAACCGCTCGTCCCCCCCAGACGAATTGAGGGGACAATTTCAGCTACTCCGCAATGTACTAAAGGCCCTAAATGTTAATTATGTTGAATTGGCTAACTATGAAGCTGATGATTTGATCGGTACTTTTAGTCAATTAGCCACCGGGGATAACTATGAAACTATAATTGTAACTGGCGATAATGACGCCTTACAACTGGTATCTGACCAGGTGTCAGTTTTAATAACCAAAAAAGGCATAAGCGAGACCCAATTATATAAACCTAATGGGGTCATGGAAGAATGGGAAGTAATGCCCGAACAGATGATAGAAGTCAAAGCCTTAATGGGGGACAAGTCAGATAATATTCCTGGGGTCCCAGGGGTGGGAATAAAAACAGCTATAAAATTGATCAAGGAATTTGGCCACCTAGAAAATATTTATGAAAATCTAGATAAAATCAAAGGAGAAAAATTAAAGGAAAGGTTGATAGAACATAAGGAGCAAGCCTTTCTAAGCCGCAAACTATCAATTATAGAAAAAAACATCATCCTAGATAATAATCTAAAGGATTTCATAGTAAAGGACCCGGATTATGAAGCTTTAATTCCCCTTTACAAAAAGCTGGAATTTAATAATTTTTTAAAAGCAATAGAAGCGGAAAAGGTGGGAAAATCTGAGGAAAGGCCACAAATTACTCCTGAAGTAGATATTGAGGCCCTAATGAATAAGGACGACTTATTGTATTTAATAGAAAGAATAAAGGAAGCTAAGGAATTTTCCTTCTTATTTGCTTGTGATTATCATCATCCTATGTGGTCCAACTTGCAGGGGATTTATTTTAGTCTAAAAGATAAAACTTATTATTTAAAAACAAATGAAATAGATAACCAATTAAATCTGCTCAAGGAAATATTAGAATCGAGCTTAATAAAAAAATATACCCATAATGCTAAATTCGCCCAAGTGCTTTTATTAAGACACAAGATTAAATTAGCGGGGCTTGCAGGTGATACCTTGCTATTAGCTTATGTAGATAATCCTGCATTTGCAGGGGAAGAATTAAGCGATTTATTTTCCAAATATATGGACATGAAAGTAGCTGCAGATAACTTAGCTTTGAAAACGGGATTTATAGATCAACTACACGCCATAATGTTGGAAGGTATTTCTACCGACCTAGAAAAACTATATGTGGAAGTCGAACTAGCCTTATCTAGCGTTTTAGCTTATATGGAGTTTTATGGGGTGAAAGTGGATAAGGAAATCTTAGATAAAATATCAGCCGAGTTGGGTTATGGAATCGAGGCGGCGGAAGAAAGCATATATGATTTGGCTGGCTCTAAGTTCAATATTAATTCTCCCAAACAACTAGGGCAGGTTCTTTTTGAGGATTTGGGCTTGCGGGTTATAAAAAGAACTAAAACAGGATATGGTACTGGAGTGGAGGTCCTTGAGCAGCTTTTGGATGAACATCCGATTATTACTTATATTTTAAGTTATCGTCAATTAGCAAAATTAAAATCAACTTATGTTGATTCTTTAACTGAGCTTATACATCCGGATACGGGCCGTATCCATACTATATTCAAACAGGCCCAAACTGCTACAGGTAGATTATCTAGTGTGGAACCTAATCTGCAAAATATACCGATTAAGATGGAGGAGGGGCGCAGAATAAGGAAAGCTTTTACTATCCAGGCCCAGCCTAATGTAATAGTTTCAGCCGATTATTCCCAGATAGACTTAAGGTCCCTAGCCCATATTAGCGGTGATGAAGTTCTAATTGACACCTTTAAAAAAGGAATAGATATTCATACATTAACTGCCTCCCAGATTTTCCATATACCCCTAGAAGAAGTTAATGAAGAATTACGTTATAGGGCCAAGGCGGTTAATTTCGGTATTATTTATGGGATTAGTGATTTTGGTTTAGCCCGTGATACTGGAGTGAGCAGGGCAGAAGCAGGAAGGTATATTGAAAATTATCTAGATACTTATCCGGGGGTTAGAAAATATATGGACGATATTGTGGAATTCGGGCGTAAGCATGGTTATGTAGAAACCTTATTAAAAAGGAGAAGGTATTTACCAGAGTTAAAGGCGAAAAACAAAATGGTGCAAGCGTATGGCAGGCGCATGGCCTTGAATACCCCGATTCAGGGGACCTCGGCCGATATCATTAAAATAGCCATGATCAATATTTTTGCAGAACTAACTAAAGGCCATTTTAAGGCTAGAATGCTTTTACAAGTGCATGACGATTTAATTTTAGAATTACCCCGTAATGAACTAGAAGAAGTCTCTACTATTATTAAGCATAATATGGAGAATGCTATGGAGCTTAAGGTACCCTTAGAAGTTTCGATTACAAGTGGTGAGAATTGGTACGACTTAAAACCATTAATCTTATAGGAGGGTCCCAGTTGCCAGAATTACCAGAAGTGGAAACGATAAAAAGAAATCTTACCCCTAATTTAGGAGCCAAAATAACAAAAATAGACATTAAGCGCTCAGATATTATAAAGAGGCAGGATTTCCAATTAAACAAAATAATAAATCAAGATATAGATAAAATTTGGCGGAGGGGGAAATACTTAATACTATCTTCTTCCCCTAAATTGAATATAGTATTACATCTAGGTATGAGTGGTAGATTTTACATTTTAGATGTTAAAGATGAAGCAAAAGAGCCCCATATCCATGTTATAATTTATTTGGATAGTCAAAAGAAACTAATTTATCAGGATACCCGAAGATTTGGGGGAGTTTGGTTGATTAAAGATACGGCTTTATTTTTCGAAAAATTAGGGGTAGAGCCCCTATCTTCCGAGTTCACTCCGGGTTATTTGTATGAAATAACCCGAGGGCGCCGAATTGCTATAAAATCTTTACTTTTAAACCAACACTTAATAGCAGGAATAGGCAATATCTATGCAGATGAAGCACTCTTTAAAGCTAAGGTCCGACCAGATAAAAGTGCAGGCTTATTAACCCAGGAAGAAACGGTTAAACTATGCCTGGCTATAAAAGATGTTTTGAAAAATAGTATCAAAGAGCGGGGGACTACATTTCGGGATTTTAGGGATGGATATAATGGGCCCGGTAATTTCCAGAATTCCCTCCAGGTCTATGGTAAAACAAATGCCAAATGTCCCTCCTGCGAAACCGTACTCACAAAAAAAGTTATTGGGGGTCGAACTAGTCACTTTTGTAGTAATTGCCAGCTATAGCTAAGCCTTGGACTAATCACAAACTTTCTCCCTTTTCCATATAGTAGGCATATACCTACTGATTGGAGGGGGGTTAGTTATGGGGATTTTAACTCCGCTACTTTTTGCTCTGGCAGTTAGTGCAGATGGATTTATGGTGGGGTTAGCCTATGGGGTTAAACGTATTCGTATTCCACTACTTTCTTTAATAGTAATATCCCTTGCCTCGGCCCTAGCGGTAACAGTTTCTATGATATGTGGTAAAGGCTTAGGGCTAATATTATCTCCAGGCTGGACTTCGGCGCTTGGTTCAACTATCTTTATAATAATTGGGATTTATTTTTTGCTCAGGGCAGGGAAGGAAAAGATAGATTCTTTACAACTTAATGAAGCTGGTTCACTTATTAGTTTAAATATACGTCCATTGGGCATAATAGTACACATTTTAAAGGAACCCTCTAGTGCGGACTTAGATAGTTCTGGAATTATAAGTACTAAAGAAGCTTTCTTTTTAGGATTTGCCTTAGCTTTGGATGCCCTTGGTGCAGGCGTAGCCTTAGCTATGTCGGGTTTTAATATTATTTTTACTGCCCTAGCAGTAGGAGCCCTAAAATTCATCTTAGTAAATAGTGGACTTATACTAGGTGGGGTTATGACTAATACTAAATTCAAATTAGTGGCAGCCCTGCTTCCTGGTTTAATTTTTATAACTATTGGGGTATTAGAATATATATAAGATAGGTGGTTGTTATGAAAATTTTAGGTTTGACTGGGGGCATAGCAAGTGGAAAAAGCACAGTATCTCAGGTTTTTAAAGAATTGGGGGCCTACATAATTGATGCTGATAAGGTAGCTCATGAAATAGTTGAGCCAGGCAACCCAGCTTGGCGGGATGTGATAAAACATTTTGGGGATGAAATTATAAATCCTGATTCCACGATTAACCGTGAGAAACTTGGGGACATGGTCTTTGGTAATGAAGAACTGCTAGATGCTTTGAATAAGATTACCCATCCACGCGTGATGGAAAGATTTAAGGATGAATTGCAATGTATCAGGGCTAATAACCCCGATGCTATAGTAATAATGGAAGTTCCCTTGCTATACGAAACCCACTTAGAAAGATTATGCGACTTAGTAATAGTAGTATGGTTAGATCGCGAGACCCAAATTAAGCGGTTAATGTTAAGGGATAAAATAAGTGAGGAAGCGGCCATAAAAAGGATAGATTCCCAAATGGATTTAGACGAGAAAGCCAAACTTGCTGACTATGTTATAGATAATCGTAAAACTATAAAGGAAACTATTAAGATTGCCACCAAATATTACAATGAAATTAATCATAATACAGTAATATAATAGTAGTAGTGAACCTTATTTGGGGGTATTAAATGAAAAAGCTTTTTAAGGGTAAGCTGGCCGGAACGGTATGGTTACTTATTCTGGTCTTTTTTATTATCATCCTGACCTTTCCCAAATGGATAAGTATGTTTTATCCTGAACCACATCAAGAAATAGTATTTTCCGCAGCCAACGAATTTGATGTCGACCCCTATCTAGTATTTGCCATTATAAGGGTTGAAAGTAAATACCAGACTGCAGCTAAATCCCCAGCTGGTGCTTTGGGACTTATGCAAATCATGCCTGAAACAGCTAAATGGATTGCTACACAGAACCAGATAGAGGATTTTAATTTGGAAGATTTGCATGATCCTGAAACCAATATAAGATTCGGTAGTTGGTACCTGGCTAATTTAATGCAAGAATATAATGAAATCCCATTGGTAATAGCTGCCTATAATGCTGGACGTGGCAAGGTAGCCACCTGGATAAATGATGAGATTTGGTCAGGAGACACCAAAGAACTAGAAAACATACCATTTAAAGAGACTAGAATTTATGTGGAAAATGTACTAAAAAGCTATGCGGCCTATAGGGCCATCTACCAATAATCCTATTTATGGAATAAAATAACTATATATATAATATAATATCCTTGACTAAGCCTATTTTAAGGAGGGTATTATTTTGTATGTAAGATTAAGGAAGATAGCCTTAATAGCTGCTATTTTTGGGTTAATATTTTTAGTCCTTGCTATGCTCTACAGTGAAAACTTAGTTAGATACACGGCCAACATTGATTCGAGGCCGTTCAACTTAGGGATAGTAGGGGCAGTCGAAACATTTGAACCCGCAAAATTATCCACCCATGAAGAAAGACTTATTGCCTCTGCCATGTATGAGGGTTTAGTCAAATATGATGAAAGGGAAAAAACTATAAAGCCATTATTGGCTAAAAGCTGGAAATATAGCCCCGATGGCAAGAATTTGACCCTAACCCTAAAAAACAATATTAAATTTCATAATGGCAAACCATTGACGGCTCAAGATGTTAAAAGTTCCTGGGAACATAATTTTTCCCAAACCAAGGAATGGAACAATATAAGTCTATTCAAATATATAAATGGAGTTAATGAACGATTAGAAGGAAAATCAGCAGACATTTCGGGTATTCAAGTAATAGATAAAAATACTATCAAAGTAATGTTTAGTCAACCAAATGCAGCTTTCATATCCATGCTAACCAATCCTATGTTTTGGGTTTATGATTTGGCAGATGAAGTGGAAGTAAAACCCGGAACTGGGGCTTTTGCTTTCCAGGCAAAAAAGGAAAAAGAAAATAATATTATTCTAATTAAAAATGAGAAATACCATCAAAATACCCCCCAATTGAGTGCCATAAATATAAAATTTTATACAGATGTCCTAGAGGCCTTTGGTGATTACCAAAACGGTAAATTAGATTATCTGGATAAAGTACCACTTGCTGAAATAAAAAATATCAAAAACAATGATAAATATAAAGCCTACTATGTCGAAAAACCATTACTCGAAATATATGCCTTGTGCTTTAACCTGAACCAAGAACCCTATACAGGTAATTTTCTATTGAGGCGGGCCTTCAATTATGCCATTGATCGCAAAGCGATTGTAGATGATGTACTAGGTGGGGCTTATCGCCCAGTTAAAGCAGTATTGCCTATAGGAGTCAATGCCTATAATTCAGAAATGCGCGGTTATACCTATGACCCACAGAAGGCCCAGGAATTATTAGCCGAAGCCGAATACCCGATGGGGGAAGGACTAAAACCGATTATTTTAACTTATGATAATGATGAAGGCCATAAAGTAGTAGCCCAAGCCATAGCTGAACAACTTATGGAACTAGGGTTACAAGTTCATACCCAAGCCATGGACTGGGATTATTATAAGCAACAATTGGGGGAAATGAAACTGAATTTCTTTAGGTTGGGTTGGTATGCAGACTATCCCGATGCAGATAATTTTTTATATGCTTTATACCATAGTTCTAAAATTGGTATTAGCAACTTTTCGGCCTACCATAACCCCCAAGTAGATAAAATTCTGGATGCTGCACGTTCCGAGACAAAAAGTAGCCAAGAAAGGCTCAAACTTCTGAAAAGGGCCGAAGAAATAATAGTAGATGATGCCCCCAATTTATGGCTCTTTCAAAAACAGACCAATGCCTTAATTGGCCCCGAGGTTAATTTGCTCAATGTTGATTGTATGGGTCTCTTAAACTGGTACCAAATCGAGTTATTAAAACCATCAATCGATGATGGGAAAGATGCTAGTCTAGATAAAAAAGAAGTATAACTAAGGGGGGTTCCCTGGATTGACATGGCTTAGATTACTATTGTATAATACCTTCTGATAGGAAATTTCAAAAAGTGGAATAAAAAATTTGTCGGGGTGGTGGAATGGGCAGACACGTACGTTTGAGGGGCGTATGCCGCAAGGCATGGGGGTTCAAGTCCCCCTCCCGACACCATAACTTAGCAGTATCAAGGGTTTTAGCTAATTTTAAAAGCTGAAACCCTTTTATTACCCCAAACATGCAAACATGGGGACGGACCTTTGTTTGAAAACAATTTCACAACCTCAACTGCCGCCAAACACACGCAGGCAAACATGGGGACGGCAGACTGTGTGAAAACTCCTTTTTAAACAGACAAAATCAGTCCATCTAAA
>CAZUSS010000027.1:0-5837 GCA_964623245.1 uncultured Syntrophomonadaceae bacterium
AACGGTGACACTCATCAAAAATTAAAACCACATGTTTTTTATAAATATCATGTTTCTTGTTTTTTCTAATAAAAATATCTAGCTTTTGAATAGTGGTCACGATTATCTTATATTCATGGTAACCACCACGCCCATTTTTATCCTCTAACTGTCTTTGCAGGACCCTAGTCGAGCTATTACCATTAGCTGCGCCTTTTTCAAATCTATCGTATTCCCTCATAGTCTGATAATCTAAATCTTTTCTATCGACTACGAAAATAACCTTATCAATGGAAGGCATGCCACTAGCAAGTATGGCCGCCTTAAAACTAGTTAAAGTCTTACCACTCCCAGTAGTATGCCAAATATATCCACCTGCCTCTATAGTGCCCGTCTTTTTATAGTTAGTGGCAATAGTAATCCTATTTAAAATCCTTTCGGTAGCGGCAATCTGATAAGGTCGCATGACCAAAAGTAAATCCTCACTAGTAAATACACAATATTTGATGAGAATATTTAAGATAGTATGCCTAGCAAAAAAGGTCTTAGTAAAATCCACTAGGTCAGGAATAATCCTATTATTAGCATCAGCCCAGTAACTAGTAAATTCAAAACTATTACTAGTTTTTTTGCTCCTTCGCCTAGTAGAGGCACTTTGTTCTTTAATATGGGCTTCCCTAGTGGTATTGCTATAATACTTGGTGTGGGTACCATTAGAAATTACAAAAAGCTGGACATATTCAAAAAAGCCATAACCGGCCCAGAAACTATCCCTTTGATAACGGTTAATCTGATTAAAGGCTTCCCTAATGGCGATTCCCCGCCTTTTAAGTTCTATATGTATAAGGGGAAGACCATTGACTAAAATAGTCACATCATAGCGTGCTACATGGTGACCACCAGCTTCTTCGTATTGATTTAGAACCTGTAGCCTATTATTATGGATATTCCTTTTATCTATTAAGTAAATATTCTTAGAAGTACCATCATCTAGCCTGAGGACTTGGACATGGTCTTCTTGAATTTTCCTAGTTTTTTCGGCTATGCCCTCATTGGCATTAGCTATCACCCCAGTAAAAAACCGAGCCCATTCATTATCAGTAAAGGTGAAATCATTGAGCTTTTCTAATTGATGCCTTAGATTATCTATAAAAACGGCTTCATTTGCTACGGAGAAATATTTATAGCCTTGGGATTCTAGCAGTCTAATAAACTCTTTTTCCAGGGCAGCTTCAGATTGGTGTTTCTGCCCCTCTACCCTGTATTCCGGTGCATATTCAGCAACAACCGTTACCTCATCAGTACTAGCTATGATATTGTAATTCATAATAACCCCCCTTTACTAGATATGTATTCCCTTTCTTGCCCCTACACAGGGCTGTGTTTTTCCTTGAAGGTTAATAATTTGTCCCGATAATATTCATATTGTTTTTGCCTAGCTTCTATTTCAGCAGGTAAACCAATAGAAATATCATTAACCAGTGCATCAAATTTATCTAAAATAGCAACGATTCGTTCTTGTTCGGCAAGTGGTGGGATGGGGATTTTGTAAGACAATAACTTGTCCTGCCTTAATCTTGTTACCTTTGCACCATGGGCAAATCTTTCCTTGTATCTACTAAAATTACTTGTTTGCAACAAATAGGCTATATATTTGCTGTTTTGCTTATGTCTAAAGGCAAACATATCCCCACCAATAGCTACATCTCCACCTTGCCATGCTAAGGGTTTACATATATCCTTAACATTTTCACTTACTCCCGCTATAAGGACATCTCCCTTTTTAGCCTTTTTCAGTTTCTTAGATAAATCATATGAAACAAATGATATTGTTTTATCGGCACTTGTACCATAATAAGTATGTATTTGCCCATAATGAATACAAGGAAAACCCTCTTCCTTAAAATCAGATTTTAATAGTCCGCTTCCTCTTATTAATTCACCTATTTCCCTTAATTCCTTCCATTCCACCTCATCCCCAAAAGTCAATAATTCATCCCGATAATATTCATATTGTTTCTTCCTAGCTGTAAGCTCGGTTATAAGTTGCTCAGTTAACACGGTTGTCAGCTCAGTGAATTTATCCAGAATACGCACTATTTCTTTTTGAATAGGGAGAGGTGGTAGAGGGATAGATATGTTACCCATTCTTTTTCTAGATAAATTAAACCTTGTTACCCCATTCGCAGCTTTTATTATCTGTTTTCTTACCATTTCTGATCTAAATAAATACTTTGAAAAACTAGGATATAATAAATTTTGATTATTTAATCTAAGTCCAAAACAAAAACTATTTAAATAAAGTTTTTCATCTGTATCTACTGTTAATACTGATGACATGCCGCTTTCAAATAAAGATTCTGAAGAAGCAGTAAATATAATATCCCCATATTCAATTATATTTTGTTTTTCATTCTCTTTTATTGTTACTTTATCATTTATACTTAAATCAATTTCAATATTAGAGAATATATTCATATAGGTAATAAGTTTTTCATTTCCATCAATAAAATCGTCTTTGTTTTTACCCGATAAACCACCATAAAATTGACCTATTTCGTCTATTTTCCTATACTCCACCCCATCTGGACATAATTCTTTTATCAATCTATCCAGTTTACTCATCTACCCTGCCCCCGTTTTCTAAGATAAATCTATCAAAATCACTTTCATAAAATCTGTCTACAACCTGCATATTGTCCCTAGTCTGAACTATCTGGAATTTTCGGATAGTTGATTTTTCTAGCAAGCAGTCATCCAAAACAAAACCTTTTATCATATACTCTCTGAGTATTTTAGTGGCCCAAATTCTAAATTGGGTTGCTCTGCGGGAATTTACTCGGTAACCTACAGAAATAATGGCATCAAGGTTATAGAAGGCTATTTTTCTTGTAACATTTCTGGAGCCCTCTTGCTGAACTACCGAGAATTCCTCGCTAGTTGCAAACTTGCTTAATTCCCCTTCTTTATAAATATTTCTTAAATGTAGTGATATATTATCAGTTGTACAATCGAATAACTCCGCCATTAGCTTTTGCGTTAGCCAGATGGTTTCATTTTTTATAACAGCATTAATAGCAACATTTCCTTCAGGTGTGTTATAGATTAGAAATTCCATCTTTTTGTTCACTTTTAGTCCCCCCAACTTAAATTATGATAACGCTATTTCTGCCACGATTTTATCTATCTCATTTCTTAAAGCTTCCTGTCTAGCCACTATTGTTTTTATTTCCTTATTGAGCTCTGCTATATCAATTATCTCCCTAGTATCTTCTATCTCTACATAGGTAGAAACAGATAGGTTATAATCTTCTTCAGCAATTTCGCTATTGGCTACTAGCTTAGAAAAGTATTGTATTTCCTCTTTATTTGCATATGTCCTGACGATTTTTTCTATATTTTCGGCCGTCAATTTATTATTGTTGGTTATTTTTATGAATTCTTTAGAAGCATCAATGAATAGGGTAGTATTTTCAGGCTTGGATTTTTTTAAGACCATAATACAAGTAGCGATTGAAGTCCCGAAAAACAGATTTTCTGGTAACTGGATAATGGCCTCTATATAGTTATTATCTATTAGGTATTGGCGAATCTTTTTTTCGGCTCCTCCCCTATACATGACCCCGGGGAAACATACAATAGCTGCACTGCCGTTAGTAGCCAACCAAGCCAGACTATGCATAACAAAAGCTAGGTCTGCCCTAGACTTAGGGGCTAATACCCCTGCCGCTGAGAATCTTGGATCATTTATAAGCAGAGGGTTGGCATCCCCATCCCATCGAATAGAATAAGGAGGATTGGAAACAATTACTTCAAAGGGCTCATCATCCCAGTGAACAGGATCGGTGAGAGTGTTGGCGTGAGCAATATCAAATTTATCATAATCTACATCGTGGAGGAACATATTAATCCTACAAAGATTATAGGTAGTTAAATTAATTTCTTGGCCGAAAAATCCTAGCCTAACCTTGTCTTTCCCGAGAATTTTGGCGGATTGCAAAAGCAGTGAGCCAGAACCACAGGCTGGATCATAGACCTTATTGACTTCACTTTTACCTACTAAAGCTATCCTAGTTAATAATTCCGATACTTCTTGGGGTGTAAAATACTCTCCCCCTGATTTCCCAGCATTGGAAGCATACATGGCCATTAAATATTCATAGGCATCACCGAAGGCATCTATATTATTATCTTGATAATTACCAAGTTGCATTTCTGCTACTGAATTTATCAGCTTGACTAACTTTTCATTTCTTTTGGCCACACTGCCGCCTAGCTTATTAGAATTAACATCTATATCATCGAAAAGGCCCTTGAAATTATCTTCACTGTCAGTTCCTCGGGCTGATGCTTCTATGTTTTTAAATATGGTCTCTAGGGTTTCATTTAAGTTTTCATCATCCGAGGCCTTTTCCCTCAAGCTTCCAAATAATTGGCTAGGTAAGATAAAAAACCCCTTAGTCTTAACTAGGTCCTCCCTAGCAACTTCTGCAGCTTCATCTGATAATTTTGCATAGTCAAAATCTTCGTCCCCTGCTTCATGTTCACCTTGATTTATGTAAGCGGTTATATTCTCCGATATGTATCGATAAAAAAGCATACCTAAGACATACTGCTTGAAATCCCAGCCATCTACAGACCCCCTTAAATCATTAGCCATATTCCAGATGGTACGGTGTAGTTCGGCTCTTTCTACTTCCCTTTTATTAGTCACTTTTTTCCTCCTCATCAAGATTGGGTAATTATGCTATTATTTCAATAGCTTAATTATAGCAAAAAACTTAGGCATTAAAAAAACATAGCTAGACATCTAGCTATGTTTTTGAATTATAAATTCTTAATTTTTAATTCAAAATTCTTCAGTTATGGCGGAGAGGGTGGGATTCGAACCCACGAACGCTTTCAAACGTTACTCGATTTCCAATCGAGCGCCTTCAGCCGTACTCAGCCACCTCTCCACATAAAATAAATTTTTAATTTTTAATTCCTAATTCTTAATTATAGTAGGAAAGCTATGCTTTCCTTCTTTCATTCAAAATTAATAATTCTTCAGTTATGGCGGAGAGAGTGAGATTCGAACTCACGAGACGGGGATTAGCCGCCTACTCGATTTCGAGTCGAGCGCCTTCGTCCAACTCGGCCATCTCTCCTCAAATCAGTAAAAAACCTACTAAGCAGCTCAGCAGATTCCTTGTCTAAAACACCTGCACAAATCTCCACCTGATGGTTTAATTGGCTATCTTGTAAAATATTTAAAATAGAGCCTGCGGCTCCAGATTTTAAGTCCTGAGTCCCAAAAACTAAACGCTTTAGACGTACATTAACCATAGCGCCCGCACACATAGCACAAGGCTCTAAGGTCGTATACAGAGTTGCATCCGTTAGTCTCCATCTGCCTAAATAAGCAGCTGCCCTTTGCATAGCTAAAAGTTCAGCATGGCAAGTAGCATCTTGTCTCATTTCCTTTTCATTATGGGCCCAGGCAATAATTTCATCATCTAGGACAATTATTGCACCAATCGGCACTTCCCCAAGCTGGGCGGCCTTAATAGCCAAGTAAAAAGCCAGCCTCATGTATAGTTCATCATCCCTAGAAATGGGACATCACCGCCAAATGGTACGCCCGAGAGGATTCGAACCCCTGGCACATGGTTTAGGAAACCATTGCTCTATCCACCTGAGCTACGGGCGCATATCTTTTCAGTTTTTAATGCTTAATTCTTAATTTTTAATTATAGTAAGAAAGCTATGCTTTCCTTCCTTTATTCCCAATTCAAAATTCACAATTAAGAATTTTTCAGTTATGGCGCGCCCGCAGGGATTCGAACCCCGGACCTCCAGATTCGTAGTCTGTCACT
>CAZUSS010000027.1:5937-21072 GCA_964623245.1 uncultured Syntrophomonadaceae bacterium
ATGGCGCGCCCGCAGGGATTCGAACCCCGGACCTCCAGATTCGTAGTCTGTCACTCTATCCAGCTGAGCTACGGGCGCACAATTAAGATTTTTTTAGTAAAATGGCGGAGAGAGCGGGATTCGAACCCGCGAGACAGTATTACCCATCTACTCGCTTAGCAGGCGAGCGCCTTCAGCCAACTCGGCCATCTCTCCATATTCTTAATTTTTAATTATAGTAGGAAAGCTATGCTTCCCTTCCTTTATTCAAAATTCACAATTCAAAATTAAGAATTCTTCAGTTATGGCGGAGGAGGTAGGATTCGAACCCACGGAACCCGCAAAGATTCAACGGTTTTCAAGACCGCCTCCTTCAACCACTCGGACACTCCTCCAAAAATATGACCTATCTTTTTTAATGCAAATGAAAGTATAACATATGCTAATATTCCTTGTCAATAAGTCACATAGCTATCATTGACCCGCTTTTTTTATTTGCTTAATACCACCCATATAAGGCTGCAAAACTTCAGGTACAATAACTGAACCATCCTCCTGCTGATAATTTTCTAAAATAGCTGCCACCGTCCGTCCAATGGCCACCCCAGAGCCATTCAAAGTATGCACAAACCTTGGCCTTTCCGTAGGGGCAGGGCGGTATCTAATATTGGCCCTACGAGCCTGGAAATCCTCACAATTGGAACAGGAGGAAATTTCCCTATAAGCAGCATAACTTGGCATCCAAACTTCAATATCATAGGTTTTAGCGGCTGAAAAGCCCATATCTCCAGTGGATAGTACCACTACTCGATAAGGAAGTCCCAACAATTGTAGTACCCTTTGGGCATCCAGAGTCATCTTTTCTAATTCTTGGTATGATTTATCTGGTTCAGTTAACTTGACTAGTTCCACTTTATTGAACTGGTGTTGCCGAATAATTCCCCTGGTGTCCCGCCCATGTGAACCAGCTTCAGCTCTGAAACAGGGAGAGTAAGCCGTCAAGTACATGGGTAAATCGGATATATCTAATATTTCTTCTCGGTAAAGATTAGTCAAGGTCACTTCAGCAGTCGGAATTAGGTACATTTCCCTATCCTGCAATTTAAACATATCTTCCGCAAATTTAGGCAGTTGCCCCGTGCCTATCATACAATCATCTGTTACCATAAAAGGTGTTAATATCTCCCGGTAGCCATGTTCAGCAGTATGAATATCTAGGTAGAAGTTGATTATGGCCCTTTCTAAGCGAGCCCCTGCATCCTTATAGACTGTAAATCTAGCTCCAGACAGTTTAGCCGCCCTTTCGAAATCTAATATATCCAGATTAGTGCCCACATCCCAATGAGGCAGAGGTGCAAAATCGAAGTTGGGAGGCTCCCCCCATTTCCTAATTTCCTCATTACTTTCTTCATCTAGACCTATGGGCACGGATTCGTGGGGCAAATTAGGCAAAGTTAAAAGAATATCCTCTGACTCCTTTTCTATAACTTTGAGCTTATCATCATATTCCTTAATCTCTTGTCCTACTTGGCGGACTTTTTCCATAATCTCAGTCGGGTCTTGACCAGCTTTTTTTAGCCTACCTACTTCCTGGGAGGAGGAATTGCGAAACTTTTTGAGTTCCTCCACTTCCATAAGGATTTTTCTCCTATCCTCATCTAGCTCTATATACCTTTCCAGACCATCTGTAATGTTTCTTTTTAATAAAGCTGCCTTAACTAACTCCGGATTAGCTCTGATTAATTTATAATCTAACATTAGTAAACCCCCTTATTTTTTCTTGGTCATAGATTAAAAATGTAATAAACGGGGCCTACTGATAATCCCATCGACCATGCTAAGTTTTTCTAAAACTTCTTCACTCACCTTATTATCTACATTGACTAGCATTACCGCTGTATCTCCTTTAGTTTTGCGCGCTACCTTCATGGATGCTATATTTACCCCTTCATCACCGAGGAAAGTGGCGAAAGGCCCAATAACCCTGGGACGGTCTTCATTTTCCACCATGACCACATATCCTTGTAAATCAGTTTCGGTTTCAAAATCGTTAATTTCTACCAAAAGAGGATTTCTGGCCCTAGATAAAGTCCCTACTAGTTCCAAGCTCTTGTCGTTATTAAGGACCTTAGCAGTTATGACATTCTTATACCTTTTGCTGCTTTGGGCTTCCTTGTTTTCATAAATTTTAATACCCCGATCATCTGCTAAGAGCTTGGCATTAACATAACTAACCTTGTCACGCACAACCCTTTCTAATAGCCCTTTTAAAAAGGCAACTGATAATATCTCGGTTTCATTCATAGTAATGGGACCACTGAAAGTCAGTTCTACCCTACTTACCGGGGATTTTTCTAACTGGTGGTAAATGCTGCCCATTTTTTCAGCTAAATTGATGTAGGGTCTTAGATAATTTAATTCCCCAGTCAGCATAGTAGGTAGATTGACTACATTAGGAACAATCTCACCTCTTAGGGCCTTTATGACCTGTTCGGCTATATTTTCCCCCACCCTTTTCTGGGCTTCAAAGGTATCGGCTCCTAGGTGGGGAGTAACCACTACATTATTAAATTCAAATAAGGGATTGTCGATGGCTGGTTCCTTTTCAAAAACATCTAATCCAGCAGATTTAACCTTTCCGGATTTTAGCCCTTCTAGTAGGGCTGCTTCCTTGATTATGCCACCCCGGGCGCAATTGACTACCCCTACCCCATCTTTAGCCAAAGCAAACATCTTTTCATCCAGCATATGCATAGTTTCTTCATTCCTAGGGGTATGAACCGAAATAAAATCAGATTCCTTTACTAATTCTTCTAGAGTCTCTTTTTTCTCGGCTCCAAACCTGGCAAAGCGTTCATCAGAAATATAGGGATCATAGGCCAAGACCTTCATGTTAAAGGCCTTTAACCTAGTTGCTACCATAGAGCCTATTCTACCTAAACCGACTATGCCTACGGTTTTATCATATAATTCAATACCTCTAAAGGGCTTGCGGTCCCAAGTGCCACCCTTGAGAAAATTATTAGCCCACGCTGTATTACGTACAGAGGCCAAAAGTAGGCTCACTGTCTGTTCAGCAGCGGAAATAGTATTACTATCAGGTGTATTGGCTACCACTACCCCATAGCGGGTACAGGTATCAACATCTATATTATCTATACCATTACCAGCCCGTCCTACTACCTTAAGTTTGGTGGCTTTGGCAATTAATTCCTCATTTACTTTGGTTACACTTCTGACGATTAAAGCATCATATTCATGTATTATATTAAGCAGTTCTTCCCTAGCTATGCCATCCCTAAAATCCACATCTACTTCTTTTCTTAATATATCTAGACCTTCCTCAGCTATACGTTCAGTAACTATAACTCTTTTTCTTTCCACCTTAATTCTCCTTTCGATTTAATAAGTTTTTAAATAATAGAGATTGGGCTTTCTTTATCCCACAACCTAATTCCAATTCAAAACCTAATTTTACTAAAGTCATTTCTAAGGCAGCTAATACTGCCAATAAATCGAGTTCCCTAATATAACCTAAGTGACCAATACGAAAAATCACATTTTCTAGGGATTGTTGTCCCCCAGCCAAAACAATATTATAGTCAGCAAGCATTACCTCCCTTATCTGGTCAGCCCCTATTCCTAAGGGTGCTTTAACTGATGTTACTGCAGGCGAAGCATTGTCATCACTTGCTAGTAGCTCCAGCCCCATTTCTTTTATACTGGAGCGTACCATTTCCCGATATCTTAAATGTCGGTCTATTATATTTTCTACACCTTCCTCTAGCATCATACGTACTGATTCTTGTAAACCATAAAATATGGAAATAGCAGGTGTAAAAGGAGTCTGACCCTTTTCTAGGTATTGCATGCCTAGTTTAATATCCCAATAAAATTTAGGCATTCTTGATTCTTCATGGGCTTTTAGGGCCCGCTCGTTAAAGGCAATTAAACCTAAACCAGGTGGAACCATGAAAGCCTTTTGCGAACCGCTAATGACCACATCTAGTCCCCATTCATCCATCCTCACATCTAGGGCGGCTAAACTACTTACCGCATCGACTATAATAAGGGCAGGGTGGTCACCTAGTAGATCTTTCAACAAATTAACTTCATTAAAAACGCCAGTTGAAGTTTCATTATGGGTTATTAGAATAGCTTTAATTTCCGCCTTATGATCCTGAGCTATTCTATCTTTTATAATCTGGGGATCAACAGCCTTCCCCCACTCCACCTTAATTTCCTCTACTTGGGCACCAAAGCCCCTAGCAATTTTGGCGAACCTCTGGCCAAAAACACCAATCGAAATAGCTAAAACTTTATCCCCGGGGGAAAGAAAATTGACTATAGCTGCCTCCAAGGCACCAGTACCAGAAGAAGGATAGACCAGCAAATGATGTTTAGTCTTATAAATTTCTTTTGCTCCCTCAATTACCTCCAAGATTATATCCTTAAATTCAGGCCCCCTATGGTTGATCATAGGTCTATTCATGGCCCTTAAAACCCTATCCGGTATAGGTGTCGGTCCAGGAAGCAAAAGAAACTGTTCCCCTGTCATTAATTAAAACCTCCTTGGTTGCTAAAATAAATATATATACAAAAAACCCCTCGCCCCTAATTAGGGACGAGAGGTTATTTCCCGCGTTGCCACCCTTGTTGGTGTTTAACACCCACTTTAAGTTATAACGTTACTACCGGTACTGCTTTTAACAGACTGCTTCGGGGTGGATTCAAAGCCCTCCTGCACTGACTTACACCAAATATCAGCTCTCTTTAGCAGGATATTACTTCTACTATGCCCTTGCATCGCATTTTAAAAATTAATTTGACTGAATTATATTATATTATTAAATAGATTTCAAGGTCTTATCTTAAAATCTTAATATCTTAAGTGGTTTCCTTGAAATTATACCCCAATTTCAAGGTATTAATACCTTTCATTTCCTACCAGCCCCTATCTTGCATTCTTTCTTCGGGCTTAAGTGTGCTTATATTAATACCTACCATTGGCTCACCTAAGTCTTTGGATATTTCGGCTAATATCTTTGCATCCTTATAATGCTTGGTAGCCATAACGATAGCTTTAGCCCTCTTAACAGGGTCACCCGACTTAAAAATACCTGAGCCAACAAATATGCCATCACAACCGAGTTGCATCATAAGGGCTGCATCTGCTGGAGTAGCAATACCCCCAGCCGCAAAGTTTACCCTAGGTAACCTTTTTAACTTTTTAACTGCCAAGACTAAGTCATAGGGGGCTTGTAACTCCTTAGCCGCCGACATTAGTTCCTCCTCAGGTAGACTAGCAAGCCATCTTATTTCATCATTGACTTGACGAATATGTCTTACAGCCTCAATTATATCACCAGTGCCTGGTTCCCCTTTAGTTCTAATCATAGCAGCACCTTCACCAATACGGCGTAGTGCCTCCCCTAAATTTCTGGCCCCACATACAAAGGGAACCTCAAAATTGTTTTTATTAATATGAAATCTATCATCTGCTGGTGTTAGCACTTCACTTTCATCTATGAAATCAATTTCCAAGCTCTGTAATATCTGGGCCTCTACCAAATGTCCTATACGACATTTAGCCATAACTGGAATAGAAACTGCATCTTTAATGGCTAAAATTATAGTAGGATCAGCCATCCGGGCAATTCCACCTTCAGCCCTAATATCTGCAGGTACCCTTTCCAAAGCCATAACTGCACAAGCACCGGATTCTTCAGCTATTTTAGCTTGTTCGGGGGTAGTAACATCCATTATTACTCCACCCTTAAGCTTTTCAGCTAAATCAGTCTTTCCTTTTATTGTATCCCTTTGTCCCATAAACTTTGTCCCTCCAGTAGGATTAAACTAAATAAATTTATGTTCTAGATTGTATAATATTTAACTAGGGTTTGTACAGTTATTCTAGATTTTATTTGTTTATTCTGTATCTTCTTCATTTTCTTCCTCTATCTTGAAACGGGCTACAGCCGATATTTGGTCCTCTTTATCAATACGCATCAACAAAACACCCCTTGAATAGCGTTTTTGTTCTGATATATCACCAGCTAAGAGTCTTATAATATGACCCTCATTGGTTAAGATTACTATTTCATCATCTGGAGTGACCACTTTAAAGCCTACTAAATAGCCGTTTCTTTTGGTTATGACAATAGATTTTAAGCCTTTCCCAGCCCGGTTTTGGGTCTTAAATTCTTCTAAACTAACCCTTTTACCATAGCCATTTTCAGTAACTAGCAAAACATCTGCATTTTCCCTATACTTATCCATACCAATAACATAATCATCATCATCTAAGGAAATACCTATTACACCCGTGGCTGTCCGTCCCATTCTCCTAACTTGCCTTTCAATAAAGGATATAGATTGGCCTTTAGCGCTAACCAACATAATTACTTCGTTTTTCCTTACCCTAATGACTTCTACTAATTCATCG
Source organism: uncultured Syntrophomonadaceae bacterium (assembly GCA_964623245.1). Taxonomy (GTDB): domain Bacteria; phylum Bacillota; class Syntrophomonadia; order Syntrophomonadales; family Syntrophomonadaceae; genus JAAYRQ01. Next base: position 12,362 of record CAZUSS010000027.1, read on the forward strand.
TCTTCGCGCAATCCAACAGCAATTAAGCCATTTCGGCGAATATTCTCAAAAGCAGATAGGGCTACCTTCTTAATGATCCCCTTGCGGGTAACCATTATTAGGTTTCCTTTTTTATAATCCTTAGCCGAAATAATAGTAGTAACCTTTTCCTCGGGCCTAAGTTCTAAGAAATTAATTAGGGGTAGACCCCTAGCCTGCCTAGAGGCCTCAGTAATGTTAAAAGCCCGATTACTGAAAACCCGACCTTGGTTAGTAAAATACAGAATATCAGCTAATACACTAGTAACTAATATATTAGTTACGAAATCTTCTGTCCTAGTCGTTGTGGCGCTAATGCCCCTACCACCCCGCCTCTGAGCCCGGTAAGTGTCTAAAGGCTGCCTTTTTATATAGCCCCGATTGCTCAGGGTAATAACTACTTCGTGTTCATCTATAAAGTCCTCAATGTTAAATTCTCCATCATCTAAACTGATTTCGGTTCTTCTTTCATCACCATATCTTTTCCTAATATCTTCTATGTCTTCCTTAATCAAAAGTAAAACCCGCTCTGGCCTAGCTAAAATATCCTTAAAATCGGCTATTCTATCTAATAATTGATTAAATTCTTCCTCTAATTTACTTCTTTCCAAACCAGTTAATTGGGCTAAGCGCATATCCAAAATAGCATTGGCCTGGATTTCGGTGAAATCAAATTGTGCAATCAGAGCTTGTCTAGCTGTCTCCCTATCCTTACTGCCCCTTATTATTTCTATTATTTCATCTAAGTGGTCAATAGCTCTACGTAGTCCTTCCACAATGTGTAGTCTATCTAGGGCTAACCTTAATTCATACTTAGTCCTACGGGTAATTACATCTTGCCTATGTTCTAGATAATATTCTAGCATTTGTTTTAAATTCAATAATTGAGGTTGTCCATGGACTAGTGCTAGCATATTAAAACCAAAACTGCCTTCTAATTGCGAATACCTAAAAAGCTTGTTGATTAGCACATTTATATTAATGTCCCGTCTCACATCTATAACTATCCGAATCCCTTTCCTATCGGATTCATCCCGCAAATCCACAATACCTTCGACTTTCTTATCCCTGACTAGTTCAGCGATTTTTTCCACTAACCTAGACTTATTAACTTGATAAGGAATCTCGGTTATTATTATAGAGTTTCTTCCGCTTTTTCTTTCTATAATTTCATGCTTGGCCCTAATTCTAATACTGCCACGGCCCGTATGGTATGCCTGCTTTATCCCCGCAGTACCCATAATGATTCCAGCGGTCGGAAAATCTGGTCCTTTAACAACTTCGATTAATTCGTCAATAGTTACCTCTGGATTATTAATAAGCATAGTCAGTCCATCAAGTATTTCCGTCAGATTATGGGGGGGTATATTAGTTGCCATACCCACCGCTATACCAGTGGAACCATTAATTAATAAATTAGGAATCCTAGCAGGTAAGACCTCTGGTTCTTCTCGACTATCATCATAATTAGGCCGCCAATTTACGGTATCCTTATCTATATCCTTTAACAATTCCGAAGCTATGCGGGCCATGCGGCTTTCGGTATACCTCATGGCTGCTGCTGAATCACCATCAATCGAACCGAAGTTTCCATGCCCATCAATAAGTGGATAGCGCATAGAAAAATCCTGGGCCATCTTAACCATAGTATTATATATGGCACTATCCCCATGAGGATGGTATTTACCCATAACTTCACCGACTATAAAAGCCGATTTCTTATGGGGTTTATCGTGGGTCATACCCTGGTCACTAAGGGCATATAGAATCCTACGGTGTACAGGCTTTAAACCATCCCTAACATCAGGAATAGCCCGAGAAACAATGACACTCATCGAATATTCCAAAAAGGACTTTTTTACTTCCTTCTCTATATCAATAGCTATGGTTTTTTCAAATAAATTGCCTTCTGCCAATTAAATCACCTCTTAAATATCCAGATTTCTTATAAATTTAGCATTAGCCTGGATAAATTCCCTTCTTGGTTCTACATTTTCCCCCATCAAATCGGAGAAAATTTCATCTGCCCTAATAGCATCGTCAATATTTACTTGCAAAATGGTACGGTTATCTGGATCCATAGTAGTTTCCCATAACTGTTCAGGATTCATTTCCCCCAGACCCTTATAACGCTGGATGCTCCATTTCTTACCCGAGTCCTCTATAAATTCGTTCAGTTTTTCTTCCTCATGAAAATAATGGACCTCATTACCCCTTTTAATCCCAAACAAAGGGGGCTGGGCTATATAGATATAGCCATGTTCAATTAATTCCCGCATATAGCGGTAAAAGAAGGTCAATAACAAGACCCTAATATGGGAACCATCCACATCCGCATCCGTCATAATAAAAATTTTATGGTAGCGGGCCTTTGATATATCAAAATCATCATCAATGCCAGCGCCAATAGCAGTTATCATGGCTCTGATTTCCTCATTGGACAGGACCCTATCTAACCTAGCCCTTTGCACATTTAATATTTTTCCCTTCAGGGGTAGAATGGCTTGAATGTTTCTATCCCGCCCTTGTTTAGCCGAACCACCCGCTGAATCACCTTCAACTATAAAAAGTTCGGATTCAGCAGGATTTTTATTGCTGCAATCTGCCAATTTCCCAGGTAAGGAAGTAGATTCAAGCGCACTTTTTCTTCTGGTCAATTCCCGGGCCTTTTTTGCAGCCTCCCGAGCCCGACGAGCCGAAATAGCTTTTTCTAAAATTCTTCTTGCTATAGGGGGATTTTCATTCAAGTAGTTTTCTACACTATCAAAAACCGCCCCTTCTACAATCCCCCGAATATGCATATTACCTAACTTAGTTTTAGTTTGTCCTTCGAATTGCGGTTCCTTCACTAAGATAGATATGATGCCGACCATACCTTCCCGAATATCCTCACCAGACAAGTTAGCCTCATTATCTTTCAAATATCCATTTCTTCTGGCATAATCATTGACTACCCTAGTTAAGCCGTTTTTAAAGCCTATTTCATGGGTACCACCTTCTTGAGTCCTAATATTGTTAGCAAAGGAATATAGGTTCTCACTGTAACCGCTATTATATTGAATGGCCACTTTTACAATGGTATCTTCTTTTTTAGTTTCAAAATATATAGTTTTATCATTAATAACTTCCTTGCTCCTATTAACATATCTTACAAAATCAATTAAACCTTCCGAGGAATGCAGTTTTTTTGCTATATTTTCTCTTTCATCTAGGAAGTTGATAGTGATGTTTTTATTTAAAAATGAGAGTTCCCTTAAGCGTTGAATAATAATATCGTTTTCAAAAACAATGGAATCAAATATGGTCTCATCAGGGACAAAATGAATAGTTGTGCCAGTTTTCTTAGTTTCGCCGATAACCTCTAAATCGCTGACGGGAATCCCCTTTTCATAGACTTGTTTATAAACCTTACCATCCCTATTAATATTTACTGTCATTCTAGCAGAAAGGGCATTTACTGCCGAAAGGCCTACCCCGTGTAAGCCTCCAGATGTACTATAGTTGCTGCCACCAAATTTTCCTCCAGAATGAAGGGTAGTCAATATTACTTCTACCGCAGGTATACCAGCCATAGGATGAGTATCTACAGGTATTCCCCTACCATTATCAGAAACCGTAACACTATTGTCCTGATGGATAGTAATAGAAATAAGATCACAATAGCCGTCAACCGATTCGTCAATGCTATTATCTACTATTTCAAAAACAATGTGATGTAAACCACGTGGTCCAGTTGAGCCTATATACATACCTGGCCTTTTTCTAACTGCTTCCAGGCCCTCTAATACTTGAATATCTGCAGCATTATAGCTATTTTGATTTTGGACTTCGTTCAAAATATATGCCCTCCTTATGGTAGTTAAGCGATCTCTTGTATAAAGTCAAAGATGAAATCGGAGAAATATAAACATTATCTTCGCATATAATTAAAGCTTTTTTCTTTTCATTATCGCTAATATTAATCAATTTTTTTTCATCTATTGCCACATGCATAATATCATCAATATCTTCTGAAATGGAATTCTCAATATTTAAAATAGCAATTATGCTTCGAGCAGAAATAACATAATTATTCCCCAAATGAATATACATAATTATTCTCCTTCCTAAGTTAATTGGCCATTTTCTATTATTTTAATATTTTTATTATCCAAATTAAGATTATCTAAATTGACAGAAGTTAAAAAACTTTGGTATTCAGCAGTATTAAGCTCATTAATTAATAATTGCCTTTTTTCCTTATCAAGTTCAGATAAAACCTCATCTAATAAAAATAAGGGATAAAAATTTTTTACCTTTTTAAATGCCCTGAGTTCCGCTAATTTCATAGCAATTACAATATTCCTTTGTTGTCCTTGGGAAGCAAAGGTTTTTGCCATCCTATTATCGAGATAGATATGCAAATCATCTAAATGAGGACCTGCCATAGTGTTTTTCCTCAGTTTTTCTACATCGGCTCTTCTTGTAAGTTGTTCATATAAAGCATTTTTCAGTATATCCAGATTAATTTTACCACTATTGACAGGAAAGGAAAGAGCATAGCGAATTTTTAAATAATTTTTATTATTATTTATGTCCATAAAAATATCGCTGGCTATTTCATCGAAAAGTGAAATAAAATTTAAACGCAAAAATATTAATTTACTAGCATTCTCAACATACAAATCATTTACTATGTTAAAGCTTTTACTATTAGTTTGCTCATTTTTTAATAATAAATTCCTTTTTCTAAGTAACTTGGTAAAACTATCTAAAGATAAATTATAATCACCAATGATCTGTTTTAAAACAAAATCTAAAAAATTACGCCTTTTAGCTGGTGAACCTTTGATTAAAAATAAATCATCCGGGGTAAATAAGACAACCTTAAGTAAATCATCGTGGTTTAGCTTTACTTTTTTATTATTAATTTTTATTATCTTACTAGAATTAAGGTCATAGGTTAAAAGTTGGGTAAAATCCCTACCCTCATAATTATACTGGGAACGAATAGTAAAATTTGTCGCATCATAGTTTAATAAATCTTTATCAGAATTGGTCCTGAAAGATTTGTTTCCAGATGCCATATAGATAGCTTCTAATAGATTAGTCTTACCTTGGGCATTTTTGCCCAAAATAATATTTAAACCTGCCTGGGGATGATATTCTAAACTTTTAATATTTCTAAAATTAACAACCCTTAATTGGCTAATTTTCAAAATTTATTTCACATACTCCTTTTAATTACTAGTCCTTAGGGGGACTAATACATAAAGATAATTCTCTTTATTAGGATTGACTACTAAGGCTGGACTTAAAGCACCAGATAATTTAATAGTAATTTCTTCACATTCAGTATCATAGATCTTAGCTATTTCTAAAAAGTAATTAGTATTAAAAGATATTTTTAATTCGCTTTCTCCCTCTAATGTATTATTATATTCCAAGATTTCCTCAATTTCGCCTACTTTTTCAGAGTGGGTAGTAATGACGGCCTCTATTTCGTTAAACTCAAATTTCACGTGTTGGATTTTAATTTTATCATCCATAGGCATTACTTTGGCCCTTTCTAAAGTGGTTACTAAGTATTTTGGATCCATATTTACTTTAGTATTGAAATTTTTAGGAATAACATTTTCATAGTTAGGGTATTGGCCATCAATCAAGCGGGAAAGCAAAATAACATCACCATAATAGAAAATTACATTATTTTCACTGAAGGCTATATTAAGCTCTTCTTCAGTATCATCCAATAATCTCAGTAATTCATTAACTGTTCTACTAGGAATGATAAAATTAAAAGGTTCTAAATTTTTATCTGGAAGAATATAGGTATAATGGGCCAAACGATGGGTATCAGAGGCTACTATATTTAGTTTACCATTTTCCAAAATGTCAAATAAAACCCCGGTAAAGACAGGTCTAAAATGATTAGCTGCCGCCGCAAATGCAGTTTTTCTTAATGCTTCTTTGAGAATATATTGGGGTATAGAAAATTTATCAATCATTTTACTTATAGGCAGATTTGGGTATTCCTGTTCATTATAAATATTAATAAATCCAGTAGACCTACCATAAGTAATATTTAGACGGGATGTATCGTGGTTTAACTCCACGCTTATATTTGTATCGGGCAGTAATTTTATAAAATCGGCAAAATAATGGGCATTAACTAAAACTAAACCTTCCTTTTCTATTTTTACTTCCTTAGAGGAGGCTTTTATACCTATTTCCATATCGGTAGCCGTCATAGTTAAACCATTCTCATGGTTTACTTCTATAAGAATACCAGTTAAGGAAGAAATATTACTCTTATTAGAAGCAGCCCGGTGTACTAAGGTAGTCAAAGTGGACAATACTTTTTTATCTACTTGAAAATTCATGTTGTTCCCCCATCTCTTATTTATTATTTATTAGAAGCTAGTAGTAGTCGTAGTAGGTAGACTTAATATGTGGACAAGCTATCACAGCTGCTAAGTATTCACTTTTAAAGCAGTTAACAAACTTGTGGATTAGATTATCTAAAAAGTAAAATTAGGATCAATTTTTCTGGATAACTCTTTTAGGGATAATTTTAATTCATTATCTGTTTCAATCTGTTTTTCTATTTTATCGTGGGCATGGAGCACAGTAGTATGATCACGACCACCAAACTGGTCTCCTATTTGCGGATAGGAGGCATCTGTCATATTACGGCATAAATACATGGCTATTTGCCGAGGAAACACTACCTGTCTATGTCTTTTTTTGGATAATAATTCATTCATATTAATATTATAATACTGGCAAACGGTTTTCTGTATAGTCTCTATGGTAATCTTTTTAGGTCGGGGTGGAGGTAAGATATCTTTTAGGGCCTCACTAGCAGTAGCCATATTTAGTGGTTTTTTATTAACTGTAGCAAAAGCTACCAGTCTTATTAGGGCACCTTCTAATTCCCGAATATTAGAATCTATATAATTAGCAATATAATCAATGACATCATAAGGGATATTAATGTTATCAGTCTGGGCCTTTTTTCTGAGTATGGCTATTCTGGTTTCTAGATCAGGGATTTGGATATCGGTAATTAAGCCCCATTCAAAACGTGATCTCAATCTATCCTCTAAAGTAGGGATATTTCTAGGGGGTCTATCACTAGATATTACTAATTGCTTATTAGATTCATATAAGGTATTAAAGGTATGGAAGAATTCTTCCTGGGTTCTTTCTTTGCCAGCAAGAAATTGAATATCATCTATTAATAGTACATCAATACTTCTATACTTTTGCCTGAATCCAGAAGTAGTGTCATCTTTTATGGCTGAAATTAGATCATTGGTAAATTGTTCTGATGAAACATACATTATAGAGTGTGTAGGATGTTTATGTAGTATATGATGGCCGATAGCCTGCATAAGGTGTGTTTTGCCTAAGCCCACTCCCCCATATATAAATAAAGGATTGTAGGCTTTAAAAGGTGATTCCCCTACTGCATAACAAGCTGCATGGGCAAAGCGATTGCTATTCCCTACTACAAAGGTATCAAAAGTATATTTGGAGTTTAAAGGAAAGGCTAAGCGCCCCTTTTCTATTATGGTATCGGTCGTAAATATAACCTGGATGTCCTGATTAGTTAGGGCTCTAAAATTAGTGTGGATAAGTTCTGAATAACGTACTTCTATCCATTCTTTAGTTAAACTATTGGGAACTGTTATATAAACCTTATCATTTAAGGAAGTTGTATATTCAACCATGGAAAACCAGATATCAAAGCTAGTTGTTCCAATTTCTTCACGTATGCAATCTAATACTTTTTGCCAAACGGCAGCATAATCCCGAACAAATGACATTTAAAAAATTCCTCCTGTTGTTTTGTGGAAAAAAGATCTGTTGATAACTATTATAACTGTGGATTAATTGATAAGATAGTCAGAATGAAAAAGATATTTAATTCTAGACCCTATTTTAGTAAAATCTAATATATATCATAGCAAATTAAGAATGAAAATAGAAGTAATCATATATGTTTGCTTGACATTAGTGGCTACAAAGGCATAAAATTAAAAAGTATCACAACTTTAAGGAGGGATACTGATGAAAAGAACCTACCAACCTAAGAATAGACAAAGGAAAAAGGTCCATGGATTTAGAAAAAGGATGTCTACCGCTAGTGGAAGAAAAATAATAGCAGCTAGAAGGAAAAAAGGTAGAAAGGTTTTATCTGCATAGGTCGTGTTTCAACGACCTTTTGTTTTATTAAAAAGTCAGAAATAAGTAAACCATGCTTATTTTAAAGGATTATTTTTAAGTATTATCATATTAAATGAAAGCTAGGTTTTCTATACATATTATAGGGATGATAAAGATGCTAGCTAAAAAATATAGGATAAAAAATTCTAAAGAATATAAGTCAGTCTATAAAAATGGAAAAAAGGTATTAGGAAAGTATATAATAGTCTATATATTAACTAATAAATTGGAATATAATAGATATGGAATTGTAACCAGTAAAAAAATAGGCAAAGCAGTTGTTAGAAATAAGGCCAAACGCCAACTACGTGCAATAATCAGTAATAATATGAATAAACTTAGGACTAGTTATGATATTGTTATAGTAGCACGTTATAAAATAGGTAGTATAGATTATGAACTCTTAAATAAAGATTTTGCAAGAGTCATGGGGAAGTCAGGTTTATGGTGCGAAAATTAATAATAATTTTAATAAAAGGATA
>CAZUSS010000028.1:0-901 GCA_964623245.1 uncultured Syntrophomonadaceae bacterium
TCCTTTATCCAGTCGTAGAAGGGGATGGGGGCGTAGGCAGGGGCGTTTGCTTCTAGGGCTTTTTCTATTATTTCTAATTGCCATGCGGGGATAACTAGTTTTTGCTTTAATTTCGGCCGGGGGAAGCATTTGCCAGGGCAAGCGGCTAGGGTTACGTCTTTATAGCCGATTAGCTTTAATTCTTTTTTGTAATATTCCTTTAGGTATCTGATTAGGTTGATTAGGCCCTCTATTTGTTCAGGGGTGGGCGGGCATTCCTCAAAGTTACCGGTTAGGCATATTCCTATGCTGTCAGGATTGCCTCCATTTCCTGCATAGGCTCCTATGGTGTCTAGGGGTCTGCCTTCTTCGATGGTGCCGTCTTTTCTTATCAAGTAATGATAGCCAATTCCGCTAAATCCTTGATTTTTATGCCAGCGGTGTATTTCTGCTGCTGATACATCTGAACTAGCCGAATGATGGATTATTATTCGGCTAGTGGTGGTGCGTTTATTTAATTTATTAAAGATTAGGTTGCTTTTAGTTATCTGCATTTTCATCACCTTTTTTTAATTTTCTAGTCTTTGGCCTTCGATAATAGTGGTTATGGGCCGGTAAGGGTCTATGGCGATGCAGTTAAGTTTTTCGCGGGGCATGGTGATTATGGCTTCTTTTAGTTCGTAAATGGCCGATGTTAGTTGGTTAAGTTTATCTTCGACGTGAATTAAAAGGTAAACGGCTACGGCTATGGGAAAGCCGATATTTGTTACTAGGGTCGTTATTTCTTCCATTTGTTATTGTATTTATTTTAGGCGGGGTTGGTTCCCCGCCTGTTGGTTTAGATTAGGTCGAAATCGCTGGTTTCACGTACTACCATGCGGGCACATTTTTTGGTGGTTAATTCTCCACCGCTGCCGGAGAA
>CAZUSS010000028.1:911-20936 GCA_964623245.1 uncultured Syntrophomonadaceae bacterium
GCTGATTTCAACGGTGTTTAGGTCTTCACGGGCGTTTTGCACTCTAAGTCTATGGGTTTTACTAAGCTAGGTTAGAAAATCCAACTCTAAAGTTCTGACTACTGCCATTGTTAAGCCCCTTTCTGTGGTTATTTGGTTTTTCCTTTTAGTCTTCTTCAAGTTCTACGATATCCTGACGTTGACGGCGATTTTTACGGATTCTTGTAAGGATAATAGGTTGGGGGCTACTGAATACATTTTTTCATTGTCGGCACTGGTTTTGACATCCTTAAATGTACGGTTAATGCTTAACTGTTGTCCGGATGCTCCAATGCCGTTGTCCATTACCAGGATTAGGACGGTGGCTACTGGAATTGCATTTACTGCCATGGTTTTGCACCTCCTTTTGGATTAATTAATAAAGCTAGGTTCTTTGGCCAGTTTTATTAATTGGAGTATAGGGGGTGGGGGCGGATGTTGGGAAATGCGAGGGAATTGGGAGTGGGGAGGATATTTATGGCTGGAATGGATAATTAGATGGGGCTTGAGGAAGGAATTTGTGTTGAGGGTGGGGAGTAGGAAATGTTTAAGTAAATACAAGTATTAATTTTCTTTTCGTTAATATACTGAATTTCTACAAATATTTCTAATTTTATATATGCAACCGGAACATTTCGAAATTGCATTTACCTTTGGCGGACTTATTAAATATGGATATACATCTTTATATCTATCACTTTTTATAATTTTTTCTTTAGTTGTATCGTAACAGGATTTAAGTAATTCAATTGTTTCAATATAATTATAAAACAATGTACCGAATTTGAAATCATTTAATTCATAGGTAGTTAGTTTTTTGAAACTATATGGGGAATAAATAAATGAGTATTTATTAGGATCTTCGAAATATCGTAAAAGGTAGTATTTGCTTATGGGTAAGTCTTTTATTTTTGTGTAGCACCAGACCTGTGCATGAACCGAGTCAAACTCGGGTAGTGTAAGATATCGTTGTTTTTTAACAGATTTAAATTCAATGAGAATATTCTCATTATTTTTTGAAACTATTAAATCAGGTTTACAATTAATGATTCCTGCCGGGTTAACATTAGCCGACAAAAACTCGTAGTCGTTAATACCTGTGCCGTCGAATATGATGTTATGTTCTGTAATTTTAAATTCTTTCAAAATCCACTTTATACAACTAATCTCATTTTTATCTTTGCCCGGTCCACGAATATGGTTTGGTCCATGATTATAGACCCATTGGACACCACAAAATACATAATTAGCAAAGTCGCTAGGGGTTGGCTTGAAGCCCTGATTTATAAGCATAATTTTTCCCCTCCTAGTTTTTTATTCTGTTTGTTATCATTATACATAGTCGAGATAATCTAAAATACCTTTTCTGAAATCTGTTCTATCTTGTTTAATTTGTTAAACAAGATATTTACTGCTTCCAATAATCTTCCTTTTATAATTTTGGCTTGGGCGGTCAGGTCTAGGGCAAAGGAGCGGGCTACGGCCTGGCGGACACTAGTAATATTACGATAATCAATAGCAGTGCCTGTTTGGCCTTTATTATTTATTAATAATTCGGTTACATTACCTACATCGGTATAAACTGGGCGGGATAATATTATTTTGTCTTTGACATCTGTTGTCAACATCATACAAAAGTATATCCGAGCAATTCTTGCTAAATACAGCCTTATTTAATGTATATAATTAAACATCTCGCTATCAGGCATTATTGCTCACTAACTTGGCTTTTACTAATCCTGCACACCTCCTGCACACCAAACGGGGAAACGAACCGAAAACAGAAAAAAGAAAAACCGCGGTAAGTACCGCGGCTACTAGCTTTATCATGGTGGGGCATACAGGAATCGAACCTGTAACCTTTTGATTAAGAGTCAACTGCTCTGCCGATTGAGCTAATGCCCCATGAATAATAGTTACTATACTCTCATATTAAAAATTTATCAATAAGCATTTCATCTTTGCTGTTCAAAATCTTAAGGGATAAAAAGCATATTTTCTAGGGAATTACATAATATACATAAGATGAGGTAATTTTTAGAAATTAAGGGGTGTTCAGAGTTTAAGAAAAATTTTTCTTAATTGTTGTATAATTGATATAGTAGGGTTTTGTCGCTAATGGAAATTCTTTTTTATATTAAAAAGTTATAAGGAGGTTTTAATTTATGAATTCTATGTTTCGTAAATTTATGTATTTTGGCTTTGGTGCTTTAACTATGACTAGGGAGAAAGCAGAAACTTTTTTTAATGAGATGGTAGAAAAAGGTGAGCTGAGTACAGACGAAGCTAAAGTATTTGTTGATGATACAATTAAAAAGGGTGAGGAAGAAAAAAACAAAATGCGTGAAATGATAAATTCCGAATTAGAAAAATTAAAGAATGAATTTTCATTTGTCAGACAATCTGAAATCAAGGATATTGAAGCTAGGCTTGCAGAAGTAGAAAGGAAATTAAACATAGAATAGCCTTTCACAAACTTTATTTAGCGGAGGGTACTACAATGTTACAGCGAATAAGATTAAGAAGGAAATACCTTTTGCCGCGTCATCGTGAAGTTCTAAATGTATTTATAAAACACGGTTTTGGGCCAGCATTTAATAAATTTTCCTGGCGTAAGATTTTTAAAGCCAATCGTTTCGATACTATTAAGGCTGATTTTCCACTCCGGTTAAGGTTAGCCTTGGAGGAGCTAGGGCCTACCTACATTAAATTAGGACAACTTCTAAGTACTAGGCCAGATATACTAGGCCCCGAGTATATTAAGGAATTGGAGAAACTTCAGAATGAGGTTCCTCCTTTTTCCTTTGCAGAACTGCAAGGAATTCTTATAGCAGAAGGTATAGATATTGATAATGACTACTTGAAATTTGATACTGAGCCGATAGCAGCGGCTTCTATCGCCCAAGTACATACTGCTTATTTACATTCTGGTGAAAAAGTTGTAGTAAAAGTACAAAGACCTAATATTCATAAAATCGTGGAAACCGATCTAGAAATATTAGGCGAAATCAGCAAAATTTTGGAGAAAAGAACTTCATGGGGCAGGTTTTACCGTATCTCGGAAATAATTGCTGAGGTAGCACAAGCTATAAGAAACGAATTGGATTTTAATAAAGAGGCCCAGAACGCAGAAAGGTTTTTTCAGATCTATAGGGGAAAAAAATATGTTAAAATACCCCAAGTATATAAGGACTTATCTACCAAAAGGGTATTAACTCTGGAATATGTTGAAGGTATCAAAGTTTCGGATTTCGATAAACTGCGTGCTTCCAACCATAGCACAAGAAAAATTGCTAGTAATATAGTTGAGGCCCTATTTGAACAAATATATGTACACGGTTTTTTCCATGCTGATCCCCATCCAGGCAATATAGCTATCGGGCCAAATGAACGAATTATATTCTATGATTTTGGACAAGTTGGTTCGGTGGACAGTTACCTGAAGGAAAAAGGCATGGAGTTGCTTATTAGTATGATGCGCTATGATGCCAATAATGTTAGTCGTTTATTGTTGGAAATTGGCATAGGGAGCCATAATGTAAATAAAGAAAAGTTTCGTCAAGATATTGCCAGGTTACAAAGGAAATATTACGGTCTGCCTTTAAGTGAAATTAATATAGGTGAATCTATAGCGGAACTAATCGATGTTTCTATAAAATATAAGATGCGATTACCCCCAGAACTTTCATTATTAGTAAAGATGGCAATGACCTTGGAATCTATAGTTGCTAAACTCGATCCGAGTTTGAGTATTGTTGACATAGCTGAACCATATGGCAAGAAACTAGCAGCAAAAAAATTTGCCCCTAGTCAGTTAAGGGCAGCTTTTGAAGGATTTATATTGGATTATTCAGATGCTGCCAAAAGATTACCTCGCCACATTGATTCAATTTTAAGTTTACTAGAAGAGGGTGAACTTAAGGTCAAAACTGAACATTCTAACTTGGATAAATTATCTAGCCGTTTAGATATTATGTCCAATAGACTATCTTTATCTATAATTGTAGCCAGTATCATAATAGGAAGCTCCCTAGCCATAGATAAAGCCTCTAGCATGTTTGCCAAAATACCTTTGGTAGAATTAGGTTTTGCCACCGCAATGATTTTGGGTCTATTTCTAGCTTATTCTATTTTAAAAAGCGGTCGTTATTAACTGAGGTATATTACTATCCCTATAAAAATACAATTGTGGTAAGACTAGTTATATTTCAAGGGGGTAGTATTATGGTAAACAGGCTAAAATTTATTTTCCCTATAATTTTTTACTTACTATTTATATTTCCTAGTAGTTTTCACGCTGAACCTGTTGAGGAATCAAAGCCAAAACATTTTTTGCAGCATATTTTTATTATAAGTGTGGAAGGGCTCAATTATGAGGGGTATGTAGGGGTTAATTGCACGAATTTGAAACATATTGCAGGTGAGGGTGTTAAGGATGAAAAAAGTCTAGCATTAAAAACAGATACCATCGAATCTGCTCAGGCTTCACTATTAACTGGAGCTTTGCCCGAAGAACATAAGTTCATAACCCAAAATGATAAGGTTCAGGTTGAATCTTTATTTGATATATTAAAAAAACAAGGCAAGTCTTTCGTAGTTATAGACAGCCCAGAGGGCAAACTAAGGCCACTGGCTCATTCTGATACTTTTTATCTGAAGGCTGAGGAAGACTTGACAGATACAGAGGTATTGGCTAAAGCCTATGATTATTTCGCTAAAAATCGTCCATATTTAACCTTCATATACTTAAATGACTGTATGGAAAATCTGTTGAAATTAGATGACAAAGCCTATTATAATTCAGTTAAATCCCTGGATCAGGGAATAGGAGAACTTATAGCCAAGTTGCGTAAAGAAAATTTATATTATAATTCTTTAATTGTAATTACTTCCCCCCGTAGTTCATCTCCAAGTAATTTAGTACCATTAATTATTAAAGGACCTGGTTGTAAAAGAAACATTCAGACTGATAATACCATCGTATTGGATGTACTCCCTACAATTAATAAGGTCACGGGTTTACCGAAACCTTATAGTGCTAGAGGAATACCAATTTATGATGTACTTGATACTCTAGCTAGTGAAAATGAATACCTACTGAAGAATTGGGTAGCAGAATTAAAATCAGAAAGAATAAAAAACTTTAACAATTACTATTCCCTAGAGGAGGAATTAACCAGTACTAAACACCATATTGCATCGATAAAGGAAGAAAAGCAAAGCATTTTCAACTTTCTAGATGAAAAGGAAAAAGTAATTTCAAAATTAAAATTACGCTTAACTTGGGAAAGGTTGTTGTACTTTGGTATTTTTATTTTTATGTTACTTGGCTACTATATAGAATATATAATATTGAAAAAGAAGTTTTTGTTATTTTAGTTGCTCAGTTTTTCTAGCAGATTATCTAAAGTTACCTTGTAATGGATAATTTTCTGTTTTTCCATTTCATTAGAAAAGTGTTGGGCTTCCAATTCGTGTTGGGCAATTAATAAGGCGTTAAAAACCTTATCTTTTAGGCTCATACTGCTACTTTTAAAATATTTATTAAGTTTCTTAGTAATAAGCTTTTCTTCAAAAGTCATATTTTCTATTATATCCATCTTATACCTCCAATTTATACTAAACAATTATATGCATTACATTTTGAAAAATTGCAGAATATAATTTAGGAATAGTAACCAAGTATAAAAATAAAATGTTCTGGCTTGACGATGGGATATTAAGGTGTTAGGATATAAAAAAATATAGTGAAATCAATGAGCAGAAGAGTAATCAGTACTACGTTTTAAGAGAGCTGGATGGGGTGAGAACCAGTAACTTAGTCTGATGAAGGCCACCTGTGAGTGCTGGTGACTAAGCTAGCCGGATTAAATCCGTTATCAATATTTATGAGTGGGCACAGCCAAGTAGGGTGGTACCGCGGGAGAATAAGCTCTCGTCCCTTTTTATAGGGAGGGGGCTTTTTTAGTTTTAAATTATATGTTTAGGAGGAATTAAAATGGAAAGGGAAATTAAGCAAAAAATATTGAATTTAATCGAACATGAAGCAAAACTCAATACTAAATCAATTGCTACCATGCTTGATGTAGATGAAACCAAAGTGGTTAGGATTATAGAAGAACTGGAAAACAAAAACATAATTTTAGGCTATAAAACTGTCATTAATTGGGAAGCAATGGGCAATCAAGGTGTTACTGCAATGATAGATGTGAAGGTAACTCCCGAACGTGAAGTAGGCTTTAATAGGGTAGCTGAAAGGATATGCCGTTTCCCAGAAGTGACTTCGGTCTCCTTGATGAGCGGGACCTACGATTTATCAGTAGTAGTGACCGGTAAAACTATGCAGGATATAGCCTGGTTTGTTTCCCACAAATTATCTACCCTTGACCAAGTGCAAAGTACAGTAACTCATTTTATTTTAAAAAGATATAAACAAGAAAACTTTATTTTTGAAGGTCCACAAGAAGATAAAAGGTTGGTGGTTAGCCCATGAGTAGTATGCAAGATTATTTATCCGCAGTTGTACAATCTATTCCACCTTCGGGTATAAGAAAATTTTTTGATTTAGTTAGTCAAACTGAAGGGGTAATATCATTAGGGGTAGGGGAGCCCGACTTTGTAACCCCGTGGCATATAAGGGAAGCTTGCTATTATTCCTTGGAAAAGGGGTATACCATGTATACTTCTAACAGTGGGTTACCAGAATTACGCGAGGAAATAGCTAAATATATTAAGGATACCATAGGTGTGAAGTATTCACCTGAAAAGGAAATTCTAGTTACAGTAGGGGTCAGTGAGGCTATTGATATAGCGCTGCGTGCTTTAATTGAACCTGGTGATGAAGTTTTGGTACCTGAACCATCATTTGTATCTTATGCACCTGGTGCCACTTTGGCTTATGGAAAAGCTATATCGATTCCCACCTATGTAGAAGATGAATACAGATTAAAGGCAGGGGAACTGGAGAAATTCATTACCCCAAAATCAAAAATTTTAATATTGGCATATCCAAATAATCCTACCGGGGGAATAATGGAAACCCAGGATTTACAGGAGCTAGTAGATATAATTATAAAAAACGATTTAATTGTTATATCAGATGAAATTTATGCTGAATTAACCTATGGGGGTAAACATGTTTCTATAGCCTCTTTTCCAGGAATGGGGGACAGGACGATTGTTGCCAATGGTTTTTCTAAAGCCTTTGCTATGACTGGTTGGCGCATAGGTTATGCTTGTGCACATCCAGATATAATTGCGGCTATGACTAAAATTCATCAATATGCCATCATGTGTGCGCCTATAATGGGACAAAAAGCTGCCTTGGAGGCCCTAAGACATGGCAAGGCAGAGATGCAGAAGATGGTTGAAGATTATAACAATAGACGGAAAATAATTCTATCTGGTTTTCAAGAAATTGGTCTAGATTGTTTTGAACCCCGGGGTGCCTTCTATGCTTTCCCTTCTATTGAATCTGTCCATATGTTAAGTGAGGAGTTTTGCGAAAAATTATTACTTGAGGAGCAAGTAGCAGTAATACCTGGCAATGCCTTTGGGGCTAGTGGTGAAGGTTTTATAAGGTGTTGTTATGCAGCTAGTATAAAAAATATCGAAAATGCCTTGGAAAAGATGGGTAATTTTTTAAATCGACATAGATAGAAAAAATTTTATTTTCATTCCATGGATTGCTGCTGAATAAAATCGAATAGACTAGAAATAGTTATTAATTATACGATAATTAACTAGAGGTATTACCTACCTTAAGGGTGAACCCTTCTCATTAGTTAATAACTAAGCGGGGGGTTGACTAATGTTAGAAAACATCAGTTTTCAAGAGGTGGAATTGTTAAATTTACATGCACTTTTGGGCGCAGGTGGTCGCAGAGATTTAAAAGATTATCTTAAATACTTGCTTACTAAACAATATAAGAGGGAAGTTATGGTGGCCGTTTTTAACAACAAATTAATGAAGAACCTACTACACAGCCTACTTTATATGGTGGAAAGAGATGATTTTGATATTTTGTTAGCTAAAAAACGAATGCTCCAAATCAAGGAATTGTATTACGGAATTTTCGACCAAATACATGTGCGTTATTTGGAGGTAATAGAGGATTTGGATAGTAATGAACTGGTTAGAGAATTTGGCAGAACTAGTTTCGAGAATTTCGATATTGTTTTTAGGTCGGGAGATCCTAATAAAATTAGATATGAGATTATTAATTTTAATCAGGAATTTATAAATTTATCTAAGAAAAAAGACGCACGACAGATTATTGCAGTATAATTAGGTTTATATATAAAAACATACTAAATCTAATTGGGGGAATTTTTCTTGAAGTTGAGATTTTTAGGTGCAGCTAAAACTGTGACAGGTTCCTGTTTTGTAGTTGATACTGGTAAGGTTTGTTTTGCGGTAGATTGTGGTTTATTCCAGGGTCCCAAGGAAATTAAAGAAAGAAATTACAAAGAATTCGTTATAGAGCCCCAAAAAATAGACTTTCTTATTTTAACCCACGCCCATATAGACCATATTGGCCTAATTCCTAAATTAGTTAAACATGGTTTTAAAGGTCCTGTTTATTGCAGTCATGCAACAGAAGAATTGGCTGGAGTTTTGTTACCTGATTCTGGGCATATTCAAGAATCGGAGGTTTCAAGAAAAAACCGTAAATTAAAAAGGGCTGGTAAATTATTAATAGAGCCTATTTATACAGTAGAAGATGCTGTTAAATCTTTAGTTCAATTTCGCTCAATAAATTCAGATGAAATTATTGAATTAGCGGAAGGTATTGAAGTAAGGCTAAGGGATGCTGGCCATATACTAGGATCCAATATAATAGAGTTATGGGTGGAGGAAGATGGCGAGAAAATCAAAATTGTTTTCACGGGGGATTTGGGTAATAGCAACCAACCTATAGTGAAAGAGCCTACCATTATTGAAAATGCTGACTATGTGATTATAGAATCAACTTATGGCAATAGGTATCATAAGGGGATTTTTAGACGGGTAGAACAATTGAGGGAAATAATAGAAAAAACCATGCGAAAGGGTGGGAATCTTATTATTCCTTCCTTTGCAGTCGAAAGAACCCAAGATCTATTATATGATTTGAGCAATTTATATGATAGTGGTCACCTAGAGGGAGATATTGATATATATATCGATAGCCCCTTAGCCATAGCAGCTACAGAAATATTTAAACGCCATATTGAGTACTATGATGATGATAGCCGAAGGCAGTTAATAGTACATGGCAAACATCCTTTGGAACTACCTAACCTAAAGTACTCTAGAACCCAAGAGGATTCTATGAGGCTTAATGAGCTGGAATCTGGGAATATAATTATTTCAGCTAGTGGCATGTGTGACGCTGGGCGCATAAAACACCATTTAAAACACAATTTATGGAGACCGGAAAGTACTATTTTATTTGTGGGATACCAGGCTATGGGAACCCTAGGTAGAAGAATTGTTGATGGGGATAAATTAGTACGTATTCACGGGGAACAAGTAGCTGTAAAAGCAGACATAGAAAGCATAGAGGCTTATTCTGCCCATGCCGACCGTGCTGGTTTGATTTCTTGGTTGAAAAACTTTGTCTTACCACCCAAGGCCATATTTTTAGTGCATGGCGAGGAAGAAGCCCAAACTTCATTATCTGAATATATTAAAAGTGAACTTAATATTCCAGTTTTTATTCCTGATTGGCTGGAGGAATTTAATCTTATTCCTAGTGAAAGGATCCTACCTAAACAATTTTACGGGGACAACCTAGATAAAGCTATGATAGCGGAGGAAATGTATTTAGATTTAAGATTGAAGTTGCATAATATGTTTAAGGATAATTGGTCAAAATCTGATTTTGATGCCATTATATCCAATCTGGATAAATTGGATAAAAATATAAACTAACAAAGATTTGGGACTAGATATTTCACTTTTTGGTGAATTTTATTTGGTCAAGTTTATTTATAAGCTTTAATAGACTTATAATATGGACTTATTAGAAAATATTTCATTATTGATGTCTAATTCTTAAAATTATGATTTTTTAAATTTTATCCTCCCATGCTATAATGAATCTACTTAATCGCTTGGGGGAGAAATAATGTATTTTAACTCATCATCGGTAGAGGCATTAAGATGGGGTACTGCTTGCATCCCTGGGGTCCTGTTTCATTACGCTAAAGAATTAGAATTGGATTTTGAAGATATCGGCATTATTGCCGCAGTTTTTTATGCTTTTCAGTCCTCAAGACCACTCTATCAGACAGGGATCAAGGTTGGGCAAATTTTGCAATCTTGCCCCTCTGTTAGCAAGCAAAAATTATCTCGTCGTTTAAACCGTTTAAATAAAATGCAAATCATAAAAATACAAGATAGTAGAGCTTTTGCAGAAAGAACAATCTTTATAGAACCTTTATTTCAACAAATTGAAACACTGATCAATAGGGACCATATTGCTATATCTAATAATACTGAACCTATCCAAGATTACGACAATCTTATCGAAACTTATAAGGACAGGATTCAACAACTAGAACTGCAACTTGAGGAACAAAATACAACAAAAGAAAATCAAATTTCTTCCGTTGGAGATGAACAATTTAGTAAAGTGGCAGATTTTATAGCTGAAAAGTCGGGCAACTTGTTAAGTGTAAAGATGGCTAATGAATTAAAAAAATGGTTAGAGGAATTAGCCTTTACCCCAGAATTTTTGCTATGTATTCTAGAACTATGTTTTGAACGGCAACTATTTAATCCCAAAGATATCAGCAAGATTGTTAGTGACATTAAGGAATATTCGATTAACACTGTGGAAGGTTTACAGATCTATTTCACTGAGTATGTAGATAACGAAAAGAATGCTGTAATACGTTTTAAACAATTTGATCCCGAGGTTATGGAATTTGGTTCTTACACTGGCATAGATATGCATGCTGAGGCCCGTAAAAACATATATTATAAGTGGCGTTATGATTGGGGATTTTCCCATCCTATGATTATGAAGGCAGGGGAAGTAATGTGCCAAAGAACTAAAAATGGCGGTTTAGAGTATATCGATAGTGTTTTGTCCAACTGGCTAAGTAAGGAAATTAAACAAGTAGATGAAGCTGAAAAGGAAGTTAAGGAATTTACCAGGAGGGCAAAACAAGAAAGAAGAACTAGTGTATCTAATGTCAAAAAGGATGAAGTGCCTGAATATGAAATTTATGTACCTCCTGCTACTTTAAAGGGCTTAAAAAGTAAAGTTAATTAAAAAAATAATTAAATAAGCTATAATTAAGACGGGATTAAAAGAATCCCGTTTTTAATTGGGATGGTGATTATTTATGAATATTATGTTACAAAATTCAGCTATTATAGATTTTCTATTCGATTTGGAAAGTGAAAGGCGGGTCTTATCAGCCATGCTTTATTCTGAAGATGCCTGCATTGAGGCATATAGTACATTGGCATCTTCGGATTTCTATTCCCCTAAGCATGCGACTATTTTCGATTTGACATGTAGTCTGTATGAAAGGGAAGTAAGGCCAACCTTTGTTGAATTGCTCAAAGAAGCCCATAGTTTAAAACTTTTAACCAACCCCAAAGATATTGAAGAGTTAAAGTATATTACAGAACATTACATTGACGATGGTAATATAAAGTATTGGATAAAGAACATTAAAGATAAGGCCAGATTGAGGACCTTTGAATTGTTTTTGCGCAGGAGTTACCAGAATTTACTTGAAAGACAGGAACCTAACTTAGATGTTGAACAAGTATTAATGGAGGCAGAGGAAGAATTAACCAACCTAACTGCACTTGAAATCGATGATACAGTTGATACCCCATCCGAGGTAGCTAAACTGGGTTATGATGAGGTAGAACGTAGATTTACCAGGTTTAAGGAAATTAAGGAATTACACAAAGGGATATTGCCTTTGGATGGTTTGCCAACAGGTTTTGATAATCTCAATCATATCACCTTAGGTTATAAACCTGGGGATCTTATTATTTTAGGAGCCCAAACTGGGCATGGAAAAACCGCTTTTGCCTTACATACAGCCAAGGCTATAGCTGTCGAGGCTGGTAAAAATCTACTTTATTTAAATACCGAAATGAGCAGGGAACAAGTGGCTTTGCGCTGGGGGTCAATATTATCGGGAATTGAACACGATAGAATACGGAGTGGGGATATCAGTGAAACTGAATTATCCATGATTTATAGGGGGTACTCACGTTTGAGGGAAAGCGGTTTTTATTCCTATCCTTGTCCTAACTTGACACCAGAAAAGACCATATCTATCGCCAGAAAATTTAAGGCCCAAAAAAACATCGACATTATGATAGTGGACTATGTAGGACGGATGGACAAAATAGATCCCAAGTTGCAAGAATGGCAAATACTGGAGCAAATAGTAAAAACCCAGAAATTATTAGCCCAAAACCTTAATATAGCTGTTATGTGCTTAGTGCAGCTTAATCCGGATGGTAGTTTACAAGGTGCTAAAAGAATGAAAAACGAATGTGATTTAATGTTAAAATTGTCCCCTATATCGAAAAACGAATTAGAGGAGAATGAGGAATTAAGGAAATATCTTAATCCCAATTACTATATATTTATAGATAAAAATCGGGATGGAAGAAGTGGAGTAAGTATCCCAATTAACTTTGATATGCAAAGGCAAATCCTTAAGGATGCAGAGAGGATCCAGTAATATGCCTATTAATGATAATAATTTAAAGAAAATATATAATGAAACTGCGGGTGTCATTACTAAGTTGTGTTTTGAAAAAAGGATAAATGAAAATGAAATGTATTTTTTGCTAAATCTCTTGGATTTTGTATGTTTTGAAAAGAGGGGTGATGATTTAATTGCCAGCATAGTAAAATGGCAGCATTTAAATAATGACTCTGAGTTAGATGAAATAATTAAAGAAACCTTATTAACCTTAGATTTCAGCAGTGAAGATTCAATTGCAAAAATGGCCGCAATGATTCAAGAATTACTAAATTAATAATTTTAGGTAGTGACACTTGTCCATTCTTAGTTTAAAGTATTTGTTATGTAGAACAGTAGTAAGGGAGAGAATTATAATGAAAATTTGGAACCGGGAAATGGAATGTATGCCCAGGGAGGAACTAGAAAAGCTTCAGTTGGGGAGGCTCAAAAAAATTGTAGAACTAGTCTATGACAAGTCACCAATATACCGCAAAAAACTTGATGATGTGGGATTTAAACCAAATGATTTACAGAGCCTAAAAGATATAAGACATATTCCCTTTACTGAAAAGGATGACTTTAGAAACAATTATCCATTTGGCATGTTTATGCAACCCAAGGAAAAAATAGTCCGCTTACATGCTTCTTCTGGCACAACAGGGCGGTTAACTGTTATCGGCTGTACAAAAAATGATCTGGAAGTATGGACTGAGCTTATAGCTCGTATGGTTACTATGGTAGGTGTTACGGAACAGGATACAGCTCAGATAGCTTTTGG
This sequence comes from uncultured Syntrophomonadaceae bacterium, assembly GCA_964623245.1. Lineage (GTDB taxonomy): Bacteria > Bacillota > Syntrophomonadia > Syntrophomonadales > Syntrophomonadaceae > JAAYRQ01. The sequence goes on from CAZUSS010000028.1 coordinate 14,422, forward strand.
TTATGGATTGTTTACTGGGGCCCATGGTTTGCATTATGGTATGGAAAGGGTAGGGGCTACAGTCATTCCTATTTCGGGAGGCAATTCAGAAAAACAATTGATGATTATGCAGGATTTTGGGACTACTGCTTTGGTTAGTACTCCTACTTATGCTTTACATTTATCCGAGGTTGCTGAACAACTGGGTATTGACCCTAAAAATGATTTAAAACTTAAAGTCGGTTTATTTGGTGGAGAGGCCTTTTCCGAGGAATATCGCCATGAAATTCAGAAACGATGGGGTATTTTGGCTACCGATAATTATGGACTAAGTGAAATCGGGGGACCAGGTTTTTCAGGAGAATGCCATCTTATTTGTGGACAACATATAGCCGAGGACCATTACTATGCTGAGGTTGTTGATCCCGTAACTCTAGAACCAGTGCCTCCAGGTGAAAAAGGTGAAGTAGTTATTACTACCTTAACTAAGGAGGCTTTACCAATATTAAGATATAGAACTAAAGACATAAGTTCCATCACATATGAGGAATGTGAATGTGGCAGAACTACAGCTAGGTTAAGCAAAATTACGGGCAGATCTGATGATATGCTAGTAATTAGGGGAGTCAACGTTTTTCCTTCCCAGATAGAGAGTGTACTAGTTAATGTTGAAGGCCTGGCACCTCATTATCAAATAATTGTTTATAAAAAAGGTTTCTTGGATGATATTGAAATAAAGGTAGAGATATCAGAAGGAATATTTATTGATAATTATAGTCATTTAGAAAGTATTGAACGTAACTTAAAACAACAATTGTATAAAACCCTTTCCTTAACACCAAAAGTTAGACTAGTTGAGCCACACAGCATAGAGAGAACACCTGGTAAAGCAAAAAGGGTAATAGATAAAAGAAACTCATAGGGGGAAGATTTTTGATATGAACGATTTTGTCCGTAAAAATGCACGTAGGGAAATATTTAATCTTAAGCCTTATGTAGCTGGTAAACCGATAGATGAAGTAAAAAGGGAGCTAGGTATCAAAGATATTATTAAGCTAGCCTCTAATGAAAACCCATTTGGGGCATCACCGATAGCGATGGCGGCGGTACAGGAATCCTTAGGTGACCTGCATTTTTATCCAGACAGCAACAACTTTAATTTAAAAAATAAAATCGCTAGTTTGACCAACCATGATGTAGACGGAATAGTTGTCGGTAATGGTTCAGATGAGATATTAAAACTAATAGCAGAAACTTTCCTAAATCCAGGTGATGAAATAATAACATCTGATCCGACATTCTCTGAATATGATTTTACTGCTACTATAATGGGGGCTAAAAACATTAAAACCCCAGCGAAAAATTATGTCCATGATTTGGCTGCCATGACAAATGCAATCACCGCACATACTAAAATTATTTATGTTTGTAATCCTAACAATCCCACGGGCGCTATAGTAACTGAACAACAACTTGACACTTTTATGGCGGGGGTTCCCGAAGATGTTTTAGTGGTTTTTGATGAAGCGTATTTTGAATATGTTAACCATCCCCACTATACTAGTGGGACTAAATATCTTGCAAATGGAAGGAATGCAATAGTATTAAGGACATTTTCCAAAATATATGGATTAGCTGGCCTTCGGGTTGGTTATGGCCTTACAACCCCCGGGATTGCCGAGGCGATTGAACGGGTAACCGAACCTTTTAATGTAAACCTATTAGCTCAGATAGGGGCAGCAGCAGCTATTGATGATATTGAGCATATTAATAAAAGTTTTCAAATGAACCTATCTGGTAAAGAATATTTATATAAAGAATTTGAAGATCTAGGTTTAGAATATGTAAAAACAGAAGCCAACTTTATACTTGTGGACACAAAAAAGGATTGCCAAGAAGTATTTACTGAGCTTCTAAAGTTGGGAATAATTGTCCGCACAGGTAACATTTTTGGATATTCCACTTTTATCAGGGTTACCATTGGTAGTTCGGAAGAAAACAAGAGATTTATTACTGGATTAAAAAAAGTGTTGGAGGCTTAAACTTGAATACCCCTTTAATTGATGTTTTTTATTACGAACCACAGGTGCATAATAAACTTGTCGATTCACTAATTAAAAATATTGATAATTTGGCAGGTGAACCAGTATTCTTATGCATTGGCTCCGATAAACATATTTTAGACTGTTTTGGTCCTTTAATTGGTACTATGATTTTAGAAAAGTCTCCAGATTTGTTGGTATATGGAACCCTGGGTAGACCACTACATGCTAAAAACTTAGTTAAAGAAATGCAGGCCATACAAACAGAGCACCCCGAAATTATAGAAATTGCTATTGATGCTGCAATAGGCCTAGAAAAGGACATTGGCATTATAAAATTTAGGGATGGACCCCTACTACCTGGTAAAGCATTGGCGAAAAAACTGCCCCATGTGGGTGACTTCTCAATAACAGGCATAGTTGGTGAAAGGGATTTTACTAAAGGACGTCCCTTTTTGAATGGCAGCTTGCAACACGTTTATCATATGGCCAAAGTAATAAGCCAAGCAGTACACGAATGGCATCTGCAATATAAACAAATGTAGATATCATTTCCAATTACAGTATTACAGCAGTTGTGATATTATCAATATAATAATATTTAATTATAATGCCTCTTATTCTTAGCAGGGATAAGAGGCTATATTCATATAAGGGGCTAAGGAGGAGAAGATATGAAAAAACTTATGATAGGGAATGAGGCCATTGCAAGGGGAGCTATCGAAGGCGGAGCTACTGTTGCTACTGCCTATCCGGGCACACCTAGTACAGAAATAGTGACTAGCTTTGTTGGCTATGAAAATGTATATGCACAATGGGCACCAAACGAAAAAGTGGCCTTAGAGGTTGGAATAGGTGCTTCTATTGGTGGGGCTAGAACATTAGTGGCCATGAAACATGTGGGGGTCAATGTAGCAGCGGATCCCTTGTATACTTTCTCTTATACTGGTGTTAATGGAGGACTAGTATTAGTATCGGCTGATGACCCCGGGATGCATTCTTCCCAAAATGAACAAGACAATCGGGGATACGGTAGATTTGCAAAATTACCGGTTATAGAGCCATCTGATAGCCAGGAAGCTAAGGATTTTACCAAATATGCCTTTGAATTGAGTGAAAGATTTGATACCCCGGTCATGTTAAGGGTAACAACTAGGCTTTCCCATTCGCAAACTATGGTGGAGGTAGGTGAACCCACTGAATACACCATAAAACCATACAAAAAAAATGCCCCTAAATATGTCATGTTGCCGGGTTTTGCTAGGGCTAGACATGTGGAAGTAGAAAAAAGGATGCTGGCTTTACAGGATTATGTGGAAACAAGTTCATTAAATAAGATTGAATGGGGCAGTAAAAAACTCGGGATTATAACTAGCGGTATCCCTTATCAATATGTTAAAGAAGCATTACCAGAGGTATCTATTTTAAAATTAGGCATAGTAAATCCGCTACCCAAAAACCTTATCCACTCTTTTGCTAGTGAAGTAGAGCGCTTGGTAATAATTGAGGAATTAGAGCCGGTTATCGAAGAACAAGTAAAGTCGTGGGGAATTAAGGCGGAAGGAAAAGAATTATTTAGCTTGATAGGTGAATATAGTCCTGAACTTATAGAAGAACGTTTAGGTGGCAGTGACATGGTTACGGGATATGGTTTGGAAAAAGATGTACCACCCCGTCCTCCTCTAATGTGCCCCGGTTGCCCACACCGTGGGGTATTTCATACCCTGAAAAGGAGAAGAATTACGGTTATGGGTGATATAGGTTGTTATACCTTAGGTGCATTAAGTCCTTTGGATGGAATGGATACTACTATTTGCATGGGGGCTAGTATAGGTACAGCCTTGGGAATAGAGAAAGCTAGGGGAGAAGAATCGGCCGAAAAAACCGTAGCTGTAATAGGTGATTCGACTTTTGTTCATTCAGGAATTACCCCCTTAATTGACATTGTCTATAACCAAGGAAATACTACAGTTATGATTTTAGATAACGATACCACTGCTATGACCGGTCATCAAGATCATCCAGGCACCGGGATAACTATTGATAATAAGCCTACAGCTAGGCTGGATATAGAAAAATTAGTTAGAGCTGTAGGAGTTAATAATGTCCAGGTAGTCGATCCCCTAAAATTAGATGAACTAAGAACGGCACTAGACGAAGAATTGAAAAGAAAAGAGCCATCTGTAATTATAGCTAAACGTCCCTGTGCATTATTAAAAAGGCCTGAAAATGAAGTAACCACACAATATTATGTGGATAATGAATTATGCAATGCCTGCAAAGTGTGCGTAAGATTAGGCTGTACAGGGGTATTCTTTAACGAAGAAACTAACAAAGCTGAATTTAATTTAGACAATTGTGTTGGTTGCGGACTTTGTCCTCAGGTATGTAAAGTAGATGCCATCAAGGTATTGGAGGGGTAAATGATGAGTACAAATGTTAAAAATATATTAATAGTTGGTGTTGGAGGGCAAGGAACACTATTGACTAGTCGTATTATAGCCCAAGTTGCGGTTCAGCTAGGTTACGATGTTAAAGTTTCTGAAGTTCATGGAATGGCACAAAGAGGTGGAAGTGTAGTATCCCAAGTACGTTATGGGGAAAAAGTTTATTCACCAATAATTAAAAAAGGCGATGCAGATGTAATACTAGCCTTTGAAAAAATTGAAGCAGCTAGGTGGTTAGATTATTTAAAACCTGATGGTAAAGTAATTATAAATGATGAAAGGGTGGATCCACTTCCCGTCATGAGTGGGAAGTCAAAATATCCTACTGATATCGTGGATAAAATAAGAAATGTAATACCAGATACGGTTGAGGTCAATGCTAGTGAAATAGCGATAGAATGTGGTAATATTAGAACTGCTAATGTAGTTTTAGTGGGATTATTAACTTTCGCTATGGACATACCAACTTCCGAGGTAGAGAAAGCTATCCGAGAAATGGTACCAGCTAAAGCTATAGATGTTAATTTATTAGCCTTTCAAGAGGGGTTAAAATTAGCCAGTAGTTTATAAAAAGATAATGGGGAGCGGGAAGTGGCTTTTGCTTTCCGCTTTTTTGTCAGGGGGGCTTTCTATTTGCAAGTCGAAATTAAAGGTATAAGTCATAATGGGGAAGGCATAGCCCGTATTGCTGGTAAAGTTACTTTTATACCTTATGCTATTCCAGGGGAAACAGTGGAAATCGCATTAACAGCAGAAAAAAAGAATTATAATCGGGGCCAATTAATTGATATTCTAAAACCATCAAAACATAGAACTGTACCTTTATGTCCGCATTATTATGGATGTGGGGGCTGTTCATATCAGCATGTGGATTATACGTATCAATTAGAATTGAAAAGACAAGTGGTGCAAAATAATATATCAAAAATTGCTAAATTAGATATTGATGTTGGGCCCGTTATAAGTTCCGATAAGATATATGGATACCGTAATAAAGTTGCTTGGCATATAGATAAAAACAAGAGATTGGGATATTACCAGAGGGGGACTAATGATCTAGTAGAAATTAAAACCTGTAAATTAATCAGTGCCCAAATGAAGAAAGCTACTAATTGGTTTAGGGAAAACATTAATGAATTTCCCCTAACCGGTAAAAGCAAGATAATAATTCGCGAATCATCAGTAAGTGGTGAATCAACCGTTATAATAACTAACCTAAATACTGAGTTAAACGATGGGGTAATCTCAAGATGTCGCCAGGAGATAACTGCACTTTTCGTGAGTCATATAGGAAAACCAGGTTATAAAAAAGTTTTTGGGCCAGATAAGTTAGAAGAAAAAGCAGGTGGAGTAGATATACTCCTATCCTCTGGGACCTTCTTCCAGGTTAATCACAGGCAAATGGAAATTATTATAGATTTAGTAGGGGAATACTTAGATTTAAATAAAAATGATATATTGCTAGATGCTTATTGCGGGTCAGGGGGTCTGTCATTACCATTTGCCCAGAACGTTAAAGAAGTTATAGGCATAGAGAGCTTTGCCCCTGCTATAGATGACGCTAAGGAAAATGCCAGACTTAATCATCTTGATAATTGTGAATTCCTAGTCGGATATGCAGAAAAAGTCCTGCCAAAGTTAGATCAACCATTCAACAAAGTAATTGTAGACCCGCCTAGAAGTGGACTAAAAGGAGAAGCAATAAAGGCAATAACTACAGCCAAACCCGGAAAAATAGCCTACGTGTCCTGTAATCCTGCCACACTCTCTAGGGACTTAGCTATATTTGCCCAAGAGGGGTACAAGCCTAAAATCATTCAACCACTTGATATGTTCCCACAAACGGGGCATGTGGAGTGCGTAGCATTGATGTCTAGGATAGAAAATTAAAATGTAATTAAAGACTTGATATATGAGGGTTTTCAAGTATTAGTAGAAATGCAGTGTTATATTGCATAAGAAACTAATCTTGGAAACCTTTATTTTTATTGCTTTAGGGAACAAGTCTGAAATTAAGGGTATTTTAGGGTCGAGTATGTAGGTTAGA
>CAZUSS010000029.1:0-20185 GCA_964623245.1 uncultured Syntrophomonadaceae bacterium
TACTTCTAAATTCCTAGGTGTATTTTCACCTAAAATATTTATTCCCCTAGCCATACTCTTCAACATATCACTTGTAACTGCTAGCTTATGTTGGATTAGTTTTTTAGCCATCTGGATATTGTTTGCATCGGCATTTATCCCAATGTTTTTAAGGTTAAGGGCTATATTGGTATTCTCTATTTTACTTAATAATTCCGGGGTTAATACCCGTAGGATTACTTTGCCGTCCTTCATATCATCTACTAGGAGAAATAATTGTTGCCCCTTATTAACTAGGACTTCGGTAGCCGCCTCAATAAGTCTTCCTTTAATAAAAATGCTTATTAAGCCATTGCCCTTAAGCTCACTAACTTCCCCTTTTAATATTTCCCCCTGATTAAAAGTAATCCCTTTGCCGTCTGCAGGGGAAACATTTAAAACAAAATTATCTAAAGAGATTTGGTTGTGTAAGTTCACTAAATCCCCCTCCATTTAACTTGGACTTTACCGGTTCAAAACTTTGCCTGTGTATTGGGCAGGCGCCTAATTCCATAAGCTGTTGAATGTGTAGTCGTGTAGCATAACCTTTATGCTGGGCAAAGCCATAATTGGGAAAGAGTATGTCATAATTCTCCATTATCCTATCCCTTTCCACTTTAGCCAAAATAGAAGCGGCAGCAATAGATATGCTGAGACTATCACCCTTAATTATATTTTTCTGTCCAATATTTATATCGTCTAATTTGACCGCATCAATTAATAAGAGATCGGGTTTAGGGTTAAGTGAAGTAATAGCAGTTCGCATTGCTAACTTAGTAGCATTTAGAATATTAATTTCATCTAATAATGGTGGATTGACTAGGCCTACCGCCCAGCTCAAGGCATGTCTTTTAATATAAAGGGCCAGTTTCAGTCTCTTTTTGGCAGTTAATTTTTTAGAATCATCTATTTCAGATCCAGGAAAGTCAGTTGGTAATATAACTGCAGCTGCCGCCACTGGGCCTGCAATCGGACCCCTGCCCACTTCGTCCACTCCAGCTATGTAGCGGAAACCTTCTTCATAAGCAGCAATTTCATATCTTCTCATATTAGTCTTATATACCCCTTCTAAATTGCTTATAGGCTAGTTTTGCCATCATATAACCTTGAAAAACTGCATCTTTAATACCCCGACCTGCAAAGGCATCCCCGATTATATGTAGATTATCGGTCATGCTAGCTAGACTTTTGTATAAGCTATCTTCTTTTTCGTAACCCATGGCTAGAATAATATAGTCTGCCTTAATACTTTCCTCTAAACCCGTTACCTTTACTTCCTGGTTGCTAATCTCCATTACCTGGCTATTGGTCAAGCGATTAACTCCTGCACTGGCTAAACGTAGCATCAGATCGCGGCGATTTTTCTTTTCCATACCTTGTGCTAAAAATCCAGCTTGTTCAACAATCGTAATAGTATTGTGACGGTTTAGTAGAAAGTCGGCTACTTCACAGCCATTACTTCCGCCCCCGATTATTACAAGATTGCTATTTTTAATAGTAACTCTTTCAGTTAGCACCTGCTCTATGCTGACTATATTATTACTTCCTGATAGGAGAAAGTTGGCCTCTTTAGGCTTGCTCCCCGTAGCTACAATTACCATATCGTAATCCTGCTTTACATCTGCAGGCGTAAACTCATAATTCAGGTGCAGGTCTACATCTTCCTTTAATATTTCCCTTTTTAAATAATCCAAAAATAGTTTAATACGGCCTTTATAGGGGGGCAAATGTGCTAAGTTTAATTGTCCACCTACATCTGTGCCCTTTTCGAAAAGGCTTACCCTAAAGCCCAGCCTGGCTAAATAAATAGCAGAAGTAAGACCTGCAGGCCCACTACCAACGGTAGCAATTCTGTGTTTTTTTAAGAAGGATGAATAATTTAAAAATTCCCCTTCCCGCCCTACTTTAGGGTTAACAGTACAGGTAACTGATTTACCCGAGAAATTACTTCCTATACAGTTATTACACATAATACAGGGTCTGATGTCATCAATGTGTCCCAAGCGTGCCTTATGTGCCCAATCAGGATCGGCAATTAAACTGCGACCTACAAATACCAGATCCGCACTACCTTCTGCTATAATCTGTTTAGCCACTTCAGGACTTCTGATTACTCCACCAGCTACTACTGGTATCTGGACCGCTCTTTTAACTTGCTCAGCCAAATAAACTCGCCATCCTTCAGGGTAAGAAGCAGGTTCTATGCTCTTTAATCCCGATTCATAAATACCAGCCGAACAGTTTATCATGTCTACTCCATTATCTTCCATAGCCCTAGCTATGATTGTCGCCTCACTAGGGGTTAAGCCACCTTCGATAAAGTCATCAATATTCAAACGGACCGATAAGACTAAGGTAGGAATTGAATTTTTGATAGCCTTGACTATATTGGACAAAATCCTCATTCGGTTAGTTAGGCTGCCCCCATATTCATCAGTTCTTTGATTAGTGTTGGAGGATAAAAATTGATTAATTAAATAACCGTGGGCAGCGTGTATTTCCACACCTTCAAATCCAGCTAAATGGGCATAATTAGCGGCAATTATAAACTTGTTTTCAATATGTTTGATTTCGGTAATTGTAAGTTCGCGTGGCATTTCTCGGGTTATTTTACAAGGGATGGGAGAAGGGGCTACTGCCTGTACCCCTCCAGTTTGGAAACTAGTGGTCTGCCGACCGGCATGAAACAGTTGAATAAAGGCCCGGGTTGAATGGGCTTTAATAACATCTGCCAGCTTTGCTAAGGCGGGAACCTTATTAAAGTTATCTATATTTAACTGACCGAACCCCTCCCTTCCGCCTGGCACATCCACACAGGCGGCTTCCACAATAATTAAGCCGACTTCACCTTTGGCCCTAGCCTCATAATATTCAATTAGCTCTGGGGTAACCTCCCCATTCTGATTGGCCATAGCTACTAACATGGCGGGCATTACTATACGATTTTTCAGCGTATAGCCCCCTAGCCTAATTGGGCTAAACAAAGTTGTGTTTTTCATAAGTAATCTCACTAACTCCTATTCTCGTAAATTTGCAAAATAGGGCTCACCTAATCTGGCTGTCGTAGTAGCTAAAATTGATTTTAATGTAGCAATATCATTTTCACGCAAATATGGTTCCTCACCTTGCAAAATTAGTTCCATGGTTTTTTCTACTGGCACTACCCTAAAATCCATCTTGCCCCCGTCGTAATAGTGGTGGGAAAAAGTTGGGGTATAGGATACTTCCTCCAAATAAGTGGTACCTGTAGAAAAATCTTTAGTAAATTTTAATTTTAGAACTATACCACTATTGCGCTCTACCCCCCTTTGATGGCTAATAAAATTCCCGATTGCATAGGCAACGAATTTTTTGTCCCCGTCAATCTCCAATACCTCCATAGGTTGAATAACATGAGGGTGACTGCCTATAATTGCATCGGCCCCATTACTTAATATTTCCTTGGCTAAAAGTTTTTGTTCTGAGGTGGGCTCAGTTGTATATTCAATTCCCCAGTGTAACATTACTACTAAAACATCTACTTCCGGCCGCATCAATTCTATATCCCGCAAAATTTTATCCTTTTCTAAAAAGTTAAAAAAGTATTCATAGCCCTTGGGAACAGGCAAGCCATTGGTTCCATAGCAATAAGCTAAATAGCCTACTTTTACACCCCTAATATCTTTAATCAACATCCTTTGGCTATCCTCTACATTCAGATAAGTACCTATAGTATCAAGCCCAGCATCCTTATATACCTCCATACTCCTAAAGGCCCCCTCAATTCCACGATCTAAAATATGATTGTTAGCTGTAACAACTAAATCAAAACCCGAGTCTTTAAAAGTATGGGCTATTTCGTCTGGACTATTGAAAATAGGATAACCTGTATAACCCCATTTGGCACCTGCCAAAGGAGATTCAAAACATACCGAAGTATAATCACCTTCTCTTAATAAGTCCTCCACTTCCCTAAAATAAGAAGCAAAATTATAGCTGCCATCAGGCTGCAAGCCTGCTGCAACTTGGGTGTTGTGCATCAAGCAATCACCTGCTGCGGTAAGGGTAATGGTTTCTAGCCTCGGTGTTTCTTCATCTTCTGCTAGCTCCAGCTCCACTACAGGTTTACTATCACCATCCCAAGTATAGTAATACAATAGTGTACTAGCAATTACACCTAAAATAATCAAACTGCATACAGGCAATAAAGTTTTTTTCATATGGCTATCCCCATTTCCCTAAAAGGATTATAAATCCTTACCCTATTTCAACTATTATTCCTTTATTATAAATCCACAAGTTGTTAAATACGATTTGTCCTACGCCAAATCCTCATATCATGAGCCTTTCTAATCAATTCATCTCGAAAATCGGGATGGGCTATGGAAATAAGACCTTCGGCCCGCTCCCAAGTTGAAACACCCTTCAGCTTTACTATGCCAAATTCAGTAGCTATATAATGGACTGACCAACGAGGGGTAGTTACAATGGTACCCGGCGAAAGTGTAGGGGCAATACGAGAAATCCTAGTACCATCACTGTTTGTTTTAGTAGATGATAGGCAAATATAACCCTTACCTCCCGGTGACATGTAGGCCCCTTTCATAAAGTCCCATTGGCCACCTGTTCCACTAATTTGGCGGTCCCCAACTGATTCCGAAGAAACTTGTCCGAATAAGTCTATTTCTAGGGCATTATTGATAGCCCTCATATTGGGATTTCGGCAAATAACCTTAGGATCGTTGATATATACACCCGGACTAATAGCGCAGATGGGGTTATTGTCAATAAAATCATATAACCTCTCAGTCCCTAAAGCAAAACTATAAGTCATTTTAAAGCGATCAATTGCTTTTTTACTACCATCTATACAACCCGCTTCATACATATCCACAAAGGAATCGTTTAACATTTCCGTATGGACACCTAAATGTTTAATTCCTGATTTAGCAATCATTTCCCCAATTTGATTAGGTAGACCACCAATGCCTAACTGAATACAAGAACCATCATGTATTTCTGCGATAAGATGATTAGCAATAGCCTTTTCCACTTCGCTTGCCTTGGCTGGGGGGATTTCAAGCAAAGGATAATTATCACCTTCCACAATATAGTCCACTTCAGAAACATGTATCATTTCATCCCTGCCCCCTAGGGCCACAGGCATCCGCTTATTTACTTCTACAATAACTATTTTAGCCATTTCTGTGCATTTACGGGTTGCATTAACTTGAGGTCCGAAGTTAAAATAACCATATTCATTCATGGGGCAAACTTGTAACATATAAACATCAGTTTTTATTCCATCATTAAAAGTATCATCATAGTAGGAATCCCTTTCATGGAAGGCGACTGGAATGTGATTACACAAATCCCTATCATGCAATTCACGTTCATATTTACTGAAAAAATAAGAATGGTAAATAAAGTGTTTTCTGTCTGGGTCATTTTCGACGCATTTGAGGGGTGTCATAGCTGAGGAACCACGCAACTTAACCCCAAATAATTCATCTCTACGTGCTGCCAAAGCTGCTTCTAAATTCCTAGGTAGACCGTTAAAAGAATTGAAATCTACCCAATCGCCCGATTTAACTACCTTAACCGCCTCTTTTGCTGAAATTAACTTTTTTTTGTATTCATCATATACCATTCTAATTTCCCCCTAATATTTTATCCTTCCTGATAATTTACTTACAAATATTATGTTATCATAAAGTGATAGCTATTTTTATTTTCGCACAAAGAATTGGAGTTAAAATTGAAAATTTTACAGCTACTCAAGGAAAACAAAACCATAATCATAGGTTTGCTCGGAATTATATTGGGAATTATTATAGCAAACACAAACCCACCCCTAGAACTAACTGTGGAAGCTATGCAAGCACTAGGTATATTTGCTGGTGCTGTTATCTGGTGGATTTATGAGGTACTGCCTGACTATGTTACTGCACTTTTAATGTGTACTAGCTGGGTTGCCTTTAAAGTAGTACCTTTTAATATAGCCTTCGCCTCATTTTCTAATGCTACTTTTTGGTTACTAGTGGGAGCCTTTGGCATTGGTGTAGTTGTAAGTAAAAGCGGCCTGTTAGATAGGATTTCTTTGTTTATATTAAGTAAGTTCCCTGCTACCTTTGCTGGCCAGACTGCAGCACTTTTGATAAGTGGCAACCTAATAGCACCTACTATCCCTAGTGTAACTGCCAAGGTAGCTATTGTGGCCCCATTTGCCAAATCTATCAGCGATAAACTTGGTTATGCCGATAAAAGCAAGGAAAACGCAGGAATCTTCTCCGCTATGTTTATGGGTTTCGGGACTAGTGGACCTATCTTCCTAAGTGCTTCTTTTATGTGTTACACCATGCTGGGTTTACTGCCCGAGAATATATCTTCTACGGTAACCTGGATGTCTTGGTTAAAAGCCTCCTTTATCTGGGGTTTTATCGTATTAGTTGGTAGTTATGTTGCCATCCAACTATTATATAAGCCTATAAAGCCTACCCAAATGGATTCTACTTATATGAAAGAGGAATTTAAAAATTTAGGCCCCCTATCAAAAGAAGAAAAAATGGTTTTACTTGTCTTGAGCATGGCCCTATTCTTGTGGATGACAGAAAAAGTCCATGGCATAGCCGCAGCCATAGTAGCCCTTACTGCCTTATGCATTTTATTAGGACTAAGAATAATTGACCGCACCGATTTTAGAACCGGCATTGCCTGGGATTCCGTTATATTTATTGGCGGTATCATTAATTTGGCTACAGTATTCCCCGCACTTGGTATTGATAGGTGGATAGTTTCCTTAATAGGTCCGCATATGGCTTCCTTGACTGCCAACATTTATTTATTTATAGCCCTTACGGCCATAATTATATATTTGGTTCGCTTGCTTATAGTGTCCCAAATTGCAACTGTCACTATTTTTACAGTCTTGATGACTCCCTTTGCTATACAAGCTGGAATCAATCCCTTTGTACCAGCTTTTGTAATATTGTGTTCCGTAAATACCTGGAATGTCATTTATCAAAATTCCACCTATTTAACCGCCTATTATGCTAGTGGGGAAATGGTTGATTTCCCCCAAACCATTAAAATGTCGGCAGCCTATATGATTATTTCCTTAATAGGGCTACTTTTCAGTATACCCCTATGGAAAGTTATAGGGATGATACCCTAAAGTAAAGACATAAAACATAAAAGTGATAGCCTTTTAATACTGGGTATTTTGTAACTATCACTCTTAAGTATATTTTACTTATTATGAATCCATATTTTATTCCCCTGTAAATACAGGTCTACGTTTTTCCAAAAAGGCCTGCATCCCTTCCTTTTGATCGGCAGTGCCATAACACATGGCCCAACCGTGGGTTTCGATTTTGAGACCTTCCTGTAGACTAGTACTCCAAGCAGTATTTAAAGCTTCCTTGGCCAATCTGAGAGAGAAGGGAGGTTTTCTGGTCAACTTTTTAGCCATTTTCATAGTAGTTTCCCCTAATTCAGCTAAGGGTACCACTTGGTTAACAATACCTAATTCATAAGCAGTCTGGGCATCGAAGGGTTCACCCAAAAACACTAGCTCCTTGGCCTTGTTAAGGGACATTATTTGTGGTAAACGCTGGGTTGCGCCTCCACCTGGATAAATGCCTACATTTATTTCCGGTAAAGCAAATCTAGCATTGTCAGCCGCAATTACTATGTCGTGGGCCAAAGCACTTTCCAACCCCCCACCCATACAAATACCAGCTACCATAGCTATTGTCGGTTTGGGCATGTTAGCTACCAAATTGCCACTAGTTATTACATCATCTACAAATTCCCTAGATTCCTTAACCGTATAGTTAACAAAGGCTTTCAAGTCACCCCCTGCACAAAAGGCTTGGTCATTACCAGTAGTTATTAATACTCTTACTTCAGGATCCTTAGCTATACCAAGATAAACTTCATACCTTTCAGCCAACATTTCTTTATTTACTGCATTCAGTGCTTCAGGCCGATTATACTGCACAATTGCAATTTGGTCAGCAACCTTCAAAATAATATTTTTGTAGCTTTTGTCTTTATAAGACATCTAATCATCCCTTTCCATTCGCAAAATATTCCACTAACATTTACCATCCTTATTCTATGTTACTATAAAATGTAAATGGAAGGCTACTTTATACATAAAAAATCCGATACTAGCTGTTAAGTATCGGACTGGATAATTCATATCTTCTATTCAGTTTAGTCTAGACAAAGTTTAACCAGACTACCACGGCGAAATTCCCGCAGTAACACATGGGCGGTTTTTTCCAAGTCTAGCTCACCACCCTTAATCAAATGCCCCCTTGAGCGGGAAATATCAGCTAGTAATTGACTTTCCTCACCATCTATTGAATCAAGTTTAAATTTTTCCCTTAGAACATCAGGGGCCTTAAGTCGTAAAATCTTAATTAAATATAGGGCAACTTGATACTCTTGGTAGGCATTTTCCCCTACAATCTCAAGTAGGGCTAATTTAAGCCCCTGTTCTTCATTTTCTATTTTAGGCCACATTAAACCCGGAGTATCCATAAATTCAATATCTTTTTTTCTTATCCATTGTTTACCCCTGGTCACACCAGGTTTTGGGCCAGTTTTGACCATCTTTTTACCTACCATGGCGTTTAAAAAGGTCGATTTACCCACATTAGGTACTCCTACCACCATAATGCGGGCCGGCCTTACCCGTCTACCCTTCTCTAGCATCTTATCAGCTATGGGTTGATATGTTCTCCTTAAAATATTTACTACTTCCTTAGAACCTCTACCGGAAATGGAATCTATAATAGCTACTGCAAATCCTTCACGCTCTAAAGCTACCTTATATTCCCTAACCTGCTCAGCTATAGCCAAATCCACTTTATTCAATATAAAAACAATGGGCTTTTGCCCCACTATCTCCTCTAGCTCTTTATTACGGCAGGAAAAGGGTGCTCTAGCATCCACCAGAATAACTACTATATCTACCAGCTTCATGTTTTCCCTAATTTCCCGTTTAGCTTTAACCATATGTCCCGGGTACCAATTTATCGTCATAGAAATCCCCCTACATATGAAAAGAGAATACCTATTTAGGTATCCTCCCATTTTATCATGTGTCTTTTTAATATCTGCCTTTTTCCTTAACCCTGGCTTTCTTGCCAGCCAAGCCACGTAAATAAAATAATTTGGCTCTACGCACTTTACCTCTGCGGGTAACTTCTACCTTAGCAATCTTAGGAGAATGCATGGGAAAAGTTCTTTCTACTGCTACCCCAAATGAGATTCTCCTTACTGTAAAAGTCTGGGATAAACCAGTCCCTCTAATTTTCAAAACTGTGCCTTCGAATATTTGGATTCTTTCCCGGGCCCCTTCAACAACCTTAACATGAACTTTTACCGTATCCCCAGGCCCAAAATTACTAATATCCTTTTTTAAGTATTCTTCCTCTATTGATCTAATTATGTCATTCATCACACTACCTCCTTCCGATAAGGTGTTCATACATTTTCTAATAATGCAGCGGACCACCTATGATACACAGAACAAAAGTATTATATCATAGTATGACATAGGACTTCAAGGATAAGTTCTTAATCATCATTTAGCTTTGCACCAAAGTATCATAAGCCCCCAAATATTTTACTTTTACCCCTTTGATTTGCATTTCCTCCAATAGCTGATTTAAAGCATTTGTTTTACCTTTTATATCTATATCAACATAGAAGGAATAAGTTTCGGCTTCCTGCCAATCGGGGCTAGATATAATTTTAGTTAAATTAATATTATATTTGGCAAATATCTTTAAAGTCTTACTTAGTGAACCAGGATAGTCTGGCAAGGAAAAAATTAAGCTTGCTTTATCAGCTGCAACTGACTCGGGCTTACTGTGCGATACATGAATAAAGCGGGTGATATTTTTTTGATTATGAATATCTTGATCAATAATGTGTAAATCATACAGTTTAGCTGCTTCCATACTGGCAATAGCTGCTGCCTTTTTGCTTTCGTTCCCTACAATTTGTACCGCTTTAGTAGTACTTAAAGCAATTTCAGTTCTAGCCCCCGCCAGATTTCTTTTAATATATTCTTCACATTGGGCATATACAGCCAGTTGTGAAACTAATAGTTCAATTTCTCTTAGTTTATATACTTTACTGGCCATTAAGTGTTGCCTGATGGGCATATATATTTCTCCTTTTATACTGACATCATACTTAGCCAAATTGTTCATGCTGGTTTCTATTGTACCTGCGTATGAGTTTTCCAGCGGGATTAACAGGTCACTAATCTGATTTTTACCCAGCATGCCGAAAAGTTCATCTATACTGTTTGCTTCCTTAAGTGAAATTTCCCCACCCCAATAATTATGGGCTGCCTCCTCACTAAATGTACCACTTGGTCCCAATACTGCACAAATCATGCATCCATTCTCCTTCCACAGGCCCTAACCAGAGGTTTTAATTCTTTTATCAAGCCTTTAAAATCATGGGGGGCCAAAGACTGTTCCCCATCAGACCAAGCTTTTTCAGGTTGGGAATGGACCTCAATCATTAAGCCATCTGCCCCAGCAGATATGGCAGCTTTCGCCATTGGATTGACTAGACTTCTAACCCCAGTCCCATGACTTGGGTCGACTATAATTGGTAGGTGGGAGATTTCCTTGACCAAGGCTACTGCAGATAAATCCAAAGTATTCCTAGTCCAAGTTTCAGCAGTCCTAATCCCACGTTCACATAAAATGACCTTTCGATTGCCATGGGCTAAAATATATTCCGCAGCCAACAACCATTCCTCAATAGTAGCAGCTAGACCCCTTTTTAAGATTACGGGTTTCCCAATTAAACCTACCTTTTTTAACAAGGAGAAATTGTGCATATTCCTGGCCCCTATTTGCAATATGTCCGCATATTCACTTACCAAATTAATATCCCCACTATCCATAACTTCCGTTACCACCGGCATATTTAGGCTACTACCTACCCGTGCTAATATTTCCAACCCCTTTTCCCCTAAACCCTGGAAACTATAAGGAGATGTTCTGGGCTTAAATGCACCACCTCGCAGCATGGTAGCCCCAAAAGCGCGTACCTTAAGAGCCGTTTCCTTGAGTATATCTTCGCTTTCTACTGCACAAGGTCCAGCAATTATAGTTACTTCCTGCCCCCCTATTCTTTGCCCCTGCACCTCTACTATCGTATCTTGGGCTTGGTATTCCCTAGATACTTTCAAAACCGAATCCGCCTTTACTAATAAATTTTGCATGTTTTACACCTCCAGAAAATAAAAACTTCCCGTCCTGGATTAAGGGACGAGAAGTTAAGATCACTCGCGGTACCACCCTTATTGGTTTAGATACCCAACTTTACTAGGATACGAAAATAATAATCCCTAATAAAAAAAGCCTCACATCCCCATGGGACGAGAAGCTATTGCTACCCGCGGTACCACCCAATTTGTTGCCACTTGGCTCCGCTTATTATTACAGGATACACTACTTTGATATCCCCTCCCTTTTAACGGTAGGAGTTCCGCCTTAACCTACTTATTATCTGTTCAGCCAGGTGCTCCAAAGTGAACTTCAATCTGCTTCCTTTTAGAGATGCTTACAGCCGGTGGCATCCCCTCTCTGTAAAATTTCACAAAGCTACTTTACTTTTTCATCGCATTCAGTTTTTATAAAATTAAAAATATTATAGCACCCCACCCGGTTCTTGTAAAGGGGAATATTTCAGATTAAGTATTATACCAATATTCACCCAGCAAACGATCAATAATTATAGAAACGGCACTGCGTACAGATAAATGGTTATAATTCCTTGCCCTTTCTATCGGTTCCAATATATAATCACAATTTGACAACACTTCCCTAGCTATACCCCAGCCGGTACCAAACAATAACAAAAATACTTCTTCATGGTGGAATATCTTATGTTTTAGTTCTTGGTAAGTAACAGTGTTGGTGTGAACTTTAGCATCAGTAGCAATTTTTATGGGAATTTGATTAGTTTGACTTTCAATGCTCTTTTCCACCTCATCCAAAGTCTTGGCCACATTCAATAGATCAAAGGCTTCCTTACGATCGGGATTATAAGTCCCACCATAACCCTCCTGCCAATAAGAAACAATCTCCTTTATCAAATTATGTTGGTTTTCAGCTGGGTGAACCACAAAAAAACCGTCTAGTTCATAGGTCCTGGCTACCCTAGCAATATCATGCAAATCCAGGTTAGTGATTGAGGTGGTTATAATATCCTTTTGTTTGTTATACATAGGGAAATGAAGCAAGGCCATATAAATTTTAGCTTTTTTCAAATTAAATTACTCCTAAGCATTCGATGTGCAAACTAATTGCTCCCAAATAATATCTCCGATAAAAGTTTCTTTTCCTCTGCATCAAATTCCCGCTCCAAAAGTAAGTCTGGTCGGTTTAAAAGAGTATTTAATAGACTTTCTTTCTTACGCCAAATTCTGATCTTTTCATGGTGTCCAGAAGTTAAAACTTCGGGTACTTTTCGCCCTTTATATTCTAGGGGTCTGGTGTAATGTGGGTATTCTAATAGTGCATTGTTAAAGGACTCTTCCTCTACCGATTTCTCACTTCCCAAAACACCAGGCAAAAGCCGAACTGTTGCATCAACTAATGCCATAGCAGGTATTTCACCACCGGTCAAAATATAATCCCCCATAGATATTTCCTCATCAATTTCTGCTAATATACGGTCATCCACACCCTCATAATGTCCACATAGTATGAGTAGATGATTCTTTTTACTCAAGTCAATAACCTTGGCCTGGTTTAATACTTGGCCTTGGGGGGACATATAAATCACATGGGTCCCAGCCCTCTTGTAATCATCAATAGCCCTACCTACTACATCAGGTTTTAGGACCATACCAGAACCGCCCCCGTAAGGATAGTCATCTACCTGCTTATGCCTGTCTAAAGCATAAGCACGAATATTAATGGTGTTTACTTCCGCCAGACCCTTTTCCCTAGCCCTTTTTAAAATACTAGCATTTAAAGGGGATATGAACATTTCGGGAAATAGGGTTAAAATATCTATTTTCATTTAAATATCCACCTAGTTTTAAATATCTACTAACCCCTCTAACAATTCAACTGACATTTTATTAGTCTTGATATCTATATCCTTGATCACTTGTTTAATAGCTGGAACCAATATTTCCCCATATTCCTTTGAATTAATCACATAGACATCGTTGGCCCCGGTTTCCAAAATATCAACCACCTTACCCAAAAACCCAAGTTTTTTATCATAGACATCTATATTCTTGAGTTGGTAGTGATAATAATAGCCTTTTGGCAATGGATAGACCTCATCTTCATTCACTTTAAGTAAGGCATTTTTATATTCCTGGGCAGATTCTTTAGAATCTATACTTGCCAATTTAATTAAAAAAATCTCATTATGGGGTTTGGTTTCTTCCACGGCCATAATTTGGATCTTATCCCCATGGCATAAGCTGATTTCTTTAAGATTATTAAACCTTTCGGGAAAATCCGTCAAAGGTAGAACCCTAACTAGACCCCTGTAACCAAAAGTCCCCACAATTTTGCCAATGCTGACTAAATTACTATCCAAGCTCTTATTCACTCCCGAAATCATCTAAATAAAAGGGAAAGGGCTAAAATAGCCCTACCTTAATATTTCTACTACTACTCTTTTCCCTTCTTTAGTAGCTGCTGCTCTAGTCAAAGTGCGAATAGACTTAGCAATTTTTCCTTGCTTACCTATTACTTTCCCCATGTCTTCTGGGGCTACTCTTAGTTCAAGAATTATGGAACGTTCCCCTTCTACTTCGGTTACTTCAACTACATCAGGGTTATCTACTAAGGATTTGGCAATAAATTCAACTAGTTCTTTCATTATTAGTCACCCCCCTGCACTTAATAGCTATTTGCGGGATTCAGCGAATTTAGCCATAATTCCTTGTTTTTGCAATATGGATTTGACTGTATCAGAAGGCTTAGCTCCGTTAGTTAGCCATTTCAAAGCCTTTTCTTCATCAATTTTAATTGTAGCTGGCTCAGTAGTAGGATTATAATATCCTATTTCCTCGATAAATTTGCCATCCCTAGGAGCACGGGAATCTGCCACAATTACTCTATAAAAAGGTCTTTTCTTTGCACCCATACGTCTTAATCTGATCCTAGTTGCCATAAGGTCACCTCCCTTTTTTTTATTAATCTATATAGGATTAATGAAAATGTTTTTCTTCAAAATCCTAATTTAAAAAGGAAATCTAGGCATGGCACCCTTTTTCCCCTTTTTACCCATATCCGCAAACTGTTTCATCAATCTCCTGGATTCATCAAACTGCTTGAGCAAACGATTGACATCCTGAACCTTGGTGCCACTACCGCGAGCTATTCTCTTTTTTCTACTGCCATTAATAATGGTAGGTTCCCGCCTTTCGGCTAGGGTCATAGATTGGATAATAGCTTCGATTCTTAGAATCTCCTTATCATCAAAATCTCCGGGCATACCCTTTAGTTGTCCCTTCATGCCCGGTATCATACCTAGCAAATCTTCCAATGGTCCCATAGACTTGACTTGTCCAATTTGCTCCAAGAAATCCTCTAGGGTGAACTGTTGCTCCCTTATCTTCCTTTCCATTTCTTGGGCCTTTTTGGCATCTATATTTGCTTGGGCTTTTTCCACTAGGGTTAAGACATCACCCATTCCTAAAATACGTGAAGCCATACGGTCAGGATAAAAAACTTCAAGGGCATCAAGCTTTTCCCCCATGCCCACAAACTTGATAGGGCAACCTGTGACAGCCTTTACAGATAAAGCAGCTCCACCCCTACTATCACCATCAAGTTTAGTCAATATCAAGCCAGTTAGCCCTAAATCCCGATTAAAGGATTCCGCAATATTGACTGCATCTTGTCCTGTCATAGCATCAACAATTAAAAGGATTTCTTCGGGATTAACCGCTGATTTTATTTGTTTTAATTCACCCATCAACTCTTCATCAATGTGCAAGCGCCCAGCAGTATCTAAAATTATAATATCCCTGTTATTGCTTTTAGCGTGTTCTACGGAGGCTTTAGCAATATCTACGGGATTATTTTGCCCCATGGCAAAAACAGGCACATTAATCTGTTCCCCTAACACCTGTAATTGCTTAATAGCAGCTGGTCTATATATATCACATGCTACTAATAGAGGCCGCCTACCTTGCTTGAGCAAATTACGGGCCAACTTGGCAACCGAAGTAGTCTTCCCAGCCCCTTGTAAGCCTACCGCCAAAATAACAGCTGGGGATTTAGTCAAGCTTAGCTTGCTTTCGCTCCCCCCCATCAATTCGGCCATTTCATCATGCACAATTTTCACTATTTGTTGTCCTGGAGTTAGACTAGTTAATACTTCCTGCCCCACTGCCCTTTCCCTAACCTTGCTAGTAAAATCCTTGACTACTTTAAAATTAACATCTGCCTCAAGTAAAGCCAAACGTACTTCCCTCATAGCAGCTTTAACATCATCCTCGGTGATCTTACCCTTACCGCGTAATTTCTTAAAAACACCTTGGAGTCTATCTGATAATCCTTCAAATGCCACCTTACCCCTCCTTTACTAAAGAATCCTATCCTTAACTTCTCTTAAAATATCTAAAATTTCAGTTAAATTTTCCATTTTATCTTCATCTTGTTGATCAATTAAGTTATATACTTCCCCAAGTTTCTCATGAGCCTTTTTAAACTTGACCACTAGGCCCAACTTGTTTTCATAATTAATTAAAGAGTGTTCGGCCCTTTTTAACAAATCAAAAATAGCCTGCCTAGAACTGTTCATATTCTCAGCAATTTCAGATATGGTTAAATCCAACTCGTAATATTGATTTAGGACCTGGCCCTGTTTGGCAGTTAATAAGGGTCCATAGCAATCTAACAACATCACCATATGTTTAGTTTTTTCTAGCATTCCTTTTACCCCTTGTCGTAAAGTGCTTTTGCTTTACAAGATGAGTGTAGACTATTTCGTAATCCCAGTCAACTTATTTTAATTAAAAAACCTTGCCTAATACTGTTAAATGCTATAAACTACAAACAAAATTATATATCAAAAAGGAGAATGATTAGGTGCGTGAAAAGATTGCCCTTTTAACCGATAGTGCTTGTGATTTACCTAGACACTTAATTGATAAGTACAAAATAAAGGTTTTACCTTTAAAGGTTATTTATCCCGGCCACGAATATTCAGATCGCGTAGATATTCAACCCGATGAAGTCTATAATCGTATGCCAGAGGAAATCCCTACTACTTCGATGCCTTCTCCTCATGAAATTAAAATAGCTATGAATAGTTTAAGGCAGGAAGGTTTTACTCATTTATTAGCTATGCACCTTTCCAGTGAATTATCTGGGACCTTCCAAGCAGTTAAATCAGTAGCCCGAGAAATAGATAATATGATAGTAAAAGTCTTTGACACCAAAACTCTATCAGCTGGTACTGGCTGGATGGTGCTAGATGCTGCCCGCAATATTGCCAAGGGCTTTTCCTACGATAAGGTAGTAGAAAGAATGGCTAATCTGCAACCTAAAGTTAGGGTCTATTACATTATTGAAACCTTAGAATACCTCAGACGTGGTGGTAGAATAGGCAATGTTGCCGCCATGCTAGGACAATTCTTACATCTAAAGCCGGTTATTTCCGTAGATGAAGAGGGTAAATATTTTACTTATGCTAAAACCAGGGGTAGAAATAAGTCTATAGAAAAGTTGGTTCAGATTGTGGAACAAGCTGTTAGTGAAAATACTATAAACCTAGCAATTATGCATGGTGGTGCTAAACAAGAGTTTGATAAGCTAGTTGATAGGCTAAAAGATTTGCCTAATATAAAAGAATTAATAACCTCAGATATTAGCCCAACTTTAGGCGTACATACGGGTCCGGGACTCTTAGGAGTCAGTTATTATGAAGTATAAAAAAGTGGTTATCCTAAAAGGATAACCACTTTTTTTGGCTTATTCGTACATAGCTTTTATTTTATCATCATAATTTTCCATTACCACTTTTCTTTTAACCTTCATAGTTGGTGTTAGTTCACCATCTTCCTCGGTAAACTTACGGGATAAAATAGTATAAGCCTTAATTTTTTCATAATCCTCCAAGTATTCATTAATACGCTTAACTTCACCTTCAATTAATTCCTTAACATAAGCATGGGAAATAACGTCTTCACCCACTTCGATACAGGTCTCTACCCCATTTATTTCTGCATATTTTAATTTGCTTTCATCAAATTCTATGCCTTTTTCCTTTATCATAAAGAGAATAATATCATATGCAGGTACTAATAAGGCTGATATAAATTTAAGGTTATCACCTAGAATTACTACTTGTTCAATTATAGGACTATCGGTAAACTTAGATTCGATTTTAGCTGGAGCCACATTTTTACCCGTATCCATAACAATAATATGTTTTTTACGATCCACAATACGTAAAAAGCCTTCATCATCAAATTCCCCTAGGTCACCTGTTTTAAACCAACCATCTTCAGTAAAGGATTCCTTAGTTTCTTCAGGATTTTTGTAATATTCCTTAATAATCCCAATACCCTTAACCAAAATTTCCCCATCCTCAGCTAGTTTAGCCTCTACACCCGGCACCATTTGGGATAGCCAACCGACCTTAGTCGCATTGGGATAACCGTGACTAATTCCTGCCGCGGTTTCAGTTAAGCCCCAGCCATTTAACAGGGGATAATTAAGTGCCATATAGTTATAGTGTAATTCCTCTGGCAAATGCCCACCGCCTGAGTAGGATATTTTTAATCTGCCACCTAAAAGTTGCCTTAATTGGCTAAATACCATAGCATCCGCCCGTTTAAATTCTGCAGCTAATTCATCATCTAAAAATTTACTAGGGTCAACCGTAAAATCTACGGCATTATTTGGCCCCGTACGTTTTTCCAGGACCTTTTCCCCTACCCCAACTGCCCATTCATATAAGGCCTTTCCATCGGGATTACTTGTGAAAGCACCTCTGAAGCCAGCATAAATCCGATCCCATAGCCTAGGCACAAGTAACACCCAGGTAGGCTTAATTTCCTGTATATCTTGAACTAATGTGGTAGGTTTTTCGGCAAAGCCCAACATACCCCCAACAGCAATCATAGCAAAATAAGAATTATTCCTTTCCCAAATATGGGCCAAGGGCAATAAAGAAAAAGCTACATCTTCATAACTCGCACTATAGCCGCCTTTGGCCAAATGTTTAAGGCTGCGGGTCAATGCCCCCACTAATTCCTCATGGCTTAATAAACTTCCCTTTAAATCACCTGTTGTGCCTGAAGTATAGATAATACTAGAGGGACTTTCTCCAGTTATGGCTTCATACCTGTCTTTATACTTACCTATATTCTCCAGGGCATAATTCCGACCAATTCTTCTCAAGTATGTAATATCAATAACCCGATCATCTGTAATATTAGAATTAGAATCCAAAACTATGACTTTTTCTAACTTCGGCATATCATCCCATACCGTCAAAACCCGCTTAGCGATATCGTCATTACCCGCATAAAGCAATTTCGATTCCGAGTGATTTACGATAAAAGCCGTCTCCTTAGCAGATAATGTGGGATAGATAGTAACCGTAATACCAGCTGTGGTCTGGATCGACCAATCAGCCCAACCCCACCTTTCACTAGTATGGGCCATTAATGCCACAGCTTCACCAGGTTCTAAACCTAGACTCATCAGCCCATTACCCATTTCCTCAACAATGTTGGCAAAACCGCTATAGTTTAGGGTGACATAGGTGCCTTCTAACTTAAATTTCATAGCTGGTCGATCGCCAAAGTTTTCTACTGTGTTGAAAAACAATTGGGGCAAAGTCTTCACTGTTGCAACAAAGTTGTCAATCAAAACCCATTCCTCCTTTTTAAATAATTTTAAATATTATCAATATATATAATATTATACTAAATCAGCTATATCTTCTATTACAATTTGTCGTATTTATTATATGAGTACATATAAATGTATTAAATATCAGCGACAAGATTCTGTTTCTTATTTATTACCATAGGTATATGCTAATTACTACCAGATAGTATAAGGAAAGGAAGGAAATGAATTGCGATATCTTATAATAAGTTTAACCGTCACCCTATTATGTTTATTTAGCCTAGGGGGGGCTGAGGCTAGCATGCTATCGGAAAACTACATACCAGCAAGCCTAGCTTCACCCGAAGAAAACCTTGCCATTTCCAATATAGCCGAGTGTTTTGATACCTATGCCCATTTTCTTGCATATTTAAGTTCTAGTGGGGCGAATTTTGATAATAGCCTTACCCTTCTAACTAGAAGTTTTAACGAAGAAATTGCCTTTAATCTATTAGATTATTATGCTTATTTAAATAATGATGGGGATTTAGTTGCTAAGGCCCAGGGGGGTTTACCTATCTTTACAATTAATGATATCCCTCGCACTCGTTTTTCTACAAAGGGAGAAAGGATAAGCCTAAAAGTAGATTATTATGATTGCTATGAAATTGGTGATCATTATCTTTACTATATTACTGCCCATGCTGCATACGGAAAATATATTATTAATGATTTACACTGGGAGGAAGTAGATACTGTTAAATGAAAGAAGTCTGCATATTACAGACCTCTATTCTAAAAAGCGGGTATTAGTTATCTCTGAAATCTACCTACTAAGCTGCGCAATGCACTATTATATTTTAGGAAAGCCAAAGGCATACTTTGTTTGCACTAATGGCACTTTCCACCTTGTATTAAGATAAAGTTATTATGATGATGCGTTGTTACGAAAACTCTACCATAATTCGGAAAACAATTTCCTTGATTATACACATTAAGTGTGTATAATGGTTTTAGGAATAAGGCGATGAAAAGAAAAGATTTGATTAAGCTATTTTTATGGCTAGGGATGCTATTGGATTATGGGGGATAACTACGCAAGATGATGGGCGTTCAATACCAGAACCCTCAACTTTAGAACCAGCCCATGAAGCAGGTGAAATAGTATCATGGGTGGATATTGATTTTGATAAATATCGCAGGGCTAATGACTTGAGTACTATGCGAATCAATGTGTCAGTACCTAAATACTTAAAAACATTGGGTGATGAAGCAGGCATTAACTTTTCCCAGACCTTACAGCAAGCATTAAAACAACAACTAGA
>CAZUSS010000030.1:0-8618 GCA_964623245.1 uncultured Syntrophomonadaceae bacterium
GACAAATAAGAATGATAAAAATATTTTTAAAATAGTTGCGATTGGATTTGCTACCCTAACTTTATCCATAGTGCTAGGTGCAATCTGGGCGGAACAAGCCTGGGGTAGGTATTGGTCCTGGGATCCCAAGGAAACTTGGGCCTTGATAACTTGGATTATATATGTAATTTATTTGCACCTACATGGCCGCAAGGATTGGCGGGGACGAAATGCTAATTTCCTTGTAGTTATCGGATTTATTATTGTATTGTTTACCTTTTTCGGGGTTAATTATTTATTAGCAGGTTTGCACAGTTATGCTTAGATTGCTTAGGATGATATAATGAATAATAAGAGGGAGCTAATGGTGAAGGGAGGCTGAAAAATGTTTGGATTAATCGGTAATTTTGGCCCTTGGGAATTAGGACTTATTCTAGTAATAGTTCTTATAATTGTAGGCCCAGGTAAACTTCCCAAGGTGGCAGAATCTATGGGTCAAGCTATTAAGAATTTCCGGAAGTCTAAGGATGGGGAATTAACTGAACAGGATGGTGAATAGGCTATTCACCTACTTAATTGAATTAGAAAGTAAAAAGAGGCTATTTTGGTATGATAGCCTCTTTCATTTATTGCATATTACTATTCTGCACCATTTCTATAATGTTAGGGGGTGGATAGGTTCTAACTACTAATAATTCTACCCGCCTATTTTGAGCTCGCCCTTCTGGAGTTGAGTTGGATTCAATCGGGCGATATTCTGAATAACCTACTACCGAAAATCTATTGGCATTAAGTTCGGGATTTTCAACAAACTTTTTGACTACATTTAGGGCCCTAGCTGTACTAAGTTCCCAGTTAGATGGGAACTCTACAGTATTTATCGGTAGATTGTCTGTATGGCCTTTAACTTGTATTTCATTAGGAATCTCAGCCATAATCTGGCCCAAGTACTTTATTAAATCCCAGGACTCCTCCCTAACATTGGCTTTACCCGAATCGAATAAAGCTAAATCCTGGATAGTAATCAGCAAGCCTTGTTCTGTAAGTTTACTCGATACAATATTACTCAAGCCTATTTCTTCGAAATACTCGGTCATTTTATATTGACATTCGCGTAGTTTTTGGTCCTCTTGTAAATAATTTTGGGTAATACTTTCTGTCATAGGATCATTATCTAATTCAATTAAGGCACTCTCATTAAGCAAAACCCCTGGTCCACCGGAAAACATAGCATTTAAAGTATGTTTTAATTCTTGGAACTTATCCATATCGACTGAACTCATGGCATAAAGCACTATAAATAGGGCCAAGAGTAAGGTTAACATATCTGCATAAGGAATCAGCCAAGACTGATCCATATGTTCCTCGGTTTTTTTTCTCCTAAGCATTTTTAATCCATTCCTTCGGCAATTTCTCTTAAATCAGGAGGTAGGAATATAAGCATCTTTTCTTTAATGACTACGGGACTATTCCCCCTCTGAATAGATAATATCCCCTCTAGAGCCATAGTTTTAATATAGACTTCTTCTTCTGACTTTCTTCTTAGTTTGTTGGCAAAAGGATGCCATAAAACATAGCCCGTAAAAATTCCATACAGTGTGGCTACAAATGCTGCAGCAATAGCGGTACCTAAAATTGCCATATCATCCATATGCCCCAAGGCTCCAATCAGGCCAACCACCGCACCTAAAACCCCTAATGTCGGAGCATATGTACCTGCCTGTGAAAAAATAAGGGCTCCAGCTGCATGTCTATCCTCCATGTTAATTATATCCATTTCCAGATATTCCCGTACAAATTCCTCATCTTGTCCATCTACTATTAATTGCAAGCCTTTTCTAATAAAGGGATCACTGATTTCTTCTATTCTTTGTTCTAGGGAAAGTAACCCTTCCCGGCGTGCTTGGGAGGCAATATCCACAATCATTTCAATAATTTCACTAATATCGTATACTTCCCTTTGGGTAAAGATCATTTTAAACAAAGCGGGTACTTTGCGAATTTCCTTCATAGGAAAAGCATTTAAAATGGCTGCTATGGTACCTACAAAAATAATAAGTATTGCGGCTGGATTAATTAATACCGATGGACTAGCGCCTTTAGCTATCATGGCTCCGACCACTGCAATAATACCTATTATTGTCCCGATTATTGTTCCTATATCCACTTTCTCAACTCCACTTTTGATTTTTCATACAATAAAAATTATACCAATAAAAAAGGCATTTTTGTTAAAGCTTTGTAACAAAAGCTAGAATATCAATAATATTAGGAGGTTCTTTTTCTATTATCGGGTTTAATAAGGAAAGAGTTTAGGTTTTTCCTTATAAATAAAAATCATTTATAATAAAATTAAGAAAATCTTTATAATATTTGTATAAATGGGGTGAATATTAAAATGAGTTGGGAAGAATTTGCCAGTAGTCTAAATCGGGCCTTTAGTAATAAAAATGTTTTTACCTTTGAAAATATACTATTCTTTCTTTTGGTATTAATTCTATGTTTAATAATCATTTATATAGTTAGATATGAAACGATTAAGGCTAATATAAAAAGACGGATAGCCTACCAAGAAACACGGAAGAGATTATTAAAAAAAAGAAGTCATAGTCAGGATAGCAATAAACGGGATTGGTATCGGATAGAAACAGAGATACCCCTCAAATGGTATCCCCTTCCCATTCCCAGCCATATTCAAGCCAAAAATTTTTATGATGCTACTGCTGTTGATATTAGTGGGGGTGGGCTGCTGTTTTACACCCACGAAATTGCGGCTCTTAATGAAGAAATATTATTGTTACTCAATTTAGATGATATGGACCTGCAATTAAGTGCCCAAACCCTAAGAGTCCAAAGCGAAGAAAAGGATGGAGAAAAGTATTATTTAACTGGAGTCAAGTTTACCAACATTAGAGAAGGCCAGAGGAATAGGATAATTTCCTGGATTTTAAAATCACAAGCTGAGGATTTATTAAATCGGGAAACAGAAACTGACTCAGATCTTCCCCCCGAAGAAACGATAGTCCCTGAGCAAGAAGTGCCTTCCCCCAATAAGGAAATATGGGAAAAAATAATTTCTGGACAAAATGTAGTTTTTTCGGGTAGCTGGCAGGGAGAAGAAGTAGACCTCTTGTTTAGATTAAATGATGAGGGGCTTATAAACTTAAAAGGTTCGATATCGGGAGATATGAAGGAAGAAGGGGAAAAGTTAACTATTAATATTAAAATATATCCCCAAGATTTTTAGATAGTCTAGACCTAAATCCAAAAACGCAAAAGAGACCCTTTATAGATCTCTTTTGCATGGAATTTGGCTATTCTATTTTATTGGTCCTAGTCCAGATCCTGGCCTCATTAGCTGCCTTGATTAAATCATCCCTAAAATTCGGATGGGCCAGCTCAATAATATTTTCCGTTCTTACCCATTGGTTTTGGGCCTTCATTTTTCTAATCCCATATTCGGTAGCAATATAATCCACTAAGTGTCTAGGAACTGTAACAGAAGTTCCAGGTGCAAAGGATGGAACTATCCTAGAATGTAATACACCTTCCTTATCAGTATAAGAGGAAGGCAAGCATATGAAACTCTTACCGTTTTTAGACCATTGGGCACCCAAGACAAAGTCTATCATGCCCCCATTACCTGAAATCTGCTTAAATCCCATACTTTCAGCACTTACTTGGGTTACCAAATCTACTTGTACTGCTTGGTTAATAGAAACAAAATCATCATGTTCCCCAATTACGCGCGGATCATTAACATAATCGACTGGATGGGTTGCTAAGGCAGGGTTGTTGTGCATAAAATCATAAAGGCGCTTGGTGCCGATGGCAAAAGTATAGACTGCTTTAAATCTATTAATAGCCTTTCTGCTACCATTAGCCTTGCCAGATTCAATTAAATCCAGAAAAGCATCCACTAACATTTCTGTATGAACTCCTAAGTCTTTAAAGTCAGATTCATTTAATAGGGCACCTATCGCATTAGGTAAACCCCCGATACCTAATTGCAAGCAGCTGCCATCTTTAATATGTTCTAAAATATGTTTTGCCATTGTTACTTCAGTTTCACTAGGTGCAGGTATTTCAGGTGCAGCCATTATTTCTTGATCATCAGGGGCTTCCACGATGTAGTCTACCTGTGATATATGTATTGATTCTTGGTTGCCACCTAAGCAGACGGGCATATTTTTATTGACTTCGAGACAAGTCAGGGTGGCAGTCTGTGCCATAACTAAAGATTCGGAACAACTCGGACCAAAGTTAAAATAGCCCCATTCATCCATGGGACTAACTTGTTGCCAGTTCCACCTAACTTCCTTTCCTTCGTGAACCTCATTACGCTCAATAAAACCTACACACATGCTATAAAGAAGTGGTGCATAGGTTATATTATCATAATGGTTGTTTAACATCCTAGTTAGCAAGCTCCAATGCCAATCAATATAGTTAAAGGATTCTGGATAAGAAATTACCTCTGGCACAGGCAAAACAGTAACCGCCGCATTTATGTTGACATTCCTCAATTCCTCATGGCGCTCTGCTAGGGCCTTGATTAGAACATTCGGCTTGCCATTAAAATATCCTATCTTAATAGCCTGATCAGATTCCACCATTGCTGCAACTTCCTCAGCAGTTCTTAGCTTTTCCTTGTATTCCTTTTCAAACGACATAAAAACTCTCCTCCCCCAACACATAGTGTTATATTTATTATGATAACGTATAATTACTATAAATAATAGCACGTAAATGTAATTTTTTCTACCATATATTACATTGATGAATGTTTTTCAAATATTCTGTATCTTCCGTAAAAAATGGCTGCCTAAGATCACAAGATGCTTACCAAATCTAGCAATATATGCTATTCTAAGATAAAATATGGAGGTGATTTCAGTATGAAAGAAAAATTATTAGATATGGACGCTACTGAATTAGCAGAATTAATATCACAAAATGAAATATCTTCCCTAGAAGCTACTAATACATACATCGATTTCCTGGAAAAAGTCAATCCCTTAATTAATTGCTTAGTAGAGGACCGTTTTACTGAAGCTAGGAAGGAAGCCCAAGAGGCCGATCGCAAATTAAAGGCTGGTGAAAATAAAGGTAGACTTTTCGGGGTACCAATTAGCATGAAGGAATCTTTTGATGTCATGGGTATGAGAACTACGGGCGGACTGCCTTATCGCAAAGATATTATAGAAAAAAATGATGCTGAGCTTGTGGCTAGATTAAAAAATGAAGGTGCAATTATCTTAGGTAAAACTAATACACCTGTTCTATGCTATTATCAAGAAACAGATAACAATTTATATGGCTTAACTAACAACCCCTGGAACCTAGCCCATACTGTGGGAGGATCTAGCGGTGGTGAAGGTGCTATTATGGCCATCGGTGGTGCCTCGGTTGGTGTCGGTGGAGATATCGGTGGTTCGATTCGTTTCCCTAGCCATTTTAATGGGGTAGTTGGCTTTAAAAGTGGGGATAAACAAGTATCACATATAGGATCCTACCCACCTATAGAAGAGCCCTTACAACTACAAATGCTGGGTTTTGGGGGCATAGCTAAATCAGTACGCGATACCCGAATGATAAATGAAATAATAGCTTTTAAAAGCCCGCCTAATCTTGATTTAGATAGTTTCACGGTAAATATTTTATATGACAATTTGAAGTACCCAGCTAATGAACCTACCATAGCTGCCTTAAAGGCGGTAAAGGATTTCCTAGCCCCTAACTTTAAGACCATAGATGAAAAACCCCCTTATTATGAGGAAGCCGCCCCTTTGTGGCAAATTATAATGTCAATTGATGGGGCCCGGGAAGTGGCCAAAATGTGTTTTGGTTCTGAGCCCATCCGCCCTGTAAGGGAATTCTTGAAGGAAATCATCTTTAATTCTTCGGAATTACACCGTTATATTACCCGAGTCCTTGTTACTGCCAATATGATGAAACCTAGTATCAGTAAGTTAAATAGGGTTACCCAAACTATAGATGAAGGTAATAAAATCATTGCTGATTATTTGGAAAATAAACTACTGGTTTTACCAGTTTACCACACCCCTGCACCCCCACACGGTACAGTTATGCGCGAAGTCTTTTCCCCTTTTATGACCTTCAAAAAATATATGCCCTTTATAGCTTATGCTAACACCTGGGGATTACCGACTTTAACCCTGCCCATTACCGAGGATGACAGGGGGCTGCCCATAGGTTTACAAATAATAAGCAAAATTGGCAATGAAGATGCCATTTTTAAATTAGGAGAGATATTAGAAAAAGAATTTAGGGGCTATCTTAGAAAAGCACTGAGTTAAGACTCTTGTTGCTTGAGGCTGACTCTGTGTAAAAGAGCCGGGAGGTTAGTAAAAAGTCGACCTAATTTACTTAATAAAATAATAATTTCTGTTATAATAACCTTGTCATAAAAAATTAAAATGAGGTTTGATTGTGAAAAATAGAATACGCAATTTTGATCCTAGATTCGTCCTAGTAACCGTCCCAGTTATTTGGGGAATTAACTTTACCATTATGAAGATAGGCTTACAAACCCTAGAGCCTATACCCTACAACACCTCCCGTTTAATAGTAGCTACAATTATAAGTTGGATATTAGTATATACCCTCAAAGTTTATAAAAAAATTAAATTACGTGACTTGCAGGCTATCATCATAGTAAGCCTGGTTGGGTTCGCCTTGCCCCAAATTGGAATAACTATTGGTGTAAGCCTGACTACTGCGGGCAATTGCGCCCTAATCATGGCCTTAGTTCCTATAAGCGTAATCATCATAAATCGCTTTATTAACAAGACCTTTATCAACAAAACTATTACCCGAGGAATTTTCATTTCATTTACAGGTGTAACTTTAGTCATTTTAGGGACTAATTCGGGCTTATCCATCTCTACTTCGGACTTGGCAGGCATATTAGTCATGCTTGTAGCCCAGTTTTGTTCAGCTTATTTTACTATTTATTCCGGGCCTTTGGTTGAGAAGTACTCACCGTATTTGCTGATTGCCATTACTATGACTACTTCTTCCTTAGTATTTATTTTACTATCCTTTAATAGCTTAGTTAGTGTTAACTGGGTATCCTTACCTAGCTCAGCCTGGTTTAGTATGTTTTATTCGGGAATTTTAGCCTTAGCTATAGGAAACTTTCTTTGGGTGTGGGGGGTAAGGGAAATTGGCAGCACCCGTACTGCTATCTATAGCAACTTAACCCCGGTCTTTGCCATAGTAACAGGTTGCTTAGTATTAAATGAGGCTTTTGGCCTCTTCCAGTCCTTGGGGGCACTTATTATCCTGACTGGCCTTATTATGACTCAGAGAGGACAAAGACCTAGTAAATATGCACCTAAATGTTTTTCCCCCAATGAAATAGTTAATGCTGAGCAAAATAAAGTAATTTAATTAAAAACAAAAACAATAAACACCTGGTTTTTTAGAATTATCCTAGGAAATAGAAAATCCTGAGTAAGTCCAGATGTTTAAAAATTAAAGATATTAGAATCAGTTTTTTATCGTTAATTTCTAAGTAGGCACTTTGCTAGTTAAAAATCCCCTAGATTTCCCAAACTACTAATAATTCATATACATCAGAACTTATAAATTTCATCATGGTTACTTTTTACTACTTCTAAGATTGCTTCTGTACTTTGGAGTCCTAAGGCAGTATTATATTCAATAATTCTAGCTAAATCCCCAATTTGATGGGCTATATTTCTTGAGGTTTTAGACAATTTATGTACTTCTGATGCCACTACCCCAAAACCCTGACCATGCTTCTCAGCCCTTGCCGCCGCAATTGACGCATTAAAACCAAGAATTCTGGTTTTATCAGCCGCATTATTAATATAGTTCAGAATTTGGAAAATATGATTAACTTTTTCTTGAATAAAAAGCATTTGATCATGTAATATTTTTGCACTAGCATTAATCTCCTTAGTTAATATTGATACCTCTTGAGTAGTTGTTAGTATTCCTTCTACCTCCTTTTGGGAATATTCCGCAATTTCACACAGTTTATAGGGCCTATTCCACTTAATTCCTATTCCAACCGTTCCCGCTACTTCCTGGGGATTTTCATCATCAAAAATAGGTATATTAATTACTTTAAGTCCTACACCGTAAACTTTAGGGTCAATTTCCATTTCAATAGGACGCTTATTTTTGATAACCTTATCTGCCACAGAACCTTTGGCAAAGGTCTGTCCTACCTTAATGGTGGGCAAACTGCAATTAGTTTTATCAGTAAAAATGAACTTACTTAAATCTGTTGAATACAAAAGATAGTTGCTAGGCAATAAACCCGACATAAGTTCTGCAATGTCTGGAAACCTATCAATAATCCAACTGGCCATTCACATTCCCCCCTTTATTATTTTAATATTTGCCGACACCTAAGAACTGTTTAATGCAAGTAACGTGCCACAGTATAAATATTCTGATATTCCAAGAGTCTATTCGAGACAAAAAGGTTATTTCCAAGCCAGTAAGTTCTTGTTTGGAAATAACCTTTTTTAGTATAGCAATTCGGATATTATTCTATGGAATACAACTTGATCTTTTCAATTTTACGGTATAGGGTGCTCCTAGTAATACCAAGGGCCCGGGCAGATTGTGTTATGTTGCCA
>CAZUSS010000030.1:8718-19627 GCA_964623245.1 uncultured Syntrophomonadaceae bacterium
GTATAGGGTGCTCCTAGTAATACCAAGGGCCCGGGCAGATTGTGTTATGTTGCCATTGTATTGTTTCAAAACATCATTAATAATCTTCAACTCGTTAATACGCAGATCATCAGAGTCCATCCATTCCTCTCTTTTTAACATCCGTTGGGGAAGATGTTGGGGGGTTATAATATTCCCCTCGGCAAAAATTACAGCATGTTCAATGACATTATTTAGCTCCCTTATATTTCCCGGCCAATGGTAATCCAAAAGAATTCCATAGGCATCGTCGCTAATTGAGGGGATTTCACGTTCCAATTGCTTACAAAGCTGTTTTAGCATATAGTTTATAAAAAGGGGAATGTCTTCTTTCCTTTCGCGTAGGGGTGGTAATTGAATTTTTATAACATTAATACGGTAGAATAAATCTTCTCTAAATAGCCCCTCTTTTATGGCATCCCCTAAATCACGATTTGTGGCAGAGATTACCCCCACATCTATCTTCCTGAATTTGCTTCCCCCTACTCTAACAACAATTTTATCTTGCAGGAAACGGAGCAGACTTACTTGCATATCCATTGGCATTTCCCCAATTTCATCTAGGAGGATAGTACCCTCATCAGCAAGTTCAAATTTCCCCATAGCTCCACCCTTTCTAGCCCCTGAAAATGCCCCCTCCTCATATCCAAATAATTCGCTCTGCAATAATTCTTTAGGAATAGCACCACAGTTTACGGGAATAAAAGCCCCCTTTAGATTACGCCCATTATGTATGGCACGAGCCAAAACATCTTTACCTGTGCCAGTCTCCCCAATGATAAGAACATTAGAGTTTACCCGACAGGCTTTGATGGCTAATTCTTTTACCCGTTGCCAAGCAGGACTTCGCCCACCTACCATATCCTCCATAATAGGTGGATTATAGTGCTGTGTTGTTTTCGGGGGACTGGCTTCCAATTCTTTGGATTTTATTTTAAAAGTAAATAAAATGTAGGTCTGACTTGGATCAGGAGAAGTTTGTAGACGACTTTTATAACGAAGTTGGCACCTTAATGTATTATTTTTAGCTCTGATTTTAAAAAAGAATCCCTTTGGATCCTTTTCCTCCAAGACCTCACATAATTGTTGAGAGTTTATTACATATTCGCTTAAGTGATTATTAATAATACCACTTCTTGTACTTATCCCTAGTATCTCTTGACTTTTCCTATTAATGTTCACTATTTTTCTAGTTCCATCTATTATAAATAAACCATGTTGTACACAGTTGATAAGCGCAAACAAGGTTAGGTGTTTGGAAAATTCCTCCTCAATGCTTCTGACAGCTAACTTGATAGTCTGGTACATTTCTTTCGGTAATTGGCGCCAAGGACTAATAAAGCATAATACACCAATTATATTAGCTTTATTTTTTATTGGTACTCCAAAGCTATTCAGCATATGGCTACATTTGCGATAATGCTCATATCCACTTATTTCAAAAGGCTCTTTATCTACCAGAACCATTCCAATGCAATTAGTCCCAACATCACCTTCAAGGCAACAGGTACCCAAAGGTAGAAACTCATCATTACCTGCTACATCCAGAATGATCCCATCTGTATCAGCTAAGCATACAATACTTTTTTCTACCATTAGTGATAATTCACGCATAATAGGTTGGGCTATTAATAATAACTCACTATTACTGTTTATCCGAGATTCCAATTCTGCAGAATCCACTTTAATTTTCCTATTATCGAAGGGGTCAATATTTCGGCTCCTTTGCCACGATGCCAGTATTTTAGGTCGTATAATTTCTTCTTGAATAATACCCTTCTCCACAAAATTTAACCAAGCATTTTTCATTTGATCATTGGTATTGTTGTTTTTATACATTCACTTTCCCCCCATGATGACTAATTTAAAATAAATTATATTAGTCAAGGCTTTATATAGTAATAAAAAAATGCCTATTCCTTATTATTACAATTAATAGTATCTCCTTAAATTTTATTATACTATATATTCAAAATTTTTCTCAAAAATTAAAGCATAAATACCAAGGGTAATCCCCGCCTAGATATTAGGCACGTTATTTGCATTAACTATAATTCTAGTATTTATTTTATAATTTCTAGTTCCCAAAAAGGGGGTATGGTATCTACTGTTACTTCTTTTATGCCATTTACTGTAAAGACACATGAAATAAAGCATCATTATGAAAGAAGAGGGATATTGTTATGGGGAATTTCAAATTACTTACAGCTACATTAGGTATTTTACTAGGTATAATAATAGCAACTCGCCAACCCCCCGAGGGTTTAAGTATAGAATCTATGTATGCCTTGGGGATTTTTGCATGTGCTATAATATGGTGGATTTTTGAAATACTTCCTGATTTCGTTACTGCACTACTTATGTGTACGACCTGGGTTATTTTCGAAGTGGTACCCTTCAGTATAGCTTTTTCATCATTTTCTAGCAGCACTTTTTGGTTACTAGTAGGTGCATTAGGTATCGGTACAGTTGTTAGTAAAAGCGGATTACTTAATAGGGTAGCATTAATAATATTAAGCAAGTTTCCAGCTACTTTCAAAGGTCAAACTACCGCCCTATTGGTAGCAGGTAATCTTATTGCACCTACAATTCCTAGTGTGACTGCAAAAGTTGCCATTGTAGCCCCGTTTGCCCGGGCTATTAGCGAAAAACTAGGTTTTAAACATGAAAGCGAGGGAGCTGGGGGAATATTTGCTGCTATGTTTATGGGCTTTGGGGCCAATGGCCCATTATTCCTTAGTGGTTCTTTCTTTTGTTATACCTTATTAGGCTTACTGCCTCCAGATATATCAGCTTCTACTAGCTGGGTGTCATGGCTACAAGCATCTTTTATATGGGGAGTTGCTATATTAATAGGCAGTTACTTCGCTATTCAAATTCTTTATCGGCCTGAAAAATCAGAACAGGTGGATCCTAAATTTATTCAACTAGAATTAAAAAGGCTGGGACCCTTAGTGAAAAACGAAAAAATAGTCCTAGTAGTTTTGTGTTTCGCATTACTTTTATGGATGACGGAAAGAATACATAGCATTGCTGCGGCTTTGGTAGCTCTATGTGCTTTATGTATACTGCTAGGCTTTAAAATAATTGATCGAAGTGATTTTAGGTCGGGTATAGCTTGGGATTCTGTTATATTTATTGGTGGCATCATAAATCTGGCTACGGTTTTCCCCGCCTTAAACATTGACAAATGGATGGCTGCAATTATTGGGCCTTATATTGCACCTTTAACTTCCAACATTTATTTATTCGTGGCAGTAACCGTTATAGCTATTTATCTATTCCGCCTAGTTATTGTATCACAAGTAGCCACACTTACAATTTTCACAGTCTTATTAACTCCTTTTGCTATTGAGTCTGGGATTAATCCATTCATACCTGCTTTTATAATATTATGTTCTGTAAATACATGGAATGTTGTTTATCAGAACTCAACCTTTTTGACTGCATTTTATGCTAGCGGGGGATTGGTAAATTTCCGACAAACAGTTAAACTTTCAATAAGTTATATGATTATATCTTTAATTGGTTTACTCGCATGTGTACCATTATGGAGGTTCCTGGGACTTGTGCCATAATTAATTGTAAAAGAGGTATCGTGATCACGATACCTCTTTTATCCAATTTACTCTATTCTTTAAATAGCTTTATTATTCACCCTTGAATATTGGTCTACGTTTTTCCAAAAAGGCAGCCATTCCTTCCTTTTGGTCAACTGTCCCATAACACATTGACCAACCGTGGGTTTCTAATTGTAATCCTTTTTCAATACTACTACTCCAAGCTGCATTCAATGCTTCTTTTGCCATCCTAAGAGCAAAAGAAGGTTTGTTGGCTAATTTTCTTGCTATCTTCATTGTAGTTTTTTCTAATTCCTCAAGAGGCACCACCATATTAACAATACCTAGTTGGTAGGCAGTCTGAGCATCAAAGGGTTCCCCTAAGAAAACAAGTTCTTTAGCTTTATTCAGTGGCATTATTTGGGGTAGACGTTGGGTTGCACCACCACCGGGATAAATTCCCACATTTATCTCTGGTAGTGCAAATTTAGCATTATCCGCTGCTATCCTTATATCGTGAATAAGAGCACTTTCTAGGCCCCCCCCCATACATACACCAGCAATCATAGCTATGGTTGGTTTAGGCATATTAGCAACGGTGTTGCCATTAGCCACAACCTGGTCAGCAAATTCCCTAGATTGTTTAACAGTATAGTTCGCAAAAGCTTTTAAATCACCACCTGCACAATAAGCTTGTTGGTTGCCGGTGGATATTAAGACTTTTACATCTGGATCAGTAGCAATTCCATTGTAGACATTGCTTCTTTCCTCTAACATTTCTGCATTGACTGCATTTAGGGCCTCTGGACGATTAAATTTGACAATAGCTATGCCATCGTCAATAGTCAAAATGATATTTTTGTAACTTTGATTTTTATACGACATAATCTTCCTTCCTTTCTACCTAGATAATTGATAATCAAGGCATTTCATTTTATTTCCTATTGAATAAATAATGCAAAAAAGATGCCACTAATGCTTACACTGTATATTCCAGTTAGAGCCTTGCCTAAAATAGGGTGCTGGTAAAACTATTTATAGAAATCGTATAAAAATAATACAGTAACTGTGCTTTTTTTATACACATATCCAATAAAAATTCCCAAAAAAATCCGATACTCAAGTTCTTAGCATCGGATTTGAACAAAATAAATTATTTATAAATATTAGGGAGTTTTAGGAGTAAGGATTGCCGCCACTATTTTCCTTATACTCCTAATAGCAAAAATGAATATCCCCCCCCCAACAAATTGGAGAATCACCCATTGAATAGGGCTTGGCTCCTGTACACCCGCGGCTAAGGCTGTTACGATTAAAAATAAAAACGCATAAGTATTAAAAATAAGTGGAAGAACATCCTTAAATAACATAATCGCTGTTACAAAAAGAACTATAAATATTAGCTTAGCATAAAATGCACCTATCGCAGGGGTAAGTGCTATTATAAAAAACTTAGAAGGGATAACACTAAGGATCCCTACTAGGCCACCGATAAGAATAGGGAAAGTATTTTCTTCCTCCATATGTCCAAGTAAATAAAGTACCATAACTAAAAAAGCTGGCCAAGTTGCAAAATTAAAGTAATGAAAGAAGAGTTCACCCACTACAATTAAAATAAGCAAAAACACCAAAAACAACACTTTCTGTTTAGTAGAAATTTGATTCGACATGTCTATAAATCAACCTCCTAAAATTGTTAATTTGACTACTGCAATCCTATGTTTCCAATTGCGTATCACCCCCCCCGTTCCTACTCCATAAGATAAACAGGCTTTCAGAAAAACCCCTCCTACCCATACCTTTTAAATCTAAAATGCAATTTTCATACCAATAATGCAGACAAGGCAAATGGCATAGTTTTTGCATTAATTGTTATGCATATTGAAAAATCTACTAATAAAGGGGGATAGAAAAGTATGGTATATCGTCTTATACAAAAAAGTCCAACAACTAGATAATTGTTTATATTTAAAAGAAAGGTGTTTTTAATATGAGTTATAAATATCCAATGCGCGAACTAAAATTCGTATTGAAGGAATGGCTACCTATTGATGAAATATTATCTTTAGATATGTATAAGGATTATTACGGCAAAGACGACATTGACCCACTATTAGATGAAGCTTATAAAATAGCTCGTGAAGTAGTTTACCCCACCAATGCCGAGGCAGATACAACAGGTTATAAATTTGAAAATGGAATAGTCACGCCCGCACCAGGCTTTAAAGAAGTTTTTAGATTTATACAACAAAATGGCTGGGGTACCAGTGGTGAGTGTATTGCATCACAAGATCGTATGCCATTAGTATTTGCAAAAGCTATTGGTGAAGTACTTGGGGCAGCAAATCCATCTTTAATGACATTAATTAAAGCAACAACCGCAGCGGCCAATGTAATAGCCAAATTCGCTAATGAGGAAGATAAAGCTAAGTTTCTTCCTAAATTAATGAATGGCGATTACCAAGGGACTATGTGCATTACAGAACCTAATGCTGGCTCAGATGTCCCAGACATTTTAACTGGAGCTTATGCTACTGAAAATCCTAACATTTATAAGATAAAAGGGACCAAAATGTTTATTACTGGTGGGGATACGGGTATGGTAGAGAATACCATACATTTGGTTCTCGCCAAACCGGAAGGTTGTGCCCCTGGTGCTGCAGGTATTGGACTGTATTTGGTGCCAACTATCTGGGTCAATGACGATGGAAGTTTGGGCAATCATAACGATGTAACAACTATTACATTAGAACGTAAAATGGGATTAAAAGCCCAACCCACCTGCGTACTCAATTTCGGAGAAAATGATGAGTGTTATGGCATAAGGATGGGCCCAGCCCCTGACGAAAAAGGCAGGTCAAGAGGACTAGCTATGATGTTTCATATGATGAATGAAGCTAGAATAGCAACTGGCCATGGAGCTAACAACCAAGCCACAGTTACGTATGCTATAGCAGCCCAGTATGCGACTGAACGTGTACAGGGACGGCCATTTGGTATAAGGCAGGCCAATCGTGTCCCAATAATTGAACATGAAGATATCAAAAGAATGCTTTTAGATATGAAAGCCCATACTGAGGGTATTAGAGCCATGATTTATAAGGGTTATTATCTAATTGAAACCGCTGATGAATCAGACAACAAAGAAAAAGCGCAAATAGCTAGGGCACTTGTAGAAGTATTTACCCCATTAATTAAAACATACGCCAGTGAAATGGCCCAACCACTTATGGCGAACGCCATGCAAATATTAGGGGGTGTTGGTTATACCCAAGAATATCCTATTGAGCAATACATGAGGGATTCCAAAATACTTACCATCTG
The DNA here is from genome assembly GCA_964623245.1 of uncultured Syntrophomonadaceae bacterium. GTDB lineage: Bacteria > Bacillota > Syntrophomonadia > Syntrophomonadales > Syntrophomonadaceae > JAAYRQ01. The sequence continues at coordinate 15,621 of CAZUSS010000030.1, forward strand.
GGAAGGGACCTCCTTTATTCAGGCACAAGATTTGGTAACAAGGAAAATGAGAATGAAAGATGGAGCTATATTCGCTATTTGGATGAAAATGATTAAAGATTTTATAGATCAGAATAGCGACAATAGCAGTTTCGCTAAGGAATTTGGGATGTTAAACAAAGGCTATGAATCTATTATAAAAGTTAAAAATGTCTTTGACCAGTGGTATGCAAATTTCGAAATTAAAAAAAGTTATATCCCTGCCTATTCTTTTACTGCGCTTAAAGTCTGTGCTGAAGTATTAGTAGCCCAATGTCTATTAGACCAGGCCTTATTAGCAGAACAAAAAATGGAAAGTCTAGCAAAGGATCATTTCGATTATGCATTTTATCAAGGTAAAATTTTAAATGCAAAATATTACGCTAATCAAATCTTGCCCAATGTTTTTAATCTGGCTGAAATAATAAAAGATGCTGATTCATCAGTTATTGATTGTCCAAAAGAAGTATTAGTTGTGGAGTAATTGTGTGGTGAAAGGAGTTCCTGATATGGATATTGGTAACCCCATTTTAGACGGACCAGTTTTACTCAATTTAAAATCAAATGGAGTTGCTACCATAACCTTAAACCGCCCCCAATCACTGAATGCCTTAAATCGCGAAATGGGTACAGCTTTTATGCAAGCCCTGGACGAAATTGAAAAAAGAAGGCAAATCAAAGTAGTGGTTTGGACTGGTGCTGGAAAAGCTTTATCTGGTGGGGGAGATATTGAAATGCTACTATCCACCGAAAATAATGCCGAAGCTAGAGCTACGTTTGAAAGAGCCTATATACAAAATAAAAGGTTTTATGATTTACCTATGCCAGTTATTGTGGCAGTCAATGGACCAGTCGCCGGTGTTAGCACTGGAAGATGCCTTGCTGCAGATATTATTATTGCCTGTGAAGAGGCTAAATTTGCAGTGAACTTTGCTAACATCGGACTTCTCCCCGATGGGGGTACATCTTATCTCTTATTCAAAAAGTTAGGACACCAACATACAGCAGAACTGCTCTTTAAAGGGCAAGTTTTAGATGCCCAGCAATGCCTTGAATTGGGGATATATAATAAAGTTGTTTCCTACTCTGAACTATACCCAACAGTTTATGATCTGGCCGATAAATTAGCTAAGGGCCCCAGCATTGCGTTGAAATATATCAAGCAGATTTTGCGTTCCTGTACCGATAGTAATTTTGACACTATCGCCAATATGGAAATTGATTATCAGTTAAAATGCTGGAATTCAAATGACTTTCATGAAGGAGTTGCTGCTTTTATGGAAAGGCGGCGCCCGAGATTTAAGGGAGAATAAAGAAACATATTTGTTATAGAAGAAATTTTAGAATATTAGAAGGAGGAATAATAATGGGTAAATATATGGGTGAATATAAGGAAAAATTACGTACAGCCGATGAAATAGCGGTAATGATTAAAGATAAAGACTATATTACTTACAGTGGATTAAGTATGAACCCGGTTTTAGTCGATGAAGCCATAGGCAACAGAATTACCGAACTTAACGATATTATCCTAAGAACTGGTTCTAGATATATACCATCTAAGATAGCTATGAATGATCCAGAATGTAAACACCATACTTATGTTTCTGGTTTTATGTCCCCAATTGAACGTAAACTTGGTTCTGAAAGCCGAGCCTTCTACTTATCGGGAAATTACAGTAGTTCTCCACCGCTTACCAGGGCAAAGTTGCCTTTTTTAGATATGCCAGGAAGATTGGTTGCAGTTCTAGGCGTAACCTCTATGGATAAGCATGGATTTTTTAATTTCTCTGGATATAACTCTCATATGCATGCTCTGGCAGAGGCCTGCGAACTTGTCATTCTTGAAGTTAATGAGCAAGCCCCTTATGTACTAGGTGGAGAACAGGAATCAATCCATATAAGTGAGATTGATTACATTGTGGAAGGGAGCTACCCCATGTTAGCTGTACCAGGCAATATTCCCGCCTCAGATATCGATAAAAAAATAGCTGCTCATATAGTTGAACACATCGAAGATGGTTGTTGTCTACAATTAGGCATTGGGGGAATACCCAACCAAGTAGGGAGCATCTTGGCAGATTCCGATTTAAAAGATTTGGGCATGTATTCTGAAATGATGTGCGATAGCTTTATGCATATGTTCGAAAAAGGGAAAATAACCGGTGCGAATAAAGGTATTGACCGATTTAAAATGACCTTTACTTTTGCTATGGGGACTAAGGAATTATATGACTTTATAGATTATAACCCAGTATGCGCATCTTATCCTAGTGATATTTGTAATGATGCAAGGCGAATAGGTCTGAATGATAAAATGATTTCTATTAATAATGCCATTGAAGTCGATCTTTATGGCCAAATTAGTTCTGAATCTTCAGGAACAAGACAAATTTCAGGTACAGGTGGGCAATTGGACTTCACCATTGGAGCTAATATATCCAAAGGTGGAAAATCATTCATTTGTATTAGTTCAACAAGAAAGGATAAATCCGGAAATACAATTTCCCAAATAGTCCCTACCTTTGAGCCAGGTACTATTGCAACAGTCCCAAGAACCTATGCAGACTATATTGTTACTGAATATGGGGCAGTACAGTTGAGAGGTAGAACCACTTGGTTAAGGGCAGAAAAATTAATAAGTATAGCCCACCCAGACTTTAGAGATGATTTGATTAAAGCTGCCCAGAAAGCCAATATTTGGACAAAAACAAATAAAATCGAATAAACAATGCTATGTCCTTGGGTTGGGTTAGGAAACCCCAGAATTGAAACCTAACACATAAGTAAGATAACAAACATTAATTAAAGTTTGTTATCTTACTACCCCGATTATGGTTTTATATAAGACTACAACATTCTTCAGCCACCGTGTAAGTTAAACCCTTTTCACCAACATATGGAAAAGTGAATTCATCAGGATAAGCTATACCATCTAAGCCGCAATCCACAGCCATTTTCTCTAGTTCACGTTTATATAGCCCATAGGGCCTGGCACAACCTAGATTTACTGGAATATGGGGAAATTTTATGCGGGTATGGGCCAAAATATCAGTAACTTGGCTAATATCTGGTAATTCGACATTTTCCATAACCGTATTAGCTTGCGGAGTAAGAACGACTAATACTAAGGCATGAGGCTCCACCCCTTTTATCATTTCTAGGGCCCTGTATTCGCCTTTTATTTTACCATAGTGCAGCCCTATAACGATATGGGGAACCAGGGCTAGACCAGCATCTTTAGCTATCTGTAGTGCTAAGGCATAATCTTCGGGAACCATATCCAAATGATAGACAGATTTTATAGTAGACTCATCGGCAATGACATCGATTAATACCCGATCAACCCCAGCTTTTTTAAGGGCTTTAGCTGTTTCTTCATTAAGCAAACCTGTATGGACTACTACCTTAAGCCCCAAATCTTTTGCATATTTTATACCATCAATCATAGACAAAAGCGGTACTTGTCCCTTTAGATTTGCGCCTCCGCTAATTAACAGTCCCTTACTGCCCATTTGATACAAATTGTCAGCCACCCGCATTAGTTGTGGACTTCTTGTGGCGGGAATCATGGTTTGTAATAATTTACCCCCACAATGATCACATTTACAACTACAAGCAGAAGCAGTAACACTTATGTTTACAAAAGACTCCTGGCTGTTTGTATAAAATTGATTGCTATAACGTTTGGCCCCTGGTATAAAAAAGGCTATTTCTTTATCACGTTTAGTTTTCACTTGCCATGCCTGCTTAATTAGAGTGATAGTTTTTGCTTCCATTATTATTGACCCGACCATATCTGGGAACGAATTAAATTAATATCTTCCTCATTGGGTATAAAGGGATAATTCCGCAACCTTTGGCTAGCCCTTTCATTCGCAAAGGGTCTATTACAAGCGACCATTCCGTCTTCATTGGGGCAACCAGAGGTCATGAAAGCCATGCCTTCCTTTATGGTATCCTCAATGTCAATACCAAAATCAGTAATT
>CAZUSS010000031.1:0-19609 GCA_964623245.1 uncultured Syntrophomonadaceae bacterium
CTTGTATTGCGATTTCTAAAGTTAAAAAACATCCTTAGCACCCCTAATAAATCTAATTGTCTTAATTATAAGGCTTATTTTCCGCAAACAATAGATAAAAAGGCATAGTCTCTCACCTTATGGTAAAATAATTATTAATCCTTATAACTGGAGGGGTAAAATGGATATCAATTATTATGCTAATTTGCTGAAAAAGAAAGAGCGCCATGAAGATGCGGAAGCCTTTTGGGATTCAAGGGCTGAAGACTTTGCCACTTCCCAGAATAATCAAAAAGATGAAATGCCTAGCCAAGTGATAAAATACATGCAGGAAAATAATCTATTGCAAGAGGATACTACTGTAATAGACATCGGCGGTGGCGCAGGCCGTTATGCCATACCCATGGCTGAATTAGTTGAAAAAGTCACTATCACTGATATTTCCTCCCAAATGTTAAAATACGCCCAAGAAAATGCCCGCAAGGCTGACTTAGACAACCTAGATTATGTAAAGCTGGATATAAAAACAGCGGATATTAAGAAAATGGCTTGGCAGGGTAAGTATGACTTAGCTTTTGCCGTGATGTGTCCTGCGGTAAGAAATGAAGCTGGTTTAGATAAGATGACGGCACTTTCTAAAAACCACTGTTGTATTGGACAGTTTGTAGAAAGAATCAACAGTGTGACTGCTAGGATAAAAGAGGCACTAGATATCCCTAATCGCCACGACCCTCATAATGATAGGGAGATATTGTACGCCTTTTTCAATATACTATGGCTGAAGGGGTTTAACCCCAGAATTGGTTATTTCGGGGCAGAATCCGAAGAGGAATTTACAGTCGATGAAATACTTGCTGAATACAGTAAAGAATATGAAGAACAAGCAAGGGAGAAGGACCTAGACTTGACAAAAATAATTGCTAGTTTCGCGGTTAATGGTAAAATAAACCTTTATAAAAAACGGACTCTAGCCCTAATGTCTTGGCAAGTAAGCACAAATTAAAATGAATCCTAGGGCAGTTGTTGCCCTAGGATTCATTTTTCAAAACCTAAATTTTATTCCTGCACACCTTTTTATTTGCCCATTTTAGCTAATTCTGCCTGTTTTAAGGCATTGCGCATAGGTTTACCCACACTTGTCCGTGGTAGTTCTTCAATGAATTCCACATGGGTCGGTACCTTATAAGGTGCTAGGCTTTCACGGCAATGTGATTTAACTTCCTCCACGGTCATAGTTTCGCCTGGCTTGAGAATGACAAAGGCCTTGGGAGTTTCACCCCGTTTTTCATCGGGGATACCGATAGCACAAGCATCTAATACCTTAGGGTGGGTATAGAGGACTTCATCAATTTCTCGACAGAATACATTAAAGCCGCTACATAGAATCATGTCCTTTTTTCTATCGACTATGGTAATGAATCCATCTTCATCCATAGTGGCAATATCCCCGGTATAAAGCCAGCCATCCCGTAAAGCAATCGCAGTTTCTTCAGGGTTCTTCCAATAAGCCTTCATCATTTGCGGCCCTTTGGCAATTAGTTCACCAGGCTCACCAGTGGGCATATCCTTTACACCATCTTCCAAATCAACGATACGAATATCTACATCTGGCCAAGGTATACCTACACTACCTACTATTCGCTTGGTAAACATGGGGGTACAGGTTAGCACATTAGAGGATTCAGATAATCCATAGCCTTCTGTAATGGCAGCCCCAGATAATTCTTCAAATCGTTTAATCCCTTCTATAGCCAGAGGGGAGGAGCCACATATCATGGCCTTAATATTTCTAATTTTAGAATTACCGACCTCGGGATGATTGTTAAGCCCGTAAATCATGGCAGGTACCGAGGCAAAAAAGTTAGGTTCATGCTGATTGATATTTAACAACAAGCCATTAGGGCTAGGGTCGTTAACTACTATTATATTACCCCCGGCTACCATGTTAATATTAACACTGGTGTTAAAACCATAAATATGGTAAAGAGGCATGGCACACATTATCCGCATATCGGAAAACTTTTCATAAGGCGGGGAAAACCAATAGGCATCCTGCCATGCCATAGCTTCTAAGTTAGCATTACTCAACATACAGCCCTTGGCCAGACCAGTGGTGCCGCCAGTATATTGAAGCATAGCCAAGTCTTCTGGTTTTACCTCGATATCGGGTTCCTCAGCCTTAGCACCAGCAACAAAGTCGCCATAATTTATGACATTATCCTGGTTTTCCACCAACGTACCAGTTTTAGAATCAATTACTACTATCAACTTAATCCTGGAATTATCAGTTTTGGCTACCTCTACAACCTTACTAGCAAAACGGTCCTCTACAAAAACTATGGAAGTTTCACTATCTGAAAATTGATGGGTTAATTCCTTTACGGTATACATGGGATTGGTAGGAACAATGGCTGCGCCTATTTTATAGCAGGCTTGCAAGAGAATGACATATTCCGCCAGGTTAGAGGACATCAAGGCAATCCGTTCACCTTTTTCATAACCCGTCCCTATAATAGCATTAGCCACTTTTCTGGCCATTTCATTCGTCTGGCCATAAGTTAACTCTGCATCATCCCAGATTAAGTAGGGCTTATCTGGCTGCTTTTCAGCCCATTCATTAAAATAGTCCTTCATAGCTTTACCTGGGTAATCAATAGATTTTGGCACACCTTCATCGTAATACTTATACCATGGTCTATCCATTATAAAACGCCTCCTTTAAATAATTTTCACTTTCTTGTCAAGAATTTCTGTAATTCGCTACAAAAAATACTCCTTTCTTAATTCTGCCAGATTATTAAGTAATTTATAAATTCACTAAAAGAAAAAAAAACCCTGCTTAAAAAAACTAATAGGCATAATTAATAATTATTATTAGCCATAAAAAAAAGCCCCAACTTATATGTGGGGCATTATTGGTGGGGATATTTGCTAATCTTTAATAGAATCCTTAGCAAAATTCGTCTATAAACTCTCTAGGGGTTAAAATTTTAGGTTTTTCTAGCTTCAGCTCCCCAAAATCCTTATCACCCGTAATTAATATATCTACATCCTCAATTATAGCCGTATATAATACGGGGTAATCCTTCTTATCTTTAATTACAAAAAGCCCTTCCCGCATAGTATCTGGGGTATATACTAGTTCGAAAGGAAAGGCGAATAAAAATTCATCAAGATATTTTACCTTATCTTTAAATCTCCTACGCACCACTTGCTTTAGTTCGGAAATCGCATAAGAGGAAAGTATTAATTTATGCTCATTAACTATGCTTTCAATCATTTTATTAAGAGAAGGACTGTTTAAAATAATAGCGGAAATTAGTATATTCGTATCCAACATTATTCTCATTATTTATTATCCATTTCTTCCGCCTGCATTTCTTCTCTTACTTCCTTAACTAAATTAACTACATCCTCTTCGGTATTAAGCCTTAACCTTTCAGCTTCTCCTGCAAATTCGTCTTGAATCTTTTTAAGTACCAACATAGCCGAATTTGCTATAAGCATATTACCGTCCTTTTCGATAAATACAACTTTATCGCCCTCTTTGAGATTCAATTTTTTTTCTTATGTTCACTGGTATCGTTACTTGCCCTTTTGACATTACTTTGGCAATTTCCATTTTCGCACCCCCTATATTCCCTACATATCCTACTGCTAGTATATGTTATTTGATTAAAATAATCTACTCCACAACTACAAATACCCCAGCTTTATTAGAGGTGAAGTTTACTTGGGCGTTTAGTAGGTCCTTGCTAAATGCTTGTTCGAACCATTGTCTATAACTTTCATCATACCGAAGGACTCTAATATGCTGGCCATCACTATTTGCATAGGGGATTTCTAGCTCGACGCGTTCAAATTCTATATTTTTGCCGCCGACTTCGATAAATTCGGACAGAATTTTCGTGTTAGTCATATTTCGTTTTAGTGTAGGTACTAAGCTAGGTTCTGCGCGGCCTAATCTAAGCTCCACATCATCTATATTGTAGCTATGGGGGCTAGGGCGTAATTTGTAAAGGGCTACATTCGCCCATTTGGAACTAGTGTAAAGCCAGGTAGTAGTTCGCCAGTTATTAGGGAATTTAATTTTTCTAACTAAGACATTTTCCCCCAGCAATATATTTTCCAGATAATATATCCCTTTCTTTGCAAAGGGTTTTATGTCCATTTATAGAAATATTGTATTAATCAGCTTTGCTATTTAAGTCACCTTGGGTAAATAAGACCTTTTATTATGTTGGGCTACTGAAAAATAATAATATTCAAAAGCGGTGATTAAGAAATGCTAACCGACTATTTTAAAGAAGTATTGGAAAGATATCTTGACAGTACTAGTGAAGGCAAATTTAATAAAAATCACGAAATGTTCAAGTTAATCAATTACACCATTACTGGAGCTATAAATGATCTGGTTGTAAAATACGGATTAAATGCTAGGGGTTCTTCTGGTGCAGGTACATGGACAAAGTATCCTTGGATTGCCATATATAATGAAGAAATTACAACTACAATTCAAAAGGGAGTCTATATTGTTTATTTGTTTTCTGAAGACATGGATAGATTGTATATAACCCTAAATCAGGGATGCACAAATTTAAAAAAAGATTTCGGAACTAAAAAAGCGAGGGAATCAATGATTGCAACCAAGGAAATGATCAGAAAATCCTTGGACAATGATAAATTTAGTACAAATAATGATCTAATTATAGGTAATTTAGATTATGAAATTGGCACCATATTCCATAAAGAATATTCCAAGGATAGCTTCCCTTCAGAGGAAGAATTCCTTGCAGATCTAAAGGATATGATTATGATTTACAATGATTATTATAACCAGATATTTATTACCCAAGATACACCTTATAGCCGTAGAAAAACACTAAAGTTTGAGGAAAAAAGCATGAGGGAAAACATAATCAAAATTAATAGATTTATGAAATTGCAAGGCTATATATTTTCCTATGAGGATTTAAGTAACTTTTACTTAAGCTTAAAGACCAAGCCTTTCCTCATACTAGCAGGAATAAGTGGGACAGGTAAATCAAAGTTAGTTAGACTATTCGCAGATGCAATAAATGCCGGGGATGCAAATGATAAATACCACATCATAAGTGTCAAACCAGATTGGAATGACAGTACAGAGTTATTTGGTTACAAAAATATAAATGATCAATTTATACCTGGACAATTAACCAAAATAATCTCAGAAGCATCAAAAGCAGAAAATATGAATAAACCTTATTTTGTTTGCCTAGATGAAATGAATTTGGCTAGGGTAGAGTATTATTTGAGTGAGTATTTAAGTATTATCGAATCCAGATATCTAGATGGGGAGAAGAGACTAGTAACTGATAGATTATTTCCTTATGGATATTTACCAAAAGAAAATGAATATGTAAATACCATAATACCAGAAAATTTATATATTGTAGGAACTGTGAATATGGATGATACAACTTTCGCATTTAGCCGTAAGGTATTGGATAGGGTTAATACAATAGAATTTTCCAAAGTTAGGCTAGATTTATTAGATTTCGAAACTGCAGAAGTTATAGAAGAATTAAACTTGGATAATTCCTGGTTCAAAAGTAGATTTCTATCCATAAAAGAGGCCATCAAGAACGATAAAGATTATGTGGAAAAGATTAATAAGGATATAATTGAAATTAATAATATATTAGCTATGGGAAATAAGCATTTTGGCTATAGGATCAGGGATGAAATAATCTTCTATATGTTGGAAAATAAGATAAACAATTTGTTAGATGAGAATGTAGCCTTTGATTATCAAATCAGGCAAAAGATATTACCGACAATAACAGGTAGTGATAGGGTAATTAAAGATATATTGATAGATTTATATAATTACTGCAATCCAGAACAAATGATAATAGATGGAATTGATTATATTAGACATGGCGAAAGCGGTTTAGAGTCAGCTTTGTACATTAACTCTGCCGAAAAGATACTCACTATGTTAAGGGGCTATGAAGATGGATTCGTATCGTTTTGGTAAAAAGTCCATTTTAATGCAAATAAAAAATAAATTCTTTGATTTTTTTATCATTGGTGATAACCCAAACGACAAAGCTCGGGTACCAAATATTAACGTTAATTACCCAGCTGCAATAAATGTTGAGCATACCTATAATTTAGAAACTATTGTTAAGACAATTACTAGCTATGGAGATCTGGCTACAAACTTAGGTAACACTATGTTGCCATGTTTTTTTGAAGATGGGCAATACCAAATTATATTGGAAAAGAAGGATGAATGTGATTATAATTTTTTTCTTGGAGGACAAGAAATAAGTGAAAACTTACAAGTAATAGAAAGAAATTATATTGGCATAATAGATTTTTCATCTGATATTGGGTATACCAACATAGATATTTACAGGAAAATGGAAAAAGTACTAAGAATAACCCTTGAGGTATTCCCAAGCAAGTTAGACTATCACAAAGACTATCGTGAGTTAATCAAGGAAATAAATGAGGAGATAAGTTTTTTAGCCTTTAGGTTATTGGATAAAACATACTTAACTGGGGAACTTGTGGAAACTGCTCATCAAACAAATGCAGAGTTTATCTATATTTTAGATTTGGTATTTGTAGAATTAGAAAGGGCATTAAAGAGGATTGTAAATAACTTCAAACATAATGTTGTGACTTATGACGAATTGAATAAAATCCATAAAGCCAAAAAAATATCTAACAGGACTAGAAATTATATTAGGACCCATACTGATTCTTTAATTAAATCTGACCAAGGAATTATAAAAATAAATAATAGTTTATACTACCCGGAAAAAGTAATTGAAAAAAAGAAAGTCACTACTAACGATATTTTTGAAAATCAATTTGTAAAATATATGATACAAACAATTATCAAAAGATTGAAAACTATTAAAACTTACTTCGATGATGGGGATGAAAGGGACTATAGTTATCTTCTTTTTATTAGTAGGAAAACCGGGATATTGGAAAGATATCTTAACAATCACTTCCAAAACATCAGTGACCTAACGGGAAATAAAAGCATGAGCCTAGTATTCCAAATGGCTCCCGGTTATAAAGAAATGTACAAAAAGTATACCATTCTAAACAAGGGGTTGGATTTGGGGGATGACTTGTTTAAAATAACTCCCAAAAAACTATATTCCCTATACGAAATGTGGTGCTATATTAAAATTCACAGGATATTATTTGAACTAGGATATGAAGTCGAAGAATACGGCATATTACAATATAAGGACAACGGAATCTATTTTTCTTTACTACATGGTTCCCAAACAAAAATGATCTATAAGGGACCCAAAAATAAATTAGAATTATGGTATAACAAATCATACTCCCTTCCTACAACAGATCAAAGACCAGACACAGTTCTATACATAAAAAATCTTTCTGGAGAAGATAGTAAAACTTATATTTTCGATGCGAAATATAGAATAGCTGTGGATAGCAATGGACAAGTAGGTCCGGAAGTTGAAGATATTAATGTAATGCATAGGTATAGGGACTCTATTGTTTCAGAAATAAACAGTAATTTCCAATATAAGTATGAAACTTTTGGGGCTTACGTAATGTTTCCATATGCTGATGAGGAGGCATTCCAAGAGCATAAGTTTTTTAAAAGCATTGAGAAGGTTAATATAGGTGCTTTCCCTATGCTCCCCGGAAACACAAAACTTATCACTAGACATCTGGAAAAGCTAGTCAGCCAATCTAATCTAGAAGCAAAAAATGAGCGAGTAATAGTAGATGAATTTGATGATTATGCGAAGTTTAAGCTCGAAAATGTAATGGTCGTAAATGTAAAGGATCAATTACATTTAAGTAGGTATTTAGAAAATAATTTTTATCATATTCCGGCCAAAAGCCTTTCGAATGTCAGGCTAGGTGTTGAATATTTAGCCTTCTATCAGTCTAAAAGAAGTTTTGGTAAGGAGGGCGGGATCAGATATTTTGCAAAGATAAAAGATATCCTCAGTTATAGAAGGGAAGAATGTACCGAAATACCCCCAAGGAAAGGCACTGAAAAGGAAGTTTATTTGAGATTTATTCTAGATGAAATTGAAGAAATTAGCCATATAGAGCCTATTCAGTCCGGTACACAACTAATTTCTTATACTACATTATATTTGCTTAAGAATGCAGCAAATATGCATGAATTAAAACTGAATAGTACCTTGGAAATTAAAGTATATAAGAAGTTAAAAAGAATTGCCGAGGAAAATAATTGGAATATAAGAAAAAGACATAATCGTTATTTAATCGATAAACATAGTATTGAAATTCTAGGGGATAAAAAAATTAGAATTAATGGAAGCATAGGCAACCTAAATAATTTGGAAAGACTAATAAAAGCACACAAATAATCTACTCCACAACTACAAATACCCCAGCTTTATTAGAGGTGAAGTTTACTTGGGCGTTTAGTAGGTCCTTGCTAAATGCTTGTTCGAACCATTGTCTATAACTTTCATCATACCGAAGGACTCTAATATGCTGGCCATCACTATTTGCATAGGGGATTTCTAGCTCGACGCGTTCAAATTCTATATTTTTGCCGCCGACTTCGATAAATTCGGACAGAATTTTCGTGTTAGTCATATTTCGTTTTAGTGTAGGTACTAAGCTAGGTTCTGCGCGGCCTAATCTAAGCTCCACATCATCTATATTGTAGCTATGGGGGCTAGGGCGTAATTTGTAAAGGGCTACATTCGCCCATTTGGAACTAGTGTAAAGCCAGGTAGTAGTTCGCCAGTTATTAGGGAATTTAATTTTTCTAACTAAGACATTTTCCCCCATTAGTTCATCTAGGTTTAAGTTCATATAGCCCTTATCAAACCTCGAACTTATGACTAACGTATCACTACTCCTTTTAACTGCCCCGATTACATCTCCTACCCTGTGTTCACCTTTTACCCTTATCCCATCTTCTGGCATGGGCATTGATGCGGCCCTTACAACGCTAAAACTGCCATAAAGTGTCTGGCTGTATATTTCATTATCATTTTTTATAACTAAAATATTATATAAGCCTGGCTTGAGGCGGTCTCTGCCTCTAGGTAGATAGACTTCTAGGTATGATTTACCTTCTTCCTCTCGCACATTAAGACGGTAAGCTTCGATATCGTTAAATTTTACCTTAATATTATCTCCCGTAAAATAATCCCCATAAATATAGATGGGTTCCCTGACATCATAATCCTCTCCAATACTGCCTAAGGAAATGTCGGTCACTTGTGGAGAACCAATCGTACCGAATGACCAGGTTATTAAATCATTGCCCACACCTGTACGATAGCGCACCAAGCCGCTAGGTACTTCTACATTGTAATTCGCTTGGGCTAGTAGCTTTCTAACTGGAATATATAGGGTGGCCCTGCCCTCTTCCGTTCTAAATAAGTACTTTTCTATAAATTGTCCTCTTTCATCCCCAGTCAGCTTGGTCGCATATTCTAATAAATCATAATCAAGCATAGATTGCCTACTGCCACCTACGACAAATACATCTACCCCATACAACTTGCTTACGAGCATATTATCGTAAATGAGCTTTTCGGTATCAGCATCAGCGAAAACTACCTTTAAGAAATAACCTTCCTTGCCATTAATAGTTTCGGGGCTAAAGGCACCTTCATCTACTATTTCCCCCGTAGGATGGACACTGATTACTTGAGGTTTCTTATATTGCCTTTTGGGTTTTATGGTCACTTTAAACCAACCCTCGGTTTTACTTCGCCAAGCGATAACTGCATTCTGTAAACTTCCTGCTTTATCCAAAAGAGGTACTGCTAAAAAATCTCCCGCAATAGTGATTAACTCTGGTCCCAAGTCGCCCACTTGCATAATAAAGCGTGGATCTGTGTCGGCGATATTTTCGGGCAATTGTAAAAGAAGATGGCCACTTGTATCCTGCCCATATACTGCTTGGCTTACAGTAACAAGGGTATCCGCATAATTAACCGTTATTATGCCAGAGCTTTGACTGATTAAGTTATTCTTAGTAATACTTGTTCCGTCTTGGGCTTTAAGCTCGCCTGATTTCTGACTGGCATTGCTATATATTATTTTGCTACCTGGATCATATAATGAGGGATGTAATTCCAGTGAGCCCGTATAAGTTACGGCCCCTTTGAAGAAGTCATCTATCTTGGAAACAAATTTTATAAGGGCGCTTTCCCAAGTATCTTCACCCGCAAATTGCCAAGCTATTTCTATTTCTCTATATATGGGATTAGTGGCCGCATTATAGGGTGTAGTCCTATCACTTAATAAAGGCACAGGAATTCCACCATACCTGCTTGTAGTATAATACGCTTCCTTTTCTTCGGGTTTAATGATTACATTCTTTATTTCCCCAGCACCTTCAGGGGATAAGATGATGATTCCGTATTCTGCATAGCTTGTATCTTGAACGGTAGCTAAACTATCCGCATAATTAATAGTAAGCAGATTGTTACTTGGCACTATGAAATTAGTCGAGTCGACTTTCAGAGGAGTCCCATCTGCCATTTTAAGCTGCCCTTTTGGTGCACCGATGTCACTGTATAGAACTTCACTATTCGCTTTATACATTCTGGAATTAAGTTTTAAATTATTCTGGATTGAACTAGTCGATAGGTCCATGTAGGCCGAAGATCTGGGTACTATATCTAGCCTTACCCAATCATACTCAGTTTTCCAGGCCACCGAAACCTTCTGCAGAGGGTTGTCCTTATGATGGTGGGGCTTAGTAGTATCCCCTATCAGTGGAAGCCATAAAGTTTTAACTGCTGGACTTTCTTTTAAGTTTCCATCTATATTGATTATTACAGATCTGCCTTCACCTAAAATGATACCTGGTAATTCAATTCCTATTTCTCCATAAACTGCCTCACTTACTTCTTCTTCATCTTTATAATAAACACTTGCCGCTACATTTTGCTGACCTATTTTATCAGCATAAGGGACCACAAGTTGCCCAAGATTGTTCATTTTTATTTGGTTGAAATCTATATCTGGTAAATCCCAGAAGTAAACTACTCCAATTTCACCCTCGAATTTATAGGCACTTTTCCATATTTCTTCTAAATAGTCGCTAGCCCCTGCTAGCTCCACAGGTAGGGTTAAACAAGGCATGGATAAAGCAAATATTAATAATAATGATATAAATTTATTCCTATACATTAACTATTCTCCTAGCATATATGAATTATTAAATCCGATTAATCAATAGCTATTAATAAATATCGGTTAAGCTAATATATTGCTTTAACTTTAAATTTCCTCCACTTCCTCCAAGGCTACCACTACCAAGGGGTCAAACTTAGAAGTTATCTGGCCTTTGATTAGTTTTAGGGCCTCTGCATGGGTCTTTCTTTCTTCGGCATCTGCTAAATTAGTCAGGGCATCGTAAGTGTCAGCCACAGCGATAATTCGGGCGGCCAAAGGTATATCGGTATAGCTTAGACCTTCGGGATAACCACTGCCATCATAGTGTTCATGGTGATATAAAATAGCCCTTCTTATTTCCATATAATCATCATTAGCGGGGAATAATTCGGCTCCCAAGCGTGGATGGTCGGCATAAGCCCAAGTCGCTGCTTGCTCATCGGGATCACCCACATTGAGGCTGGCATAGAGAATCTCAATTTGCCCTATATCATGTAAGAGGGCTGCATATTCTAGCTCTTGTAGTTCCCTAGTATTTAGGCCTAAGACCCTAGCAATTTTTACAGCTAGTTTAGCCACCCTTTCCCCGTGTCCTATCATATTAGGGCTATATGCTTCCCTAGCCCTATTGGCAATATGGAAAATTTCCTGCTGCCATAACCTTTCATATTCTTGGCTTTCCTCATTAGCCATTATATTTACTGCCATTTTTACTAGGGGTTCCAGCAGTTTTATATGGTAGGGTTTTATCTTATCCGCTTCATCACTAGCTAAAATTAAATAGGCTGTTAGCTTTTCATTAATTATTAAAGGAAAGAATAATACCGCAGTAAGCCCAGGAGGTATTAAGGCTTTATCCCTTATAATTAAGGCCCCACTTTCATCTTGATAAGTATTAATTATCTTTTTCCATTTATCTTCTATAAGCTCATCTCTAAAGACTGTATAATATTCAGTTCCCGCAACTAAGGCTCTCCCCCATAAAGCCAAGGTTTGCATTATTTCTGCCTTGGCCCTTATTTTGCTGATGTTTTCTAAGCTTTTAATCATTAAAGCCATCTCTTGTATCTTTTGCTCCTTCACATAATCCACAGCTATGAAATAAGTAAGGACTATGCCCCCACAGAAAACCACCACCGCCACCATCAAAGGATGTAATAAATTGCTAATCAACAAAGGAGTCAGAATAGCGGTAAACAGGAAACCTATTTTCAATGTCGATTTATATCCCATAATTTTAACCATCCTTATTTTGTCATTACCTTAAACTTCTAGCTAAATACTAATTTTCCTACCCCTAGTTAAATAAACATACTACAATAAGTTGCTTTTTTAGCGTAAAATATAAAAACAGCCTAATACTTATACTAAACAATTTATATCGATCTAGAAATATTTGGAGTGATTTGTATGAAGATTTTATTGCAGCTAAGTTTTCTATTGAGCCTGTGGTTAATAGGTGAACTAATTTCCCAAACTTGGCACCTTCCTATCCCCGGAAATGTTCTGGGGATGGTCTTTCTATTCTTTCTCCTGAGTTTTAAGCTAATTAAAACAGAACAATTAAAAGAAATAAGCGATTTCCTTTTGGGCAATCTAGCCTTTTTCTTCGTTCCCTATGGAGTAGGTCTTTTGAGTGTAACTGGGGTTCTGCGAGGGAACTGGTGGCAAATATTACTCATAGTTTTGCTTACAACTATTTTAGTAATTGTAGTAACTGGCTTAACTGCACAATTTTTAGCTCGGGAGAGGGGAAAGTAAATGGAATTATTGCTTAATAGCCCTATACTGGGCATTATTTTATCAGTTTTTACCTTCCAAGTAGGTATACTTATTTTCCGTAGAATAAATTTCATGCTTTTGCATCCTTTTATTATTAGTGTCCTACTAATAATACCTATTTTATTGATATTTAATATTCCTTTAGACTCCTATATGATTGGTGGGGATTTAATCACCTTCTTTTTAGGTCCAGCTACGGTAGTTTTAGCCATCCCCCTATATAATGAAATAAAAACCCTGAAAAAACACTATATTCCCATTTTAGTGAGTGTCATTGCCGGCTCTACAATAGCAATTGTGAGTGTCATTTTAATCGGGCAAATGCTTAATTTATCACCCGCCTTGATAGTCACCCTAATCCCCAAATCAATTACTAATCCTATCGGGATTGAGCTTAGTAAGCAATTAGGGGGGGATCCTGCAATTACAGTAGCAAGTATAGTTTTTACAGGTTTGTTAGGGGCCATAGTAGCTTCTTTTACCTGCCGTTGGTTGGGCATAAAAAATCCCATGGCGATTGGTTTAGCCTTAGGGACTTCTGCCCATGCTATGGGAACCTCAAGAGCCCTCGAATTAGGCGAAACCGAAGGGGCCATGGCAGGATTGGCCATAGGACTGGCTGGCCTAGCCACAGTTTTATTAGCCCCAATTTTCGTACATTTGCTAATGTAGTTTATGGAATTTAGGACCAATAAGTTCAAATAAATCTAAAAACACCTTTTTTTAATGCCCAATTTACTTTACAATCTATTAAAAGGGATTTAAAAGTATGCAAAGAGGTGTTTTTATTCATGAATAAATCAGATTTCCTGCAGAGCTTAGCCCGGCTATTATCAGAGCTCCCTCCAGATACAAGGGATAATATTATTAATCATTATGATGAATTAATAAGTGCTGCTATTGCGGAAGGTCAAAACGAAAAGGAAATAGTAGCCCAAATAGGTGTCACCAAATCCATCGCCAATTATCATGTTGCCGAGTATCTATTAGAAACAGCTCAACGCAATTTAACTACGCCTAACTTCTTGAAAGTTGTTGTGGCTACTATGCGCATGGGTATTTCAAATTTCGCATTGCTTATTTTCCCTTTATTAGGTATTGCCGGGGCTTATATAGCTTTAGTAGGTATGAGTTTTGCCGCCTTAATTGCAGCTTTTTCTTTATTAATGGGCCAATTTATAAAACCCTTTGCCTTCCTTTCTATAAGGGTACCTATTTTCTTCTATGAAAATACCATAGTATCCATAGCTACCTTTTTCTTGGCCATTGGATTAATAGCCTTTGGCTTCCTATTTCTAATTGGCACCTATATATTATTAAGGATTTTCTACCATGGCACACTCAGACACTTGAGATTCCATTTATTTAGCCAAAATGTAGTAAGTGAATATATATTCCCCCACATTAGTTTTAAAAAAGCTGTGGGTATCTTAACCCTAATTATTTTTCTTTGTTTTACCCTAACTGTGCTTTTCTTTATTTTCGGTGGGGATACCTGGTTTAGTAGTTAAGGGGATATTTAAATATATTAATAATTAAGCTTTTTAAGCAAAATATATTATAAAAAGAAGGGATGTTTTTAATGGACAAAAATCCTCTGGTTACTTTCGAAATGGAAAATGGCGATATAATTAAAGCCGAATTATATCCCGATATTGCCCCCAATACAGTCCGTAATTTTATTTCCCTAATTCAAAAAGGTTATTACGATGGGATTGTCTTTCACCGAGTTATTCCCGGATTTATGGTGCAGGCCGGCTGCCCTGAAGGTACGGGAACTGGGGGACCTGGCTACTCCATTAAAGGGGAGTTTTCTAGTAATAACTTTACCAATGATCTTTTACACGAAAAAGGTGTTTTATCTATGGCTAGGACTGCTGTACCCGACTCCGCTGGTTCCCAGTTTTTCATTATGGTTGCAAGAGCCCCCCACCTAGATGGGGATTACGCAGGTTTTGGGAGAGTAATCGAGGGACAAGAAAATGTAGATAAAATAGTTAGTGTGGATACTAATTTTCGGGATAAGCCTTTAGTTGACCAACGTATGAAAACGGTAACCGTAGATACTTTTGGCGTAGACTACCCCGAACCAGAAAAGGTTTAATATGGGGTTCCCTTGTGGGAGAGCTTAGGCTCTCCCTTTTCTTTTTTGTAAGTTCTATAAATAATTCTCGTAATTAATAAATAAGGAAATATGTATAAAAATTTCCCTTGTGGGCAGGAAACCCCATACTATTGTCGAAAATAAAGATTATTAGTAGCCCCTAAATTTGTTTACATAATTTTCAATATAAGTTTGTGAAGGAGCGGTTTGTCTTGAAGAGAAAATTTTATAAACCCATTTCGTATTTAACCTTGATATTCTTTGTATTCTCTATGCTCATTAGCCTCAGCATGCCAGCATACGCGAATGCTAACCCTTATGCTGATGTTAAATCTGGAGATTGGCACTACCAATATGTGGTGAAAATGAACTTGCGTGATGTTGTAGCAGGTTACCCAGATGGCACATTTAAACCCAACCATGCCGTAACCCAATTAGAGGCTGTTCTAATGGCGGTGCGCAACATGGAACCTGGGGCTAAGTTAGTTAATATAGATACTAATCGTTCCCTGCCTTTTCCAGTGCCAGAATGGGCCGAAAGACAAGCTAAGAAAGAACTCCTTTTTGCCATTGATGCAGGCTTAATTATAACCTCAGAAAATGCCTTTGTAGCAGACAATTTAGCCAATCGTGCTTGGATGACTAGGCTTATGGTGCGGATGATTGGTAAGGATGCAGATGCAGCCCTGAATGCCAGCCAACCTTCTCCTTTTACAGACGCCCATGATGCACCTACCTGGGCTAAAGGCTATATAAATACTGCCATAAAATATGACCTAATCTCGGGTTTTCCTGATGGGTCATTCAAACCAAACGAAATTGTAACCAGGGCTCAAACCGCGGTTTTACTTGGTCGTAGCGAGAGCTACCTGGACTTAAGCCATACTAATAAAGGTAAAATATTAAATAGTTCTAGCTCCAGTGTAAATATAACCGTAAACGGGATAACCAGTAGTTATGCAGTTACAAGTGATTCAATTATTTATGACAGCAATAATAAGCCAACTTCTGCCGGTAATTTAATAGCTGGGCAAGAGGTCCTCCTGGTCGCAGCTAATTATAATATAAAATATTTGGAGGTACTGACTGACAGTAAGGCTCCCCCTGCAGTAGCGACTATTAGGGGTACCTTAATTAAAGTTTTAGCCGAGCAAAGTGTAGTTATTGTAAAAGATGAGGAAGGAAACATCCATACCAAACATTTGGCTACCGGAGTACAATGTCTAGATTCTAATGGTAAAATCTATCCTTTAGAACAAGTACCTTTAAATGCTGAGGTAGCTATTTCACTGGATGCCCAAGATTTCGTCAATTCCTTTGTTTTACAAACTCTGTCAGGCCAGCTTAAGGATTCTGGCGTAATTTACGAAATTGACACTAGTAATAATCTGCTGATTTTAAAAAGTCAGGATACTTTTTCTACCTTCCAATACAGTGATTTAGTAGAAATTGAAATAGAAAAGGTACGCTTTGCCACCATAGACGATTTACAGCCTGGTGATGAGGTTAAAATACAGACCGACCACAACATCGTACATAAAATTACCCTCTTAAAATCCAAGCAAGAATTAACCTTGTCGGGCATAGTGGTCATGAATAATAAAGAAGTATTAGTAATTAAAAAGGAAGATGGCCTATTCGAAACCTTTGAAGTAGCACCAAATCCTAAACTAGAAATAACGGGCTTAGATATAGCCAGCATATCTGATGTATTGGTCGATGATAATGTGACTCTTGATATAGAAGATGGTGTCATTATAGCCATAAAGGTAACCAACCGTTCTTATGAAGATAAGCTAAAGGGTAATATAGTGGCCATTGATAAAGATATGACTACCCTAGTCATAGAAACTAGCAATGAAAAATTGCATACCTTCGAGATTAGTAAATACTTCGATTATGATATCGGGGAAGGCAAGAATAGTGGCACTATTACCCGAGGGATGAAGGTGGAAATTGAGCTACTAGATAACAAGGTAATTTATTTGACTACTAAAAACACCGTTGAAGGAATTGTCATAGCCATTAACTTGGACCGCAACCTGCTTTCCTTGAAAACCGATGAGGGCTCCATGACCTATCAGGTGGATAAAAATGTTGATATTTATATGGAAAAGGATCTACGGGCTAAGTTCAAGGATCTGGATAGGAATGATCTTGTAGAAGTTAAGACTAATAAAGATAATATAATAACTGAAATATATGTGGAAAATACCTTTGTATATGAGGTAACTAGTTCAGGCAGTGATTACATTCGGGTAAAGGATAAGAAAGATAAGAGCAGGTATGTCGAAGATGATGACAAACCCGAAATTATTATAGCAGGTGTTTCAAGACCAAGCATGGCAGACTTTAAAGCCGGAGATATCGTCAGGGTTACTTACAAGGGTTACGAAGTAGAAAAGATTGAACTTATCCCAGCTACTGCTGGTGAAGTCCTATCTGTAAACTGGACTGACCGTACTATGACTATTGCCGGTTTCGACGGAAAGATTACTAGGATTAAAATGGCTTCAGACCTAACTATAAGTAAAAATGATAAATCCTATAATAATATCAGCGTCCTAGATATCGGGGATAGAGTTAAAGTTAGGGAAACCGCAGATAGGGAGACCCATATCGAGATAATGAATAAATTAAGGACCCAATATGTAGATACAGAACAAAACAATAGCAAGCTATATATTACCAGAAATCAAGGTTATAGTTATGTGGTATACGATATAGCCAGTCCCGTCTACATCCATAAGGATAACCAAAAATACACCTTCAATAACCTGAGGGAAAATGATTGGGTAAATATTTACTATATTGATAAGGTAGTCTATGAAATTGAGAAAGAATAAGCCTATTCAAAAGGGGAAGGCTCTAGCCTTCCCCTTTAAATTTTCCCACTTCCCGCTTCCCACTTCCCCTATGCATACAAGTCATAAGGAGTAATCTGATAGACGTAGTAATTGAGCCAGTTGGCGAATAAAAGGCTACCATGTCCCTTCCATCTCACAACAGGTTCCTTACCAGGATTATCCTGGGGAAAATAATTTTTAGGTAGGCTGATATTCTCCCCTTTTTCCTTATCCCTCAAGTATTCATCCCTAAGTGTGTAGACATCATACTCTGAATGGCCCATAGAAAAAATCTGTTTACCATCTTTACTTGCGACTAAATAAATCCCTGCTTCTTCGGATTCAGATAGAATTTCCAATTCTGGGATAGTTTCAATTTCATGGCGGTAGACTTCTGTATGCCGCGAATGAGGCACCCAAAACTTATCATCATAGCCTCTGAGAAGTTCACAACGATTATTATTGACCTTATGTTTAAAGACCCCGAAAAGTTTTTCTTCCAAAATAAAGTTATGCACCCGATAATGGTGATATAGAGCAGCTTGAGCTGCCCAGCAAATATGATAGGTAGAAGTAACATTGGTCTTGGAATAATCCATAATCATTTTTAGTTCTTCCCAATAAGCCACATCACCGAAGCGCAGTTTTTCTACCGGAGCCCCGGTTATAATCATCCCATCATATTTTAAATCCCTTATTTCGCTAAAAGTCTTATAAAAAGCCTGCAAATGTTCTTCAGGGGTATTCTTACTTTTATAAGTCTCGGTATAAATCAGGTCGATTTCTATCTGTAAAGGAAAGTTAGATAACATCCTAAGTAATTGGGTTTCAGTTAGGCTTTTATTAGGCATCAAATTAACAATAGCAATCCTAAGTGGCCTTATGTCTTGATGCAAGGCCCGATATTCATTCATTACGAAAATATTTTCCTTTTCCAAAACATCTCGTGCTGGTAAATTCTGCGGCACAATTATCGGCACACATACCGCCCCCTTCAGAAATTCTTATTAGTATAAAATATAATCTTTTTAAGCCAGAACCTTACTTATAGCCTGCTCAAAATCATGAATAATATCGTCAATATCTTCAATACCTACTGAAACACGAATTAACTCGGGACTAACCCCAGATGCTATTTGCTCCGCCTCGCTCAGTTGACGATGGGTCATACTAGCTGGGTGTAATATAGATGTTCTGGTATCACCCATATGGACCACCAAAGCAGCTAAATTAACATTATTAATAAACTTTTTCGCGCTTGTGGAACCACCCTTTAAGGCAAAGGTTAAGATACCGCTACTACCTAAGGGTAAATACTTTTGGCTAAGTTCATAATAATCGTTTCCCTTTAAAGCAGGGTAATTTACCCACTCCACCTGCTGATTGTTTTTTAGATACTCAGCTAATCGTAAGGCGTTAGCTGAATGTCTATCCATCCTAAGGCCTAGCGTTTCCAAGCTCATGTGCAAAGTAAAGGCAACTTGGGCTGTCATCACCGCCCCCAAATCCCGCATAAATTGCACTCTGGCTTTAGTAATATAAGCTAGGTCACCAAAAGTCTCGCAATACTTCATGCCGTGATAGGCAGGGTCGGGTTCCGTAAGTCCAGGGAACTTGCCATTATCCCAATTGAAATTACCCCCATCTACAATTACACCACCTACGGTCCGGGCTTGCCCATCTATATACTTGGTTGTAGAATGCACAACTATGTTGGCCCCGTGTTCAAAAG
>CAZUSS010000032.1:0-19582 GCA_964623245.1 uncultured Syntrophomonadaceae bacterium
TGTAGCTCAGTTTGGTATGAGCGCTTCGTTGGGGACGAAGAGGCCGCTGGTTCAAGTCCAGTCACTCCGACCATTTCATTTAATGTAGAAAACAAGATAAAGCCGTAGGATAATAAATCCTGCGGCTTTTTATTTTTCAAGACCCTCGAGAGGAATGCTACTTTACGGGCTAGTTTTTAGTCCTTTTAATTAACAAATTTCAAATTCTAAGAATTCCTATCCAAAATTATAGCCATAATATGAAGAGTACTAAAATTATGATTTATAGGATATAGCAAGGAGAATTTGTGGATTTTTTAATTGATAAAATAATTAAACATAAAAAGATACTAGTAATAATTTTTATTTTAGCCGCTTTCATATGTGGGCTACTAGCCCTTACAGTTTCGGTTAATTATAATATAATCGATTATCTTCCTAGTGAGGCGGGTTCAACAAAATCCCTGAAATTGATGCAGGAAGAGTTTGAGGAGCCTATTCCCAATGGGCTTGTGATGGTGACCGACCTTACCTTGCAAGAATCCCTAGCTTATAAAGAAAAACTCAAAAATATCCCTGGTATTTCTTCGGTAATGTGGCTAGATGATAATATTAATATCAAAACACCACTTGAAATGGCTGATAGTAAGATTGTCGAGGAATATTATCGGGGCAAAAATACCTTATTTTCAATTACGGTTAGCGAAGGCCTAGAAGAAGAAGTAGCAAATGAAATTTATGGGCTGATTAAAGATACGGATGCTGTATCCGGTGATTTTATAGATGTGGTGACCCAGCAGTCCATGGCCAGGAGTGAATCAGCTAGGGCCATGATCATACTAGTTCCGATTATTGCAATTATCTTAATATTAGTTACTACTAGCTGGTTTGAACCTATCTTATTTTTAGGCACCATAGGTATAGCAGTATTAATAAATTTAGGTACCAATGTTTTTCTAGGGGAAATTTCATTTATTACTTTAGCCATTAGTCCGATATTGCAACTGGCAGTATCTCTAGATTATGCTATATTTTTATTGCAAAGTTTTAATGTTAACCGGCAAAAAACTAATGATATCTATAAGGCCATGTCTAGGGCTATAAAACGTTCATTGCCCACAATATTAGCCAGTGCTTCTACAACATTGTTTGGTTTTATGGCTTTATTGTTTATGGATTTTCGGATAGGTTCTGACTTAGGGATTAATTTGGTCAAGGGTATTATTTTCAGTTTTATTACCGTAATAGTTTTTTTGCCTGCTGTAACTTTATCCTCCTATAAGTGGATTGATAAGACTAGACACCGAAGGGTAATACCCAGCTTCGAAAACATCGGTAAAATCATATTCAAATTCAGGATTATTATAATTATTTTGGTAGCAATTATTCTTGTACCCAGTTTTTTAGCCCAGCAAAAGAATGCATTTATTTATGGTATTGGTAGTGAAGTATCAGAAAGTAGCCGTTTTGGCCGAGACACGATTAAGATTAATGAAGTATTTGGTACCAATAATCCCGTGGTAGTTTTACTGCCTAAAGGTGATCGGGCTAGGGAAGAAATGCTAAGCAAGGAACTTAGTAAAATCCCCCATGTAACTAGTGTTATTGATTATCCAACTATGGTAAGTGCAGCTATACCACCCGAATTTGTAAGCCAAGAGGTGACTGAAAAATTTTATTCGGCCAATTATGCCCGCATTATTCTAAATACTAAGACTGAATCAGAAGGGGAAATTGCCTTTGCCATGGTAGAAAAAATACAATCAGTTGCCACCCGATATTACGGGGAAAGTTTCCATATGCTTGGCAAAAGCGTTAATCTTTATGATATAAAAAATGCGGTAGAAAGCGATACTACTAAAGTCAACTTAATAGCGACCCTAGCTATAGCCGCAGTTATACTATTAACCTTCCGTTCTATATCGCTTCCGGTATTACTACTTTTAACCATTAAGACCTCTATATGGGTTAACCTTGCAATTCCTTACTTTGCCGGGAATGCCCTATGTTATATAGGCTTTCTAGTTATAAGCACAGTCCAGCTAGGTGCTACCATAGACTATGCCATCTTATTGACAGACCATTATATGCATAACCGCCGTATTATGGGCAAGAAAGAGGCTGTAAAACAAAGCTTGGGTCAAACAACTGGCTCCATATTTACTTCTGGCTCAATACTAGCTTCAGCTGGATTTTGTCTGGGCCTGGTTTCAAGTGATCGTATTATCTCTGAACTAGGTATTTTATTAGGACGAGGTACTTTGATATCTGTACTAATGGTGGTCTTATTTTTACCTGCCCTGCTTTTTTTCTTGGATAAGTCTATATTCCTAACTACTTGGAAAACAAACTTTTTTAAAGGGGGTAAGAACCTTGGCTAGAATAAAATTATTTTTCGCAGGTCTAACTATCCTAGTATTATTGTCCTTTTCTTATACATTTGCCTGTAATGGTCAAGAAATTAAACCGGAAACTAGCCCAACTGTAAATTTTGAAATGGGGAAAATATCATTTAAGGAGGAAGTTGTATATGGCAAGCTCAATCATAGTGGAAAACCGCAAGGTATATATATTATAAATATATTAGAGGTAGCAAAGGCAGGAAAGATTACAGATTATGGACAATATGAACTAGTTAAAAACCTTACTAATCTTCACAGTATTGAACATAGTAACAATAGAATAAGCAGCTATGCTGATGTGGGCAAGTTCTTCTACCAGGGCAATATGGAGACACTTGAACTGCCTTGGGAAATTAGCATTAATTATAGCTTAGATAGTGAAGGAATCACGGCCTCAGAATTAATAGGACAGTCTGGTAATTTGAATATAGAAATTGTTAGTAAGAAAAATGAAAGGGTAGCTGGGGCATTTTTTGAAAATTATATCTTGCAGTTTGCAATTACTTTGGATACTGATAAATGTAGGGATATTATAGCTGATGGGGGAGTAATGGCTAACTCGGGGCGGGATAAAATAATCACTTTTACGGTTATGCCAAATACCGATGGCTATATGTCTATTAATACAAATGTTAGAGATTTTACCATGGAGGGCATATCAATTAATGCGGCTCCATTTACAATGAATCTAGAATTACCAGATACATCTGCAATGGAAAAGGATCTTGATGAACTATCTAAGGCGACTGGACAGCTGAGTGGTGCCGCTAGTGCCTTAAAGGAAGGTCTTGATTCATTAACCAAGGGTGCCCTATCCCTGCAAGTTGGTTCCACGGAATTTCAAGCGGGAATTGCAATGCTCAATGAAAATTCACCTGCCTTAATTAATGCTTCAACTATAATTCAGGCATCAATAGACACCTTGAGTAGCTCATGGGATGGATTAGGTAATAGTGAATTATCATTCGGGCTTAAATCATTAGCCATTAATTATGCTGAATTTCATGAAGGATTAAAAGATTATACTTATGGGCTTTCCCAATTAGCTTCTCAGTACGATGAAATTAATTCTAGTATTTCATCACTAGCAGGGGGGACAGGGGGCTTAAGCTATGGGGCAGAAGAATTATCAGATGGGCTGACTGAATTAAATAAGGAAAGTAAGCATATGCCCCATAAAATAAATAATATGATTGATGATTTAACTGGTAATTTAGATACTTCTGATTATATACCCCGATCATTCGTATCTAGTGAAAATGAAAATGTTAGGGCAGTACAATTCGTTTTTAATACTGATCCTATTCAAAAGGAAAGTCGGCCCGATAACATAGAAACAATCCCAAAAGAAACTTTTTGGGGTAGGTTGAAAGGCCTATTCTTTCCCCGAACAAAAATATATGAATAAAGGATTTATAAAAGAAAAAGGTTATGGTGGGTTTTATCTTTATAATCCCATTTTATATTGCTGATGATATCCCTTCAAATAATCTGCCAAATAGAAATTATCTTCAAGTTTCAAATCTAAAATTCTTCACCTAGTATCTGGATAATTCAAATTTTCAAATAACTTGAAATCCCTTTACCAAAAGGGATTTTTACTCTTTTGCAGAAAAGAGATATAGGTATTAAAGAGGGTTTGTGGCGTATTTTAAAAACCATTCTTGTGAATTTGAAGGATTTTTGTTTAGAAATCATATACTGAATTTCTATAACAATTATTTTTAACACAGATTTTTTAATATATGCTAAATAGCCATAAGGATTAAATACAATAAAGACTCAGTAGGGAAAGGGGATTTACATGTCAACAAAAATAGAAGTTAATAAAAAAAGTGTTAAAGAACTACTGGAATCCGGAAAGGAAAAAAAGTTTATTATACCTGAATTTCAGCGGCCTTATGCTTGGGCTGATGAGGAAATAAAAACATTATTTGATGATCTTGCGGAATTTACTGAGAATGGTAGGGAAAACAAGGAAAACAATTATTTTTTGGGGACTATTGTGTCATATGAAAACAAAAATGGAGAACAGGAAATTATTGATGGCCAACAAAGAATAACCTCCCTACTGTTGTTTTTAAGGGCAATATATACAAAGCTAGAATCTATGACGGAAACTAAAGAGGTAAGGAATTTTAAAAATCAAATAGAATCTGCTTTGTGGGAACAGGATGAATTGACGGCAGAAGTTGACTTTGAAAAAATATTAATTGAGTCAAAAGTAATGAATGATGAGGGGAACAAGATATTCTCTCAAATTTTAATTACTGGACTCACGGATAATAATAAGGATAATTACACGCAAAACTATAATTTATTTGCGGAATTAATTGAAAATTATGCTACAAACGAGCCAGAATTATTTTTTTGGCTTATTCGAAACATTTTAAATAAGGCAATATTATTACCTATTACTGCTGATTCAGAAGATACAGCTTTAACAATATTTTCTACAATTAATGATAGGGGATTGGCCTTATCAGATGCAGATATATTTAAAGCAAAAATGTATAATAATTTCAAAAAGGGAGAGAAAACTGAATTTATTTCTAGATGGAAGTTGCTGGACGAAGAATCAGCTAACGCCAACGAAAGTATACAAAATTTATTTTATTATTATATGTTTTATCTAAGGGCCCTTGAAAATGATAGAAAAACAACAACTCCGGGTATGAGAAAGTACTACCAAAGAAATAATTTTAAACAATTGTATGAAAAAGACATATTAGATAATCTAGAAAAAATGGTAACATTATGGCTTGTGGTAAATAACAAAATAGAGGTAGGAGGACACGATTGGACTACAAATATAAAAATAAAACAAGTCTTGGATTCCCTATATTCATATCCGAATGAATTTTGGAAGTATCCTGTTGTCATTTATTATTTGAAATATAGCGAGGAAGAAGAATTCGAGGATATGTTTTTAAGATTTTTAAGAAAATTATTTGCCGAATTATCTGCTAAATATATTATTACACCTACTATTAACGCTGTGAAAAGTAGTATCCTAAATTTAAATTCTGAAATAATAGATTCGGCAAGACCAAAATTTGATTTTGCCCAGGTTGATGAAAATGAACTAAAGAAGAATATTAAATCACCGCATAGAAATACAGTACGCATGATTTTAAAGGCCATTGCCTACGAGGAACAAGAAGACTTGTTGCCTAATAATTGGGAAATAGAGCACATCCTACCTAGGAAGTGGCAAAAAAGCTATTTCCCTAATAATTCAGATACTGAAGTTGTTGAGGTAGTAGAGAATATTGGCAATAAAATTCCTTTCGAAAAAAGGTTGAATATTATAGCCAGTAATGGATATTTTCAAAAGAAAAAAGAAAGTTATTTAAAATCCAATATCAAAATTTTATTAAATCTGGCTAATAGTAATGATGATTGGGGACTGGAAGAAATAAGAGACAGAAATTTAAGAATTTCTGATGAATTTATCTCTTTACTTAAATCTTGGGGATTAAACAATGAAGAATTTTTAGCATATGAATCCAAAACAAATGGAGAAGTAAAATTAACCGAGGAGGAAAAGCAGTTCATAAAAGAAATGCAAGAAAAAGGAATCGATTTAAGTAAGTTTTAATGGCTATTTCTCAAGAAGAAACGATAATCTAACTTTGTTTAACCGTTGCCGCTAATATTATTGTAATTCGAATTTGAATTAAAAATGACTTATCAAAAGGTGGGGGTGAATTTGATATTAAGTGTGAGCAGGAGGACCGACATTCCTGCTTTTTATTTAGATTGGTTTTTTAATCGCTTAAATGAGGGGTTCGTTTTGGTTAGAAACCCCATGAATTACCATCAGGTAAGTGAAGTAATACTTACACCTGATATTATAGATTGTATTGTTTTCTGGACTAAGGATCCGAGAAAAATTGTTAATAAACTAGATTTGTTAAATGATTACAACTATTATTTTCTAATTACTATTAATCCATATAATAAAATTATAGAAAAAAACTTACCTCCTAAAAATGAAATTATTGGCGCTTTTAAGGAAATAGCCCGAAGGATAGGCCCAGATAGGGTAATCTGGCGTTATGACCCTATTATTTTAACTGAAGAATTTAATATCGCCTATCACATTGGACATTTTGAAATTCTGGCCTCGCAATTATGCCACTACACTAATAAATGTATTATCAGTTTTTTGGATAGCTACCAAAAAACTAAAGCTAATATGCGGGATATTCCCTATAAAATTATTAGTGAAATAACTATGAAACAAATTGCTCAGGGTTTTGCTCCGATAGGGGAAAAGCACCATATTAAAATTGAAATTTGTAGTGAATTAATTGATTTATCTGCAATAGGAATTAAGCAGGCTAAATGCATTGATGACCATCTGATTTCCCAAATAGCAGGAGAAAGCTTGGAAATCTCTAAGGATAGGAACCAAAGGGCAGCCTGTGGATGTGTTACTAGTATAGATATGGGGGCTTACAATACCTGCTTGCATAATTGTATTTATTGTTATGCTAATTTTAGTAATAAAGCGGTGGCTAAGCAAGTTAAAAAAAATGACAAGGACTCTCCTATGCTAATCGGGAATATAGAGGCAGATGACAAAATAAGAAAAAGGCAGATGGAATCTTATCGAAAAAAGGTAGGACAAGGGGAACTATGGGGCTAATTTACCCTTCTATCAAGGCCACAACTGGCAGGTGGTCAGAGCCATCAGAATCTATAATGTAATAATCAATAGGGGTTAGGTATTGGTTGGCAAAAATATAGTCTATCCGGGCGGTCGGTTTATTAGCTGGGAAAGTATTTACAGTATCCCCCGAATTTTGGATGAATGTATCAGTTAGAGCCTGGTTTAACATCTGTATTTCCGGTCTGTCAGGAGGGGCATTAAAATCCCCGGTAAGCAGGGCTGGGTTTTGTAGATTTTTAATTTGGGGTAAGATTATTTCTGCTAGATGCTGGTATCTTATAGGCTGGATTAAACCTAAATGGGTATTGAATACGGTTATACTCTGCTTATTAATTCTAATCTCGGCTTTCAAACAAAACCTAGGATCCTTTTCGTCTTCTAATACTATATTTTCACTATTTGTCATGGAATATTTGGATAGAATTGCATTACCATAGGAACCTACAGCATAATTTCTTACTGCTGCATAAAGATAACGCATACCAAGGTTTTTGGCTAAAAAGAGTGCTTGATTTTGGTGGTTGGTGTCTGGTCGAAGGTTATCTACTTCCTGCAGGTTAATAATATCAGCTTGGACTCTTCTTAGCAGAGATAGTATTTTATCTAAACTGGGATTATTTAATATGTCTTTACCGTGGTGGATATTGTACGTAACTACTTTTATTAGCATAGTATACTCCATCTTTATTCATTTGTTTTATAGTATGCTTTTTAGCTTAATAAAGTAATTACATTAATAATATTAATGTATAGGGACGGGCTAGAAATATTAGGCCGTCCCCATTTTGTCTATTTTATGTTTTTCTTACGTTGGCGAATCTTGTTTACGATTATATAGACTACAGCGATTACAGCTAAGTAAGGTGCGGCCCTAAATAATAATATTATTAGGTTATTTCCCAGGTTGATTAAGGAATTTACACTAGTAATTAGGCCTTGGACTGCTTTGCCCCATGTACCTTGTGGTGCACTAATTTCCCCTGGGGTTTCCTGTTTTAGATGGATACTTATCTGGCTATAACTTGTGGCATTGTTTAGATAGTTCATGCGGGCTTGCAAGGATTCCCGTTCTGCTCTAACCCGGGATATTTCCTGTTCTACGGCTAACAAGTCCTGGATATCATTGGTTTGGCCTTCCATGATAGATAAAAGCCGTTCTTCCTGTTTTTGTAGTACTTCTAGATGAGCTTGGGTATCATAATATTCCATAGTTATATCTTCGGTGCGATTAGAACTATTGGTAACCTTACCTATTGTTTGTAGGTATTTGGTCATTTCGGAGGTGATTTCTTGGGGAATTTTAATGGTTAAATAAGCACTAACACTTTTATCATAATTATTGACCTGACTTTCGACTGTGTATCCTTTTAAGCTATAAGTCTTTTCTTCGATTTCCCCTAATACTTTGCTAGCATTTTGTACTTCGATATCAAAATCCCAGTATTCAATAAATTTCCGTGTGCTGGTAGTATCATTAGCACTTACTCCTTCATCATATGATGCAAAAAGATTATTTGCTGATTCTTGTTGGGGTTGGGCAATGTCACTATGAGTATTGCCACAGCCAATTATCGAAAGCAATAAAACTAAAAACACTAGGATTGTGGTGCACCTTTGCCTAATTGACATATAATTTACTCCCTTCCTTAATCTATATTAATTATACGTCAAAAGTAGGAAAAGACTTACTTATTGTTTTATATTCGCTTTCACTAGCCCTTGATCAAAAATATAGGTATTTATGATGTAGCAGGTAGGCAGAAAATGTGTGGGTTGGGTTCCTAACCTAGCCTTAATCAATGCCAACCCCTCTTAACAAGAGGGTTAATTCTGGATGGGAGGGTAAATCAGCGGTATTGATGGTGATTACAGTTAATCCAGCTTCTTCGCTGGCCTTTTTGTTAAATCTATCTCCTAATTGTTTTATGCGACTATCGGTCAAATTATCGCTAATTACTACTACTTTGGGTTCCAGGTCTGGTAGACTACATATGATGAAATCAGCACTTCTTTCTTTCAGGCGATGTAGGTATTCTTCTGCATTATGGACATTGGGTGTAGAGGAAATAATATCTTCTAGACGGACTTTGGGCAATATTACGAAATTATCCGCATTGATTACTTCCTTAAGCAAATGAAATAAGGCTAATTCTGAACGGGATAAAAGGGAAGCCTTCTTTTGGTAGGGCAAATTATCCATATCAATCCAAGCTTCGCTTAAATCTATGACTTGACCTTTTTTAGGTTTTGTTTTTGCATCTCCACTATATTCCTTGTATACATCCCAAACCAGTTTTAGTGCTATTATAGCAATTCCCGCTAAAATTAGTTGACCCATTAAATTTCCTCCGTAGATTATTTTTTATCATTATATCTATTATAATAATATCCAAGATGTATGTATAGAAAAACCCAGGTTACCCTGGGTTTTTAGATTATTCTGTTTTAGGCAAAGAATGCTTCTTCCATTATATCTAGGGCTGAAGCATCTGGATTAGCAATTTTTTCAGCTAGATTAGCTACTTCAGTAACCGTATTACGTATATAGTATCTAGCTGCTTTTATTTTACCCTGATAGAAGGGATAATCATAATGATCTGTGGGTAGATTGTCTAATTTTCTTTTAGCAATGACAGCTTGTTCTAGGATTAAACGACCGCATAATAGCTGGGCGGTAGCATGTAATACTCTAGTAGCATATAGGGCTAAAAGCTCTACCTTACCTTGCAGGGCATAGCTGCTTAATGTTTCTTTTAACTTTTTATAAGCACCCAAGGCCTCAGTTAGAATATTTATTTCCCGACTGAAGAATTCATTGTTTTTTTCCTTTTCAATAAAATCTTCGATATGCTTTAGCCAGAGGGCAAAACCTTGGCCTCTACCTATATTCCACTTTCTGCCTACCAAATCGATTGCTTGAATATAGTTAGTTCCTTCCCATATGGAGTGTATTTTAACATCGCGCATGAGTTGGGCTATGGGATATTCTTCACTATATCCGTAGCCACCATAAACTTGCATGGCATCACCA
This sequence comes from uncultured Syntrophomonadaceae bacterium, assembly GCA_964623245.1. Classification (GTDB taxonomy): domain Bacteria; phylum Bacillota; class Syntrophomonadia; order Syntrophomonadales; family Syntrophomonadaceae; genus JAAYRQ01. The sequence continues at coordinate 10,091 of CAZUSS010000032.1, forward strand.
GTTAGGAGCCAGGAAATGTCTGAATTATAAGCCTTGGTTATGGGGGTATTAATATCTAAAAGCATCCTGTAAGCCTTTCTTTCCTCTGCATCAGGTGAATTTTCCGATATATCCATAATATAATTAACCCAGGTTACTAAGGCACGCATTGCTTCGATATGCGCTTTCTGGTGGAGTAACATCCTCCTTATATCCTCGTGTTCAATAATTGATACTAAACCTTTTTTGGGATCGGTCATTTTACGGCCCTGAATTCTTTCTTTGGCATATGCGGCTGCATTATAATATGCTACACCTGCGGCAGCTAGGGAACCCACTCCCATCTCTAGGCGGGCTCCATTCATCATATGAAACATTTGAGCCATTCCGGCAGCACGTCCATCCTCATCAGGGGGATTGCCTAGTAACCAGCCATAACATTCATTATTTTCCCCAAAAGCCATAACACAAGTAGAGGAGCCCTTCATACCTAATTTGTTTTCTATGCCGACACAATTAACATCATTATGGCTACCAAGTGTACCATCTTCATTAACCCAATATTTGGGGACTGCAAACAAAGAAATCCCTGATGTGCCTGGTCTAGCCCCTTCAACCCTGGCTAATAATAAATGAATAATATTTTCTGTAAAATCTTGATCCCCGCCAGTTATAAAGCACTTTGTGCCTTTAATGCGGTATTTGCCTGGGGTGTCGGTGGGATAGGCTCTGCTGGCCATGCTGCCCACATCTGAACCAGCATTAGGTTCAGTCAAACACATGGTACCAGCCCAGGTACCGGCAAACATTTTTTCTGTAAAAAGGTCCTTTAAGTGTTCATCACCGAATAGTTGGATCAGTTCTGCTGCTCCCGAAGTTGCCATATAGTAACAGGCTAGTCCTTCATTTGCACCGAAAATATATTCCAGTACTGCCTCATAGATAATTCTAGGTAGAGCACCCACATAATTTTTATCCGAATTACAAGAACCCCAGCCATTTTCCTGAATAAAATGATATGCTTCCTTCATAGCGGGTGGGACTAGGACCTTACCATCCTCAAAAATTACCCCAATGGTATCGTTTTCATCATTACTTTCTGCCACGACTTCTTTGGCTGCCCGATAAGATTCAGTCAAAATTGTGTCCACATCCTCAACAGTATAAACTCCCTGGAAACGTTCATAATTCAGGATTTTCTCTAGATCAAGCCACTCCTTGAGTATGAATTGGTGATCCCTTATAGAATATAGATAGTTTGTAGCCATGATTTAACCCCCATTATTTTAGATTTAATTACAGTACTTAATATTACGGCCTCATAGTATTAAGTTATAGTATATCTTAATTTTTAAATTTATCCTATGTTTTTTGCTTAAAACTTTTATATAGTGATAATTAAGTATAGAATAAGAAAAGGTTAAATTAAGGGGGTTGAAATAAATTGCAATATATTAGTAGCAGGGGTCAGGCTGCATATGTACAAGCTGCTGAGGCGATTAAAATGGGAATTGCCCCTGATGGTGGCCTGTTTGTCCCTAAAGCCATGCCTAACCTAAGTGAAAAGGTTATTGAAACCATGTTTCATCAGACCTATCAAGAAAGGGCGGCTTATATACTTAGCTTATTTTTAACTGACTTTAATCGGGAAGAAATTGATTTTTGTGTTAATAGTGCCTATAATCTCAAGAACTTTGCCCAGGAAAAGGTGGCTCCTTTGGTTAAACTAAATGACAAACTGCATGTTTTGGAATTATGGCATGGTCCCACAAGCGCTTTCAAAGATATGGCATTACAGATATTGCCTTATCTCCTGACTACCAGTGCAGCAAAAACCGGTGAGGAAAATGAAATAGTCATATTGGTTGCTACCTCGGGTGATACAGGTAAGGCAGCTTTAGCGGGCTTTAGCGATGTTGACAAAACTAAAATAATTGTTTTTTATCCTGCCGATGGGGTTAGTGAAGTACAAAGAAGGCAAATGATTACCCAGGAGGGGGCTAATGTTTTTGTAGCTGCGGTTCGAGGTAACTTTGATGATGCCCAAAGTGGGGTAAAGGAAATTTTTACTGATCCAGCCCTAGGGGCTTTTTTGGCCAAGAATAATTTGAAATTTTCTTCAGCTAATTCTATTAATTGGGGCAGGCTTTTACCCCAGATAGTATATTATGTTTCTGCCTATCTCGATTTAAGGGCCAATGGGGATATAAACCCTGACCAAGCAATTAACATCGTAGTACCTACGGGAAACTTTGGCAATATTTTGGCAGCTTATTATGCCAAAAGAATGGGGATTCCGATTAATAAGTTAATCTGTGCAGCTAATCAGAATAATGTCTTAACTGATTTTATCAATAGTGGCATATACGACAAAAACCGGTCTTTTGAAAAGACCATATCACCTTCAATGGATATTTTAATTTCTTCTAATTTGGAAAGGCTATTATTTGAGCTAACTAATCACGATAGTGAAAGGGTTTCCACTTGGATGGCTGAACTTAATGGTAAAGGCAAATATGAAATAGATGAAAATACCCATCATATTATAAGGGAATTATTCTGGTCGGATTATGCTTCTGATGCAGAAACTATAGCCACAATTAATCAAGTCTGGCAAGGGCATGGTTATTTACTTGATACTCATACCGCGGTTGCCATGAATGTATATGAAAAATATATTAAATCCACCCGAGATGATACGGTGACTGTCATTGCTTCAACTGCTAGTCCCTTTAAATTTGGAAGTAGTGTTGCCCAGGCCATAATTCCAGATAAGTTAGGGGAGGAAGACGAGTTTGGCATATTAAATGTCTTAACGAAGGAAGTAGGCATCTCAATTCCCGATGGGATTAGAGATTTAGATAAAAAGAATATTTTGCATAAAAAGATTACCGAGAAAGATAAACTGGAAGCCACAGTCTTAGAATTTCTGGGCTTAGATTCATAGTCATTCCGGCGGCCTAGGGCCGCCCCTACACTTTATTTCTTATTTCCCGATAAAGAAATCCATCAATTTAGTCCCGCTATCAATAAACAGTCCTTTGCTTCCGGTTTCTTCATTGTAATAGACTAATTCATTATCAACTAAATTGTTTTTATCAAATAACATAAAGGGGACTGGGTCAGAAGTGTGGGTTCTCACCGTCAATGGGGTCGGATGATCGGGGAGGAGTAATATTCTTATATCATCGAATTCATCTAGTTGTGAAATTACTAGGCTAACTACTTCTTTATCAACTTGTTCAATGGCCCAAATCTTTTTGGCTAAATTGCCTTGGTGACCGGCTTCATCAGGTGATTCGATATGTAGATAGACAAAGTCTTGTCCATTTTTAAGTTCATCTAAGGCAGCTTGGGCTTTGCCCTGAAAATTAGTTTCGATGCCACCAGTAGCTCCCTTTACCGATATAGGTTTTAGACCTGCACTAATTCCAATTCCTTTAACTAAATCTACTGCGGCTACAACTGAACCATTAATATTGTATTTGTCCTTAAAGGTAGGCAATGAAGGTTTATAACCTTCTCCCCACAGCCAAATAGAGTTAGCAGGTTTTTTGCCTTCCTTGGACCTTTTTATATTTATAGGATGTTCTTCCAAAAACACATTACTTTTTATCATTAGTTCTAATAAGATTTCTCCATGTCTTCCTTGGGGCAAATAATTTGTAATAGCTTGGCCAGAAATATCATGGGGGGGGTCAAGTCTAAGTCTTTATTAATCCCATTAGCCCACACCGCAAGATGGCGATAACTAATACCGGCATGAAAACTTAAAAGCTCTAAGCCTAGTTCCTTTTGGATATCGGCGATTAATATATGGGCTTCCTCGCTAGTGATTTCCCCGGCACCGTAATCTAGCATTTCCTTGTCTGCGTAATTACTGGCCCCTGATAGGGTGACTAAATTACAACGCAGAGCCAAATCATTATCTGAAAGGTCAACCCCCATGCTAATTGCTTCTAGGGAAGACCGTCCCGTATAATATTTTTCGGGTTCAAATCCCATTACCGCTAGGTTAGCTACATCACTACTAGGCGGGTAACCTTCGGGGATAGTCTTGACATTACCGATTATAGAATTCTTGGCTAATTTATCCATGGAAGGTGTATGGGCATATTGGAGGGGAGTTTTATTATTGAGTTCAGCTATCGGGTAATCCGCCATGCCATCAGACAATATTAATAAGTATTTCACTAGTTTCACTCCTAAAAGCCTAATTTATTATAATTATAGTTCAAGTATATCATTACTGTATTTAAAAGGTATTAGTTTTTCATTTTAAAAATATTTTTATAAAATTATATTGAGTAAGGAGGTAGAATGTGATTGAATATTAAGTAATCAATAAATGGAGGTGGACTCATATGACTATTAAAAATGGCATTTATAAATGTGAAAAATGTGGCAACATCGTGGCAGTACTACATACAGGTAAAGGTGAGTTGGTTTGTTGTGGAGCCCCCATGGTTTATATGACAGAAAATACGGTTGATGCTTCCTATGAAAAACATGTCCCAGTGGTAGAAAAAACTAGTGATGGAATTTTAGTTAAAGTTGGTGGTGAACCACATCCCATGGTAGAAGAACATTATATCGAGTGGGTGGAAGTAATAGCAGCTAACAAGGTATATCGCCAAGATCTAAAAGCTGGCGATGCTACTGAAGTTACATTTGTGTTAGAACCCTCTGATGATATGGTAGTAAGAGCCTACTGTAATCTACACGGTTTATGGAAAGCATAGAAATAGAATAATTTAATAATTATTAAGACTAGGTTGGGAAAATGACCTAGTCTTTTTGTATTTTTTGAACCCTTTTAACACAGCATATAATTACAAATTATTATTAATGAGGGTGATCATATGGATATAAAAAATGAATTTCAAGATAAGCCCAGTTCCTACTGGCTAGATTCAACCAAGCCCACCAAGTATAGGGAGTTAGAGAAGGATTTGCGGGTCGATGTGGCCATAATCGGTGGAGGGATAGCCGGGATAAGTTCGGCCTACTTGCTGAGCAAAGCTGGGGCTAGGGTAGCAGTGCTCGAAGCAGATCGTATATTGCAAGGGACAAGTGGTCATACAACTGCTAAAATAACTTCCCAACATGCCTTGATCTATGCCCAACTAAAAAAAGAACAAGGTGGGGAGTTGGCTAGACAATATGCTGAGGCTAATGAAAAAGGCTTGCATATGATAGCCCAAATAGTTGCAGATAATAAGATTGATTGTGATTTTGCTTGGCAACCTGCCTATGTATATACCAGTCTAGAAAAGTATGTCAAAGAGATTGAGGATGAAGTAATAGCAGCTCAAAGTCTAGGCATAGCAGCCGATTTCGTAGAAGCCATAAATTTGCCTATAATTATCCAAGCGGGGATTAAGTTCCCTAATCAAGCTCAGTTTCACCCCCTCAAATTTTTACAGGCCTTGGCCCAAGAGATTGTGAAAAATGAAGGTTTGATTTTTGAAAAGACTGAAGCAGCACAGATATTAGATAATCAAATAGTAATAACTAGAAGGGGTAATAGAATCAAGGCCTCAGAAATCATTATTGCTTCCCATTATCCTTTTTTTGATGGTGGGGGTATGTATTTTTCTAGGATATATCAAGATAGAACCTATATTATAGGCCTTACTGCAGAGGAAAAATTCCCTGATGGTTATTATATAAGTGCAGAGGCCCCTACCCGTTCCTTGAGATCCCAAGCCTATACAAAAAACCAGAAATTAATATTGATTGCCGGTGAAGGTCATAAGAGTGGACAAGGCGGTGATACCAACACTTACTACCAAAACTTACTGGATTTTGCCCACCAAACTTTTAAGGTGAAGGATGTTCTTTATAGATGGTCAGCTCAAGACTGCATGACATTAGATGGCATACCTTATATAGGTAATCTTACTTCCCGCAGTCCTAATATTTATGTTGCGACCGGATTTGGCAAATGGGGTATGTCTACTGGTATGGCATCGGCCATGATAATTAGTGATATGATTTTGGAAGGTAGCAGCCCCTATGCTGAGGTATTCAGTCCCAGTCGTATTACCCCTGGGGCCATAAAATCATTTCTTATACAAAATCTCGATGTAGCCAAAAATTTCATCCAGGGCAAGCTTAGCAGTTTACCTGCTGAAGTAGAAATAGAACCCGGTGAAGCAGCCCTAATAAAAGCGGATAAGGACAGGGTCGGGGTCTATAAAGATGAAAAAGGGCAAGTCTATATGGTCGACACTACTTGTACCCACCTAGGTTGTGAGCTTAATTGGAACCAGGCTGAGAAATCTTGGGATTGTCCTTGCCATGGCTCCCGTTTTAGCTTTACAGGTGAAATCCTTGCAGGTCCAGCTATCGAGCCGCTAAAAAGTTTGGGTGAGGGAAAAAATCGGGTCGAGGCCAGAATATTAAAATAAAGCATTACAATGTCCTTGACAAAATAAGTATATAATGAGTAATATAAATATACCCATAGGGGGTATGTAAAAGAAGAAAAGGAGTGGGGGAATTTTGGCGATTACGCGAAGAATGTTTTTGAAAAGGGGAGCTTGGTCTGGAATTGCAGCAGCAAGTATTGTGACTGGTAGTAAAAAAGCAGCTGCTAGTATAGCTGTTAGTGATGAATACGGGACTATTATTGATTTGACCAAATGTGATGGCTGCATTAATTATGATAGGCCTTTTTGTCTTGCAGCCTGTAAGGGAAAAAATAAGGATAACTTTCCCGAACCCGAAAAACCAATTATGGATTACTGGCCCCAGACTAAACATGAAGATTGGTCTGATAAAAGGGATTTAACTGATCGCTTAACACCTTACAATTGGATTTATGTACAGCATTTAGAGGTAGAACACCAGGGTGAAAAAGTCCAAGTCCATGTGCCTAGAAGGTGTATGCATTGTGATAACCCAGCTTGTGCGGGTTTGTGCCCATTTGGGGTTAATAACAAAATGCCCGAGGGCCCGGTGATTATTGATACCGATATCTGTATGGGCGGAGCAAAATGCCGGGATGTATGTCCTTGGGAGATTCCCCAAAGGCAAGCTGGTGTAGGCCTATACAAAAAAATAGCCCCGAAGTTTGCAGGTGGAGGAGTAATGTATAAGTGTGATATGTGCTATGATTTAATTTTAAAGGGTGAAGAACCTGCTTGTGTGGGTGCATGCCCCCAAAATGCTCTTATGTTTGGCCTAAAAAAGGAAATGCAAGAATACGCTAGGGATTGGGCTAAAACTAACCAAGGTTATATTTATGGGGATGTAGAAAATGGGGGCACTTCTACATTCTATTTGTCATCGGTGCCATTTACAGCCATTAATGAAGCCATAAAAGAACAAGATGTAGATGGAAAACCAGGCCGCCCAACTATGGAAGTCGGTATTGAAAATTACTTAGAAGAACCAGCTAGCTTAGCAAAAGGCTTGGTTATAGCTCCTCTTGCTGGAGTAATGGCGGCAGGTCTAACTGCTTATAAGATTATGCAAGGGGGTGCTGAAGATGAAGATGGTCAGGCATAATTTAGCCATTCGTTTTACCCACTGGGTAACTGCTTTATCGATATTTGTCTTATTGTTTACCGGTTTTGGACAAATGCCTATGTATAGAAGATACAATGTGGACACTATACCAGGACTTAAATGGTCCAGTGATTTTTTGATTACACTTAACATACATTATATAGCTGCAGCTATTTTAATTTTTATTAGCCTCTACTATCTAGCATATCTTTTGTTCACCAAAGAATGGGATATTTTGCCCAAAAAAGGTGATGTGAAGGAATCCTTGGTAATTATGGCTGCTATGGTGGGGCTAGCAAAGGAACCAGATAATGATAAGTTTTTAGCCGAACAAAGGCTGGCTTTTGCTGTAACTGCTTTTTCCGTTTTAATCTTAATTATAACTGGGCTATTAAAAGTATATAAAAACTTACCTATGGCTAGTTTGTCAGCTAAAACGATTTTTTGGTTGGCCCAACTGCATAATTTATTTACCTTTATCCTGTTATTTTCGATAATAATTCACTTGTTAGCCTTTTTATATAAAGATAATCGTTTTTTGGTGCCTAGTATGTTTACCGGCAAAATATCTAGAAGTTATGTGGAAGGTAGACATAAACTGTGGTTGGCTAGAATTGAAGGTGAGGAAGTCCCAGCGAATGTCGTAATTGAAGTATTAGATGATAATATTAACACAGCAGCAAAAGAAGAAAATGAAGAGATTATAGAGGAAGTAGATGACATTATGGAGAAAGCTAATGTAACAAAAGAAATGGAATTATAATTAAATTAATTCATTGGTATTTTGGATAAGTCTTTGCGAAAGGATAAATGTGTATGAGTGAAAAATACGATATAGCCATATTAGGTTGTGGGCCAGCGGGCTTGTCAGCCGCTATAAATGCGACTATTAGAAATAAAAAGGTTATAATACTGGGTACGGAAATATGTAGTCCCCCCCTGCATAAAGCCCAGAAAGTGGATAATTACTTAGGTTTTTATAATGTAACCGGTGAGGAACTGCTAGCTTCTTTTACCGAGCATGCCAATGAAATGGGGATAGAAATTATTTCTCAAAAAGCCGAAATGATATATGATTTAGATGGGATTTATAATGTACTAGTCGGTGATGATATAATTATAGCTAAAGCAGTAATCATTGCTACGGGGATTCCCTATAAATTAACTTTGCCGGAGGAAGAAGAATTTTTGGGCAAGGGTTTAGGTTATTGCGCTACTTGTGATGGCCCTATTTATAAAGGAAAAGATGTTTTATTAATAGGACATAAGCCCGAGGCGGAAGCCGAGGCAAACTTTATGGCGGAAATATGTAATCAAGTTTATTATCTGCCATTATATAAAAAAGTTGGGGAACTTGATAAGAAAATTACCATCTTAGATGGTCGCCCTGCTAATGTAATAGGCACTGATTATGTGGAGGGACTCAAGCTAAGGGATGGTCAGGAAATTAAAGTAGAAGGCTTATTTATCCTAGAGGGTGAAACAGCTCCAGACCGTTTAATTCCTGGCTTAGAGATTAAGGATAACCATATTAAGGTTAATCGTAAACAAGAAACTAATCTAAGTGGGATCTATGCAGCGGGTGATTGTACTGGTGGGCCTTACCAGGTGGCTAAGTCAGTAGGCGAAGGTCAGGTTGCTGGACTTAATGCTAGTATTTATGCCGGGAAAATAAAGTAGGAATTACTTTATTATTGGCGGAGCCTTACTTTACCATAAGTAACCCATTTTTAAATCCACCTTTCTAATTTCAATCACACCACTTATTTGTTATAGGGTAATTTTACAATATTTTTTTCTGTTGGGACATAATCATTAGTGGTATAATAGGACATTATCACAAGTGGTTCACTTTAAAATAAAGAATTTTTCTATTAATGTTGACGTAAGCATTTAAGGCTGCTATAATAATAATCGTTGCGGAGCCGTGGTGTAGCGGTTAACATGCCGGCCTGTCACGCCGGAGATCGAGGGTTCAAATCCCTTCGGCTTCGCCAT
>CAZUSS010000033.1:0-19097 GCA_964623245.1 uncultured Syntrophomonadaceae bacterium
CAGGAAAAACAATCTTGACCAGTGGGTGAAGGAAGTTGGACAGACTGGTTTATATCCTGTGCAAAGGCTACCCCATCATGGCATCTGATACATTCATCTCTGCCAAGGGTGTGTGGATTAGCCCGACTATGTAAGGAATTGGCCCACTCCTCCGTAATTGCATCTGCATTAGATGTAGTTCTATCCTTGGTCATACTAGCCTTTCCCCTTTCGGGCTGGCTAACGAATAGTAGGTCCCTTTCCAGATTACTAGTACAACCAGTTAAAACAAATATCAGCAAAAGCATAACCATACTTACTTTTTTCAGTGCTATCACTCCCAGGATTAAATGACCAATAATGTAAATACTATTATATATGACTAATTAGGCTTTTCTACATAAAAAACCTTTTTTTGTAGAGGAAAGCAAAATCGATTAGCTTATATAGCAAATTGTTAGATCAAATCCCATTCGCAACAAGCATAGAATTAGTCCATTTGGCAATCAACCAAAAAAACTACATTTGTGACCTACCTGTATAAAATGCTTATAAAAGACACATTATTATATTTAATAAAGGAAATAGAAAGGGTGGAATTAAGGTAGATGGATTATAAAATAGATAATGAAAAAACCAAACAACTCAAGCAACACCTAGTAGAAAATACTGGGGGTAAATTAACTAACGATGCAGGCCTCAAGGTCTCCAATAATCAATGGTCGCTTCGGGCTGGCACGCGTGGTCCTACTTTGCTCCAAGACTTTTTCTTTTACAAAAAGCAATCACATTTTAGTCGGGAAAGGATACCAGAAAAAGTAGTCCATGCTAGAGGCTTTGGGGTACATGGCATATTCGAATGTACAAAATCAATGCAGGAATATACTAAAGCAGATTTTTTAAAAGGACCCGGGGTTAAGACACCAGTCTTTGTTAGATTTTCTAACTTTATTGGCAATAAAGGTTCAAAGGATACTGCTATTGATGTGCGGGGATTTGCTACCAAATTTTATACCCAAGAAGGTAATTATGATAATTTGGCCCTCTCATTTGCCGTTTTCGTTATGCAAGATGCTATGAAATTTGCTGATTTTGTCCATGCAGTTAAACAGAACCCAATTACCGATGTACCGCAGGCCACTATTGCCCACGATAATGCCTGGGATTATATTTCTAATAACCAAGAATCAGCCCATTTTATTATGTGGCTCATGTCGGGACGGGGACGCCCCAGGAGTTGGAGAATGATGGAGGGTTACCCCATTAATACTTTTCGCTTTATTAATACAGAAGGCAAATCAACTTTTGTTAGGTTTGTTTGGAAGCCTGTGCTTGGTTTTCACTCGCTTTTATTGGATGAAGCTAATATTATAGGGGGAGTGGATCCAGATTACCATCGCCGGGATATAATCGAGGCGATTGAACGTGGGGTTTATCCCGAATATGATCTTGGTGTCCAACTAATTCCAGAGAAACATGAATTCAAGTATGATTTTGATCTCCTAGATGATACCAAGCTATGGCCCGAAGAACTTGTCCCTGTGGATATTATTGGTAGAATGACCTTAAATCGATTAGTGGACAATTTTTTCGCCGAGGAAGAGCAATCTTCCTTTGATCCCTCCAATCTAGTGCCTGGTATTGAGTTTTCCAATGATCCTGTTTTACAAGGCAGGTCTTTTGCTTATCGCGATACAGATTATCATCGGTTGGGTACTGCAAATATAGAGTTAATACCAATTAATCAACCCATAGTGGCAACTAATTATAATATGCGAGATGGCTATGTAAGATACCGTATTGATGCTGATTCCGTACATTACCATAATAATTCCTTAGCTAATAATACCCCCATTGTGGTCTCCCCCGAAGAAGGCGGCTATGAAAATTATCCTGGCCAAGTAGAAGGGCAAATCGGCCGTGAACATCCTAGTGCAGCATTTGATGACCATTTTTCCCAAGCCCGCTTATTTTGGAATAGTATGTCAGCCATGGAGAAAAAACTGCTCATAGAAACATTTAATTTTCATGTTGCTAAGGTATACAGTAAATCAGTCCGCCAACAAGTCGTGGATATGTTTGCCCATGTAGACAAGGAGTTCGCTACACAAATTGCTATTAATGTTGGGGTAACACCACCGCAAAGTTCACATGTTGACGTAAAGGATAGCTCCCCAGTTCTAAGTGAAGCCCATACCGTTTATAGTGCTACAAGCCAAAGAGTAGGAATAATACTCGGGAATGGTTTTGATAGTGATGAAGTAAAAAAGGTCCTGGATGCCTTTGAAGCTAATCAGGTGTTTTTTAATATTATCAGCGAAAAAATTGGGCCTATTGCTAGTTCGGACGGTAGCACCCTAGAAGCAAGTCAGACATTTATTACTACAAATCCAGTCCTTTATGATGCACTTTATATCGTAGGGGGTAAAGTCCAAGATCAAAGTAGATTTGATTTAGAAATTACTGAATTCGTCAACCAGGCTTATAGGGATTATAAGCCTATCGGGGTAGCCAAAGCAGCTGAATCCTATGTAAACAAACCCGGTAATATGGCTGGGGTTGTTCTGTCGTCATCGACTGCTAATTTTGCGGATGAATTTGTAGCAGCTATAGCCAAACACCGTTTTTGGGATAGGACCTAAAGAAAAGCCCGCCTACACCTAGGAGGTATAGGCGGGCCTTATTATTTATTTGTTCTCTTTTAAATATAAGGTAATATCAAATTCCCCTATCGTAGTAATTAAGGGAATACGCATAGCTTTTTCGTTAGCCATAGAGACGGAATGGTATGTACCGATTAATATTTGGGGTGGAACTATGTCACAATGATAATTGCTAGCCGATAAATTACTTAGGGCATTACCCCCAATAATATTGGCCACTTCCCCTAGGGCAGAAGACACGAAGGTATCTATTTCCCCCATTCTCATCCCACTCATAATGTAAACCATTTCCAAGGCCATATCTTGGGGAAAGCTAAACAATATGTTACCTTTCAAATCACCAGTGACCCCTATAATGACATTAGCATCCTTACTAGGGATTAAGCCCTCAACTAAATTAAGTTGTCCCTGTTTCACTTCGAGATCTAACATTAATTTTAAAACATCCAAGGTTGCCTTATAAAAGGAGTTTACATATTCGGCTTTCATATGCTCCCCTCCTCTTTACTTCTGACATAAAGCCCAATTTTTTGGTCAGTTGCAGCCACATGCATAATTAACCAAGCCATGATTTTGGCCCCAAATTCTTGAGCTAATTCTTCGCTATAACCTTCGGTCTCAAGACGGTTGACATAAGCAAAAACCCCCGCTTTAAAATCAGCATGAATTTTCCTATGCTCCTCTAATTCAGGATAATTTATTTCTGCCATAAAGTTTTCTTCATCAGCAAAATGTGTAACTACATAATCCTGCATGAAGTACATAGTCTCCTTGACCTTATTAACTTTTTCTTCCCAGGAAGTATTTTTATCCTGAACTATCTTAACAAAATCTGAAATGCGGCCGAATAATTCTTTGTGTTGCTCATCTACCAATTCAACCCCAATTTTATACTTTTCTTTCCACATCATTTTAGTTCCCACCCTTCAAAGAAAATTAATTTTAATGGTTAAAAATATAATTAAATGCTAATAACTTAATAATAACCACTACTACAACAAAAATAATAATCCACTTATATTGTTGCATTCTTTTCACCTCATACAAGTAATAACTATATATTATCATTTTAGCTTTTCTAAAACTATCCCTCACCCCCTAGATTAAACCCCTTAATTGAAGCCCTTGTTCTGTTCCATCATGTCGCAATATGAACTATATCGTGCCAATATGTAAATATCATTGGAAATATAAGCTATTTCCTAGATAATAGAAGTAATAACCCTTTAATGGTATTTGCAGGAGTTATAATAGAAAGGGTGGTGTTAGCTTGGATTTCGGAAAGCGACTGAAACATCTACGGACCACAAGGGGGCTATCCCAGGAGAGCATGGCCAAAATTTTAAACATTCATCGGGCTACAATTAGCCGTTATGAGAACAATCAGCGGGAGCCAGATGTAAATACCATTGCCAAAATAGCTGACTATTTCGAGGTTTCTACTGATTGGTTATTAGGGGTAACCGACATACAAGTTCCCGTGAAAAAATTATATATTAATTCTGCAAACCTAAAAAGTATCTATGAAATATATTCCCGTTTACCTTCAGTAGACCAGGCCGTAATAATTGAATTTATGGCTTTTTTAGATGATAAATATACTAAAAAATCTATAAGCACAAAAGCCTAAAGGGCTAAACTATACGTACTTTAGCCCCAATCCCTTCCCCATTTTATTCCTTACTTTCTATTCTTGTCCCACCCGAATAGTCACACTTTTAATCTATCTAGAATAAATAAAAATAAAACATCTATTATAGAAGGGTGGATTAATTAGTGAGAACTATTTATTCAACTGGCCCAGTTGAAAATGCAGCCATTAATGCCTCTACTAGCACCTGGGTTAAGGTCTTAAACCTCAGTGAAAATAAGGATGTTTCCGTAGAGGTTAAGGTTTTTAGGTTAAACGGCCAAAAAGCGGAAATTGCATCCAGCAGTTTTACTGTATTTCCTCTATCCTCAGACTTTGATGTCTTTGAAGTACTCGATATTTTGCAATACGAAGTGCAAATATCGGTCAGCGATAAGGCTAGTGTTCTGGTAACAGTCTGGGGTAAGGATGCCGATGCTAATCTACTTGCAGCCCATAGGTTTGTACAAAATGAATTAAGCATAATAAGTGAAGCATTGCCCGAGCCGACATATAAGACACGCCCTACTCCACAAAAAGCTAGCCGAACTCCTAAAAAAAGGCCTGTGCGCAGATAAATTTGCCTTAGCCTCAGCCATGCTGGGGTTTTTGTTTTTTTGCATACTTTTTATTATTTAACACATTATAATATTGGGTTAAATAATTTACGAAAGGAGTAGTTGTACTTGGGTCTTACAAATATGGAATTGCAAAATTTAAGAGCCTTGATCGGCTCACACGAAATCGCTGAGAAAAAACTAAACAGTTATGCTGAGGCTATAACTGACTCACAAATTAAACAGATGTTCTCCCAATCAGCCCAAGCTGCTAGCCAAGCTAGACAAAAATTAATATCATTTTTAGCTTAAAGGAGTTGAAATAAGTGCATCACTTACAAGAAAAAGAAATGGTTAATGATATTATGTCAATGGTGAAAAGTAGTTTAACTTGTTATGCTACTTATATAGCTGAATCTTCCAATCCCCAATTAAGGCAAACTCTGCAACAGATGAGAAATTCTGATGAGCAATTTCAATTTCAATTGTTCCAAATAGCAGAACAAAAGGGTTTTTACAAACCTGCCAGCCCCGCAAATACACAAGACATCCAGGAAGTTAAAAGTCAATTTAGTTAATACCTGCTTATAAGTAGCTGCCATTTTGGCAGCTACTCATTTATGCAATACTTCATCTTCGTATAATTCACTTCCAAATTAAACCCAGTTTATGCTAATATATTATTAGTCTACCAATTTAATGATAAAGCATGACAAAATACCCACAACTACTTGGGAGGGGATTATTTATGGAAAGAAATTTATTAGAGGAAAATTTAATTGCCAATCATAATCGGGCATTAAAGGTTTTGATAGCAGTTTTTATCGTTATCTCACTAGCCACAATTGCTACTTACCTGTCTGGCACAACTAGTGATACTATCACTCCCTTTTCCATGGCCCTTTTTGTAGGTAGTTTTACTATAATATTAACTATTACCTGCTTTATAATTAAGTACAATGCTACAAAACCCTGGAGCAAGTTTTTAGTAATCATAATTTCCTTTCTTATGGTCATGGCTTGCCGGGTCATATCCCCTAGTATTGAGACAGTTAGCATGCTTTATTTGGTGATTATATTTTCACTATTGTACTTCGATGTAAAGTTAACTATATTCGCTACCCTCCTTTGTATAGTAGGAGATGTTATATTACTTCAAGTTTTACCACATTTAAAAGTACCCACTAATGCTTTATCCATTCGGTATAATTCCTTTGTGTTTGCTGCCATAGCATCTGTTTTAGGTGCTAGAGCTACTGAACAACTAATTTTACTAGCTGCTGACCGTGAGGAAACTGCCCGAGACTTTAATATTACTTTGAAAAATGAAGCCCAAATAATTAGTGACAGTTCTAATAATTTATTTAACACTTCAGAAACTTTGCGAAATAGTAACTTAAAATCACACCAGGCTTTTAATCAAATAAACCAAAGTATAGAAAATATAGCTACAACCTGCCAAGAACAGGCTGTTTTTACTGAGAATACTTCTAATACTGTGGAACAAATGCTAAATGCTTTTAATGATATGGGAGCAAATATCAACAAAATAAGTACGCTTTCTAGGGAATTTATAGATATTGTGGAGGAGGGGCAAGATAATATCCAAGCCCAAACTGATACTCTGGAGACATCTATAAAGGCCAATGAATCCGCGGTTAAATCCATTAATGAACTCAATGAGCAATCGACCCAAATCGGACAAATAGTTGACACCATTTCTAATATCGCTGACCAGACTAGTATGTTGGCTCTCAACGCTGCTATTGAAGCAGCAAGAGCAGGTGAAGCTGGTCGTGGATTTGCGGTAGTTGCTGAACAAGTACGGAAATTGGCGGATGAGTCGGCTGATGCTGCTAATAATATTAC
Source organism: uncultured Syntrophomonadaceae bacterium (assembly GCA_964623245.1). Lineage (GTDB taxonomy): Bacteria > Bacillota > Syntrophomonadia > Syntrophomonadales > Syntrophomonadaceae > JAAYRQ01. The sequence goes on from CAZUSS010000033.1 coordinate 6,699, forward strand.
TAGTATAATTAGTCTAGTAACTGCAAATACCCAAGAAACGACAGAGAAAATTGCAGAAACTGATATGGCCTTTAGGGCACAAACCGAGGCAGTTAAAAACAGTTATGAATTGTTCAATAAAATTGATAAACAGTCGGCCTTTATAGATGATACCATTCAAGAAGTTTCAGCTACAATTGAGGAGTTAATCGCTTCTGGTTCCGAAATAGGTGGTACAGTAAGTCACGTCTCTATGGGGGCTCAACAGCTAGCTGCATCTACCGAAGAATTGACCGCCATAGCAAATGAGCAGATCGATATACTAGAAAATACTAATCAGATTATCCATACCTTGTCAGATATGTCTGATCAGCTAAAACAACAAGCTAGCAAAATGGTTAAGGAATAAGCCTTAACCATCTTAATTTTCCCGCATAGTAGCAACTAAAGCCATATCTTCCGTAAACATTTTTTTATAGGATAGACCGATTAAAATTAAACACCCTATGGCTGCCGCTGCAGCTACCATAATCAATATTACAAATTGATAACGTACTGCTGTCTGGGGCTCCATGCCTGCTAATATTTGCCCAGTCATTATTCCCGGTAGACTGACCACCCCAACGACCATAAGGGAATTTATAATCGGGGTCATACCAGCTCTCATGGCATTTCTGACCTCTACTTGTACCGCTTCCCAAGGGCTAGCCCCTAAGCAAAGTAGCTGCTCCACTTCAGCTACATTGGTATTAACCTCACCATACATCCTATCTAGGGATAGGGCTATACCATTCATAGAATTGCCTAGAATTAAACCAAATATAGGTATTACTACCCTAGGCGAATACCAGGGATCTGGAGTAATAATAATCCCTACTACTAGGCTACCCACCAAGAAAGTACTTAAAGTTAAAGCTATAAATGCTATAAAACTCGGGTTGGCTGGAGCCTTCTTAATCCTTCTACTCGCTTCCCGGCTAGCTATCATGGCCATAAGCAAAAGCAAAATTATTACGATAAATATATTATTTAAGTTAAAGACAAAGGTTAAAACATAACCTATCAAGGTCAGCTGAATAAAGGCCCGCAAAGTACCCCATAATAGTGATTTTAGCAAGCCCAATTTTAAAAATGCTGATACCAGACCAGCTAATAAGACTAAACTAATACTTAGAATTAGTTGCCCATTAGAAATCATCACATAACCGCTATTCTCCATCTCCATCCCCCCTGGAAAGCAAATTCAAGATTTTATAATTTTCTATAAAGGCCAGGTCTTCAGAATTATGTGAAACCATTATAATCCCACGTTCCCCACTGACTACCCAATCATTCAAAAACAACATCATCTTTCCCCGACTGTTCTCATCCAAATAGGCCGTAGGCTCGTCTAATAATAGCAAAGTAGGTTCGATTAGAATGGCCCTTAGCACGGCAATACGTGCCTTTTCACCCCCTGATAAGCTTTTAGCCGACTGCTGTAATATATCCTCATTCAAGCCTAAAGCCCTTAAATATCCCTTAATTAAATCTGCTGGGGGTAAGTCCTTTTTATCAGCTAGCAATTTTAGATTAAAGGCCTGTAAAAGGTTATCTACTACCTTACCAGTAAACATTATAGGGTGCTGGGCCAGATATTGTATATTAAGCCTCCATTCATTAGCAGGATATTCCTTTTGGGCTTTACCCCGGAAAAAGATTTCCCCACTTTCCGCTTTTATGAGCCTAGTTAGTAACCTCAGTAAGGTTGATTTACCCGCCCCTGAAGGTCCCTGGACAATTAGGAAATCGTGGGGTAGGACTTGGCCCGATTCCCTTATATATCTCGAACTGTGAGGGAATCTATAATATAGATTCTGAAAAGATAAGAGTTCCTCCATTTTATTCTCCTTAACTATACTTAGATGGACAGCTTTCTGACTAGAAACATAATTAATATAACATACTATTTCTACTAGCTGCCACTTGTCTCCCCCTTACTAAATGCATAAAAACGGGTAAATTGGGGCATAATCTAGATGCTCTAGGCAAATTTAAACAGTAATATTTTTTGGGTATTTTTAATAGCTTTATAAATAGTGATATTGCAAGGGGGAAGGATAAATACTATGAGCAGGAACTTTATAAGTTTTTTAGGATTTATAAGTTTATTTTTATTAGTTTTGTTGACTAGTAATGTAGAGGGAGCCGAAGCCCATATCCACAGCCGGGATTATTGTTTAGAGGATAAAGCCCAGACTACTTTAAAAACTTATGGGCTAAATATTGAGGAAGAAAAATTAGAAGTCCAGCTTTTTATTAACGAAATGGGACAGACTATGATTCCCGCTCAAGAAGTGCCCCGAGTCTTTCCGGGCTCCATTAGATGGGTTGAGCAAAGAATAATTGAATTTGTTTATACACCCGAAAATGGTCAGGCTAGCCCCAATAATTTAACTATAACCCTAGCAAGACCACCTATAATCAGCAATGAAGATATATATATTCCCCTACGTAATTTAGTGCAGAGCTTGGGCTATGTGATTACATATTATCCGGAAAATGAAGAATTCTATTTATATGGCCCCAGTAACCAGGCGGTAAAGGCTGGGGAAATAAATAAAATAGAAAGTTTGCTTTTACCAAATAATCTCCCCACATGGGGGGAGTTAGGGAACTTCATAAGTGATAGTAACTCTATCAGTAGTTTTTATACTACCCTGTTAGATAATTCACCAGCCCGCACTAACAACGTGATCCTAGCCGCAAATGCAGTTAATAATATGGTAATCAGTCCGGGGGAGATCTTTTCTTTTAATAAAGTAGTAGGTCAAAGAACCCTTAGTGCTGGCTATCAAAAGGCCCCCATATTTGTAGGTAAAAAAGTTGTTGCTGGTTTAGGTGGTGGGATTTGTCAAGTATCTAGCACCTTATATAATACGGCCCTAAAAGCCGATTTATCTGTTGTAGAGCGGCATCCCCACAGTCTTAGGGTAGCTTATGTGCCCCCTAATCAAGATGCATCGGTAGCGTGGGGTCTGCTAGATTTCAAGTTTAAAAACACCTATGGACAACCAATTAAATTGGCCGCCAAGGTAATAGATAAATATCTGGTTACTAGTATTTTTACAGTTCCAGAATAAAATCCTGCCCAGACCTTTATAAAGGAGCTAAAGATATTGTTAAATACTTTTACCTTAGGGGTAAATTACTGGCCCATTAACAAAGCTATGTATTGGTGGCGTAATTTCGATGCCTCAGAAGTAAGGCAAGATTTTGCTCGTTTAAGCCAACACAATATCAAATATATTAGGATATTTTTAACCTGGGAAGATTTCCAGCCTGAGCCCCAAATTATTCCCCCCCTTATGCTAGATCATTTAAAAAACACGGCTGACCTGGCTGCCACTTATAAGCTAAAGTTAATGCCTACATTCTTTTGCGGGCATATGAGTGGGGCTAATTGGATGCCTAAGTGGATGATAGAGCCTAGTTCAGCCCCTAGTCGTTTTCCACTTTATTCTGGGAATGAGGTTACAAGGGGACAGATAAAAAATTTTTATAAAGCGGAAGAACTCTTAGCAGCCCAGATTCTACAAGTAACTAAGGTCTGTCAAAGTCTAGCTGATCACCCTGCTGTCTGTGCTTATGATTTGGGTAATGAATCATCCAATTGCTATGTCCCATCTAGCTGTGCACAGGGACAAAATTGGTTAAAACTATTGACTGATGCGGTCCGAGAAAATACTAACTTACCTGTAACCTATGGTATCCACGCAGAAGATCTGGAGGAAAACCGTAATATAGGCCCCCTAGAAGTGGCCACGTATTGCGACTTCGTGGTCATGCATGCTTATCCATTTTATTTGTCGTGGGCTGATCACCCCTTTGATGTTTGGGTATTACCTTTTTTGGGGACCATCACTAAGTGGTTAGCGGGAAAACCTGTATTGTTGCAAGAATTTGGGGCACCAAGTATACCCACAATTCCCCCCTATTTATCTAGGGAGGAGGAAAAACAACTCAAATGCCCAATTTGGACAGAAACAGAGGTTAAAGAATATTACACTACCTGCCTTTCTTTGTTACAGGAAGCGGGTATCTTGGGGGCATGGGCTTGGTGTTATGGGGATTATGTCCCCCATTTATGGGATAAGACCCCCCTAAAGCAAAATTACCATGAAAGATATTTCGGTCTATTCCGCCATGATGGCAGCCCAAAGTTAGTAGCCCAAGTTTTTAAAAACAGGGGTAAGCTAGAGACCAATCATATGGGGCCTGGGGTCCCTACATGGTTAGAAGATTTTAATCCAGATGAATTTTATTTTAGGCCCTTAGAAAATTTACAAGCACTCTACCAGGCTTATAAAAAATATTTACAAAACAAGGAGAAGTAATAAATGAAAGTAGCATTATTATCCCCTATTGCATGGCGGACTCCGCCTCGCCATTATGGCCCCTGGGAAAGGGTGGTTTCCCTATTGTGTGAAGGTTTAGTAGCCAAAGGTATTGATGTTACTCTATTTGCCACTTTGGATTCTGTAACTTCTGCCAAACTAGAAGGAGTTTGCCTGCTTCCCTATGAAGAGGATAAAAGCCAAGATCCTAAGGTATGGGAAAGTTTGCATATTGCCCATTTGTTTGAAAAGGCCAACCGTTTCGATATAATACATAATCATTTTGATTTTTTACCTTTGACTTACAGCCGCCTAGTCAATACCCCAGTAGTAACAACTATACATGGCTTTTCTTCCCGTAAAATATTACCTGTCTATCAAGGCTATAATGATAATACCCATTATGTTTCCATTAGTAATGCTGATCGCAGCAATGACCTAGATTATATCGCTACGGTTTACCATGGTATAGATTTGGATGAATTCGATGCGACACTAGAAGATGGGGACTATCTTCTTTATTTTGGGCGTATCCACCCAGACAAAGGTACTGCCGAAGCCATTGAAATCGCCCGTACTTCTGGTATGAAACTTTTGCTGGCTGGTATTATCCAAGATAAAACATATTTTAATCAAAGGGTAGCCCCCTATGTGGATAACAAAAATATTATCTATTTAGGTTCAGTAGGCCCTGCCCAAAGAAACAAGCTCCTATCCGAGGCTTATGCCCTATTGCACCCCATCCACTTCAAAGAACCTTTTGGTTTGAGTGTAATTGAATCAATGGCTTGTGGTACACCGGTTATCGCTTTTAACAAAGGATCAATGCCAGAAGTAATCAATGATGGTAAAACAGGCTTTTTGGTTAATAATGTCCAAGAAGCCTGTGCAAAATTAAATTTAATTCCCTATTTAAACCGCTCAGATTGCCGCACTTGGGTAGAAGAAAAATTCAGCCGGGGGCGTATGGTGGATGATTACATAAAAGTCTATAAAAAAATTTTGAATAGAAACTAGTTTTATTGACCTTGGTTCAGGAAAAACACTGCACAAGTGCCTGCACCTACATGGGAACCTATTGTAGCACCAATTTCTGATATTATAAAATTGTCACAACCGAATCTTTTTTTAATCAGCTTTTGTAACTCTAGGGCACCAGCTAAGTCATTAGAATGATTTATCCCGATTAACTGCTTAGAGAGGTCCAGACCCCTTTCCTCCATAATGTCAATCATTCTCCTGCGGGCTTTTTTTATGCCGTGAGATTTCTCCAATGGAACTATCCGCCCATCTTCAAAATGCAAAATCAGCTTAATATTAAGTAAGTTACCTAGGGTCGCTGAGGTAGCACTTACCCGGCCTCCCCTTTTTAACATTTCAAAATTACCTACGATAAAAATATGTTCTATCCTAGCTATATTATCTTCTATTTCCGCAATAATTTCCGCCTTACTCTTGCCCGCCTTTAAGGCATTAGCGGCTCTTATTACAGTTAAAGCATAGCCAACTGAGGCACTCTTAGAATCTATTACCGTAATCCTACTCGGATCAACTTCATCCCTAGCCATACAGGCCGATTCATATGTACCACTCAAGCCAGAAGAAAAGGCAATGTATATTATATCATCCTCTGTTTCCTTGATTACCCGTTCAAATTCCATTTGAAATTCCGCGGGGGGTATCTGGGCGGTAGTGGGCATAATTCCTGGTTCTTCAATTAATTTATAAAAATCAGCCGGTGATAGATCTAGTCTATCCTTATATGTCTGGTCATTAATGCTTGTAGTAATATAAAAAAGCTGGACCCCTAATTCCTCTAAAAGCCCTTTATCTAAATCACAAGCATTATCTGCATAAATTCTTATGGCCATATATTTACCTCCTATAACAATTTTACTTTACTTTATAAATATCATTATATGCTACCTTCTCTTAAACTTCTTTCTATTCTACCATTACTAACCTATTATAAAGTATAATAAAATAACACCCAATAGTAAAAAAATCCTGGCTTTTCAAAAGTTATGATGGACATTACATGAGAAAGGGAGGAATCTTGATGCAAAAAAGATTAGTTGTGATTGGCGGAGTTGCAGCAGGCATGAGTTCAGCTGCAAAGGTACGCCGTATGGATAAGGACTGCATAATAGAAGTATACACCAAAGAAAAATTTATATCTTATGCTGGCTGTGGCCTACCCTATTATATTTCAAACCATATTGCCAACCAGCAAGATTTAATTGCCCGCACAGTAGAACAATTCACCCAACAAAATATAAGTGTATTTACTGAACGTGAAGCTACTGAAATAAATCCTGACGAAAAGACCGTCACAATTAAAAATCTACTTACTGAAGAAATTGAAACGGTAAGCTATGATAAACTACTTGTGGCAACGGGTGCTAGACCCTTTGTTCCCCCCCTTGAAAGGATTGACTTAAAGGGGGTCTTCACCCTAAGAAATATACCAGATAGCGAGAAAATTAAGCAATACATAGCAGATTATCAACCTAAAAAGGCTATTATCGTTGGAGCAGGCTATATTGGCTTGGAAATGGTAGAAAGCCTTTTAGAACATAAGATCGAAGTTACCTTAATCGAACAAAACCACCATATTATACCGAACATGGATGAAGACATGGCAGATATAGTTACCGAATATTTGACTAGCAAAGGTGTAATAGTCAAAACAGCTGAAACAGTTAAAGGCTTCCAAGGCCAAGAAAAAGTAACTGCAGCCCTTACTGATCAAGGACTTATCGGGACTGATTTCGTTTTAATGTCTATCGGGGTTAGGCCCAATTCGGAAATAGCCCAGAAAGCTGGGATTACCTTAGGTGCCCGGGGTGCAATTCAAGTCAATAAGCGCATGGAAACTAATCTAAAAGATATTTATGCAGCAGGGGATTGTGCGGTAACTAACCACTTAGTTTCTGGCCAGGAAGTATACATACCTATGGGGACAACAGCTAATAAGCAGGGACGAACTGCAGGTGAAAATATAGCAGGGGGCCAGGCCGAATTCAATGGTGTTTTAGGTACAGGTATTGCCCGTATTGTCGATATGGAAATAGCCCGCACAGGCTTGAGTGAAAAGGAATGTCAGAATTTAAATATAGAATACATTACCAAAACTATCAAAAGCAAGACTGTTGCCCATTACCTTTCCCATGCTGGAGACATATGGGTAAAACTTCTAGTTAATAAAGAAAATCGCCAGTTAATCGGGGGACAAATTGTAGGTTTCCCAGGTGCTGGCAAGCGGATAGATACTGTTGCTACTGCAATCCATGTCCAAGCAAGCATAGACAGCTTGCAAGATATGGATTTAGCCTATTCTCCCCCCTTTAGCCCCGTATGGGATCCAGTTCTAATTGCCATAAATCAATTTTAATTTTATATGAAATTTAGGGGTAGTTATTATTCTACCCCTATTTTATTCCGCAATTTTGTCGAGTTCTTTGATTATGACATCTTTATCTAGTAAACCACCTTGGGACCAAGAAACATTACCATCTCCATCATAAAAGTAACTTTCGGGGACATACATTATTTCATACTTTATTCCTAGTTCTTGATTTTCTTTGTCATCTAGGTTGACTTCGATAAAAGTAATTCTCCCTGCATAGTCAGGCTTTAATTCATCAAAAATCTTTTTTAGTTGGACACAGTAAGGGCATTTGTTAGTCCCAAACATTAACCAAATAGGCTGTCCTTCCTTCAAAGCAAGCTCAAATTGTTGACCCGCGGTTAAATTGTTAACTTCTTCCCCCCCTAATTTATTACTATAACTTAAATTGTTTCCCCAGAGCTTAAAGCCTAGGAATATAATTAGAATAACTACTACTAGGGCTATCCAATTATTTCTTTTGGTCATTATGCTAAACCTCCTACTCAAGATTTTTCATTAAGAAAGATTATTTAGTTATAAAATGACTATAACACAATCATCAGAATATTATATCTTTTACTATTTTTATTTTTGGGCAGGAATATTAAATGTATTTATCGTATTATACATATAATAGTATGTTTTGGGGGAATACTCGCTTATATAAGTTATCTAACTACACAATCATGGAATCAAGATTGTTTAATTCAATCACTTTATTTAGTAAATTTTTGTAAAATTCTTCACACATAAGTAATTCTATGTGGTAAGATAATAAATAACTAGTATGCAAGATATTTACTCTGGAGTGGGGGTGGTTATGGCATAGCTTTAGTATGACCTTAATGTAAACATCAAATTATTAATTAAAAGGGAGTGGAATTAATGAAAGCTGATGGTAAAACTGCAATAGTAACGGGTGGAGCTTCTGGTCTAGGTGAAGCTGCCGTTCTTAAACTGCATGCAGCTGGTGCTAATGTAGTTATCGCTGACCTTAATGAAGAAAAAGGTAATGCACTTGCTGAAAAGCTCGGGGAAAAAGCTCTATTTGTAAAATGTAATGTAACATCAACCGATGATGTTAAGGCTACTGTCAATGCTGCAGTAGAGAAATTTGGTGCCCTACATATCCTAGTAAATAATGCTGGTATGGGTAGTGCAGGACGTACAATCGGAAGAGATGGCCCATGGAATATTGAATGGTTCAAAATGGTTATGGATGTTAACCTAATAGGTGCATTTGATATGTTAAGTAATGCTGCTTGGGCAATGGACAAAAATGAAGCCGAAGATGGTGAAAAAGGTGTAATCATTAACGTAGCTTCTGTGGCAGCATTTGATGGACAAATCGGTCAAGCTGCTTATTCCGCATCAAAAGGTGGGGTAGCTGCCATGACACTTCCAATAGCTAGAGATCTATCTAGACATTTAATTAGAGTGGTAACAGTTGCTCCAGGAACCTTTAATACTCCAATGTTAGCACAACTTCCACAAGCGGCTCGTGATTCCCTAGCTGCATCAATTCCAATGCCACAAAGATTAGGTGAACCAGAAGAATTTGGTTTACTAGTTGCCCATATTGTTGAAAATACTTACCTTAATGCTGAAACTATTCGCCTTGATGGTGCTATTCGTATGGCTCCTAGATAAGATAAATAGACAATCAACCCACAAAAGCCTTCTTAATAGAAGGCTTTTGTTTTTTCCTTTTTCCTATATAAGTTTAAGGCCTAATATTATTTGCCAAGACCTCCCACATATCATTCGTAACAAGCCCTAACCGCCAGATGGCTATGCCCTTGAGATTATAACGCTTAGCTAATCCAACTTTGGTGTCTAGACTTTCTGCATTTTCCTTGGGGGTAGATATGCCCAAAATGAGCTTTCCTGCAGGCACATTTTTTAAAGCCATAGTAATCGCTTCATCCACTTTATGATCTGGTTCTATTTTAGGACCATAATCATAAGCCATAATAATAATATAATCACTGTATTTACCTAAAGCCGCATAATCATAACCCTTATAACTGCTATTAGGGGCGTGCAGGCTTAAACTAAGGCTCTTACCCTCCTTATGTAATTCATCTGCTAACACCTTAACAAATGCAGAAAAACTAGTCTGTACCTTGACTAAATCTGACCCTTTTTCAGATAAACCTAAACCCTCCATATCTAAATTAACCCCCGCATATTTTCGGGCTTCTGTTACTATTTGCTTTACCGCAGTATTGACACTACTGGGATTATTCAACAAAGAATTAATCAGTCTACCTTCATTAGTCATATGGATAACCATTTCCGATTTAATATTATATTTGCTGGCTGCAGCTAAAACATTTTCCCAGCCCGTAGGTCTTTGCCAGCCAGTACGGCTTTTCGTAAGCAGTTGCCCATTTTCATCTAGGCTATACCAGCCTAAAGCTAAATCACTAATTATAGCTGTATGTCCTATACTAGTTGTAGGATATGTAGTGCCAAATAAATTAGTCCAACTGCTGGTTTTTTCATCACCCAAAGCATAATAAGCTACAACTTGCATAGACTTAGCAGGCGTTTTTATCTTTACGGTGCGGGTATCCTTATCCCAATCAACTTGACAAGCAAATGCTTGACTAAAGAAACGCAGGGGAATTAGGGCCCGATTATTTATAATCTGGGGTGCTACATCTAAAGAAACAGGGGTTCCGTTAATATAAGCAGTATTACTATCAATGGTGAGGATTACCTTAGTATTACTATTACTAGCCTCGATTTGCCGAGTTTCATTTACCCACTCCACTTGCACTTGCATGGCTTCAGCTATAGATCTAAAAGGCACTAAAGTTCTGTCAGCAATAATTGCTGGGGCTATATCCGAACTAAGTTTATAACCATCCATATCAATCTTAATATCCGTTGCTGCCCCAACTGGAGTTGGGATTACACAAAGTGCCCAGACCATAAGCAAAATTAAACAAAACCTTTTCATCAAATATTCCTCCTAAAATTATTTAACCCTAAAAGCTATTTTACCATAAGATACATGAAGGTTAGACCACTTAGATGATGTTATAATTAGCTTAGTTATAGGATGGGGAATGATTTATGATTAGACTATCTAGCTTTCGTTTTAGCAAGTTAAAAGAGCTTAATCTCCTCTTGATAATATTAACCGCCATTTTGGCTGCCCTTCTTTTTGTTTATTTATTCGGGGCTACTACTTATGATTTTGATGGGGTGGAGCTTACTTTGTCTACCCGCTTGGCTTCTCAAGGTCAAACTATATTGGATTTGCCCCCTTTTGGTAGTATGGCTGCAGCTACTCATGCCCAAATCCCATTTGAATTCATTATAAAACTCGATTATATTGGTACCGAATTTGCCCAAAGTTTTTTAAATAGCGATGCCGAAATATCGGAAGATATAATAAATAATTTGAAAATGGGTATTCCTACCCTCTTTCTTCCCTTTGCGTTAAAACAAGTTTTTTTGGCGGCTTTAGGTGGTTTTTTAGGGGTATGGTTAATATGGCGCAGCCCTTTCCCACTTGCCTTAGCTGCTGCTTTTCTAGGCAGTATTACCATAATAATAATGCTTTTTGGCTGTTTACAAGTCTATGATATAAGCACATTTGAAGAACCTGAATATAATGGGGTTTTAGCCCTAGCCCCCAACCTCATCCCGACTCCAGACGAGCTTTTAGACCGACTAGAATTGGTCCAACATCAGACTAGAAGGGTGGCAGGAAATATTCAAACATTATTTACTAATGCCAATGGTATTTCCACCCTCACTAATCCCGAAGAAGATAAGCAGATTAGAAAAATACTCTTGGTAGGTGACTTACATTCTAATCCTATTGGGGTTGAATTTCTAAAGAGCCTAGCCGATAATTTTAGGGTTGATATCATCGTAGATACGGGTGACTTAACTGATTTCGGTAATTCTCTGGAGACTAAAATGACTGAAGGGCTATTGCAAATAGATATCCCCTATGTTTTTGTGTCGGGGAATCATGACACACCTGAAGTAGTGGATTTTGTCAAAGAAATGAAAAATAGCCTGGTATTACAAGGGCAAAATATAACTATTAAAGGTATAAGTTTCAAGGGCGCCCCTGATTCTTTGGCCAATAGTAAAGAGGAAGTCTTTATCGATGACCGCAGCGAGTGGGAAAAATTAATAAATGAACAAGTGGAAAATTTATCGGTAGATGAAGATGATAAGGAAAATCTGCCCGACATTTTAGTAGTACACAATCACGAAGTAGCGCAGAAATTAAGCCAGGACTATCCCTTAGTTGTAAATGGGCATACCCATCGAGTAGAAATAGTGGAAAACCTAGACCATATCCGTATAAATCCCGGAACTGCTGGGGCTGCGGGCTTAAGAGGCCTGTATTCTGAAAGTAGCATCCCTTACTCCGCAGTTATATTATATATCAAACCAGGTGAAAGACCAGTGGCAGCGGATATAATAAAATACGAACCCCTATCTGACCACTTCTTCCTAGAGCGTAAATTGTTTAAAAACTAGAAAACTAGCTTACTTATTGCACCTAGAAATAAATGGGCAAAGTGTCATACTTATCTATCCCCAACAAATAAACTTAAAAATATATTATAATAATTATGATAGACTAATTCATTGCCAAATACTTGTTGTTATTAAATG
>CAZUSS010000034.1:0-18890 GCA_964623245.1 uncultured Syntrophomonadaceae bacterium
TTACTAGTTTTTTTCTATTGATGTTCGGATTACAACCACCACAGTATTTTATCCTTAGCTTCATCGTAAACTACCTCTCCTGTTGCTGAAGATCACGCTTATGTCAAAACTAAAGCCATCAACAAATATTACTAGAATTATTAGTGGGTTGAAAAACACTTATTTCATATAAATTGCGAACTCTATAAAATGTGCTACATTTACTATTGCAATCCTTGCGATATTAAGCTTTAGTTGTTAACGGCAACTTATTCCCAGGTAACATCATCGTTTTCTTTAATGCCACATAATTTCTCGGCTAATTCCTTACGGTGTTCCAGATCCACCAATCTACCAATCATAATTCTTTGAGCTTGTGGTGAACCTGCACCATGCATAGACTCAGTTAGATAACCTACTGCTGCACAGCCCATAGTTAAGTTTTCAATAAAGCGCAACATTCTTTGTCTATGCTCATAAGGTACTTCACTATTAGTTGTAGAATATTTCTTCACTAAGTCCCCTACCTTGCCCGGAATGTTAAAATCTTTTTCCGAAGGCATAGTAACAATATAACCACCAGCCAAATCTTGAGCAATTCTAGCCAGTTCATAAGGGAATCTAGTTACATTTTGCTTACATACATTGGCTAAAAGTACATCTATTAAATAGTTGCCAGCTGCAGTTTTTCTACCTTCTGCAGAACATGCAATTCCACTTGAATATAGGGTTTCATTCAGGTGACACATTTCAATAATCTTGTCCCTAACATGGGAAGCTCTAGCAGCCCCTTGGTAATCAACAATTGCTTTGGCTGCACCGATTAGAGTATCACCAACACCAACTTTACATCCACCGTAACTTTGGCGATGGTAGCCAGCAAATCTTTCTACTAACATGCCAGCAAAATCTACTTCGCCATCCATGAAGATTCTGTCATTAGGCACAAATACATCTTCGAAGATAGTCATTACTTCTTGACCACCAAAGTATTTGTTACCAGGATCAATGTCTCCACCCTCTAGTTTCCTAGTATCACATGATTGTCTACCATATACATAAATCATGCCGGGGGTATCAAGAGGAATAGAGAAAGCAATCGCCCAGTCCTCTTCGCCTTTTTTAAGGGCATTGTTAGGCATAACTAACATTTCGTGAGAATTAATCATACCAGTTTGGTGCAGTTTACATCCCCTAACTACGACACCATCTTCCCTTCTTTCCACTACACGAAGATAGGCATCTGGATCATCTTGTTGCCCAGGACTCTTGGACCTGTCTCCACGAGCATCAGTCATACATCCATCAACTGCCAAATCATTTTCTTGAACATACTTCATAAAATCTACAAAACGCTCATGGTACTTAGTCCCTTTAGCTTGGTCTATTTCATAAGTGGTGCTAAATACCGCGTTAAAGGCATCCATTCCCACACATCTTTGGAAACAGCAACCAGTCTTTTGACCGAGTAATCTTAACATCTTAACCTTCTTAATTAATTCATCTGTACTTTGATGCAGATGAGTAAAACGGTTAATTTTATTTCCAGTCAAACTGGAAGTCGCGGTCATTAAATCTTCATATTCTGGATCTTGGGCTAACTTATAAGTCATAGCCATGGCATTGATTGATGGTCTAATTATGGGATGATCCACATAATTTTCAACTCTTTCACCGAACATATACAATTCAATATCCATTTTTCTAAGATCATCTATAAATTGTTGTGGAGTTTTTAGAGCCATTTACTAATCACCTCTCTAGAATATTTACTACTAAGACCCTAATTTTTTAGCCCTCTGAATCTTTACAAGTATAATATATGCAAAAGGCGTGCCAGTTTTGATTTTTCACCGCTGAATTAGAGAAGAGTATTAGAGCCTTATTGTCTACAATCCCATCATACCTGGGTTATAATCCAAAAATTATTACACTTTTTATTTTGTAAAATTCAAAAGATAGGTTTTTATATTAAGAAATGCTGTGCGGCTGGTAAGGAATTATTAAAAATGATGCAAAAATGCATTATTTTTCGGTAGCTGACCAGACCCATGGCCATCAAATGTCTATATATAGGGGAGTATGCCCTATGCATTTATGCATCAGTAGCCCTTAACACATAGGTTAAACCCCCTATATCTACTTGAAAAGGGTTTAGTCCCATAATGTTGATTCATAAATGTATCAAGGGTGCTTTATTCCGTACCTAGCAACTTTACGCACAATGGTAGGTTGACTCACTCCTAAGGCCTCAGCAGCTTTGCGCGTACTACCATAATCATTTAAGGCCCTGGTAATTATTTTTTTCTCCAACTTCTCTACAGAAGCTTTTAGGTCCTCACCCTCATTAAAATCTTCATATTCAACCATTTTATTACTAATACTATTGTCTACCATAGTAGGGAAACAATATTCTAGGCTTATAGCATCATCTGGGCAAGTCACTACTGCCCTTTCCACAATATTTTCTAACTCGCGTACATTTCCAGGCCAATTATAATTCATAAATGCTTGTAAGACATCTTTGTCTAGTCTTTTGTTCAATTTATACTGATTGTTAAAAATATGCATGAACTTAGTGGTTAAGGCTGGAATTTCATCTTTCCTGTCCCTAAGGGGAGGAACTGTAATAGGCACTACATTTAGGCGATAAAACAAGTCTTTCCTGAATTCACCCTTTTCCACCATTTCCCGTAAACTTCTATTGGTCGCAGTTATAATTCTTACATCTATGGAAATAGGCTTAATCCCCCCAACCCTAACAATTTCCCTTTCCTGGAGTACCCTTAAGAGTTTAGTTTGTAAAGGTAGGGTTAATTCCCCAATTTCATCCAAAAACAAGGTGCCACCATCAGCTATTTCAAAAATCCCCATTTTGCCACCCTTCTTAGCACCTGTAAAAGCACCTGCCTCATAACCAAATAATTCAGATTCCAGTAGGGTTTCGGGAATAGCTCCACAGTTGATTTTAACTAAGGGCTGATCCTTTCTAATGCTATTACTATGCAATATATCTGCGATTACCTCTTTCCCTACACCTGATTCCCCTTGTATCAAAACAGTCGAATCAACCTTACCCAACCTTAATACTAAATCAACTAATTCCTTCGATTTTTGGGAACGCATTACATACTTATCAGAGATTTTATGTTTCTTCAATTGTTCCTGATAATGGGCTGTTAAACTATGGGCCTGCTCTAGTTTTTGTCGTAAATTATTCAATTCAGTAATATCGCGCACATTGGTAACTATCCTAAATATATTGCCATCTTCGTCAAAAACAGGATTACCAGTAACCAAGACTGTTTTGCCCGTTTTCACCTCTTGGGAAATAGTAACCGATTCCTTTTTCTTCATAACCAAAACAGAGGCAGATTGGTCATAGACTCCTTCCTCTACCAATTGCTCCATAGTCTTCCCTAATACTTCCTCCTGTTTAATACCAGTTATTCTACTATAGGCCTCATTTATCCTAATGGTTCGCCCCTGGGCATCAGTAATATACATACCATCAAAGGAAGATTCAATTATAGCATCTAACTCAGAATTTAATTCTTTAGCGTAATATAATTCAGTTAATACCTTTTCTAATTCCGATATATCTTGTAATACTGCCACAGCTCCAATAATTTTGCCATCCAATATTATAGGGGTACGGTTGGAAATCAGAGTTTTATCGGCATGATAAACAGTATGGCTGGGCTCAGTTTTACCAGTTCCTAAGATTTCAGCTAAATTACTGTCAGGGACTATTTTGGTCACGTGATTCCCGATAGCTTCATCAGCAGAAATACCAAATAGCTTCTGGGCTGACTGGTTAAAAATCTGCACATTGCCTTGCAAATCTATGGTAATAATAGCGTTATAGGTAGAGTTTATAACTGTATTAAGCTCTTCCTCCAGGTCACGTACCGACTGATAATAAGCCCTAACTAAATCCGAACGGGTAATGATTCCCTTTAATTTCCCATTCTCAGTTACAGGTAGCCGGCCTAATTCCAGATGAATAATCTCATCTATATCATCAGCAGGATTAATAGTTACTACATCTGTCTCCATAATATCAGCAAGCAAAAGATCCATATCCTGCCCCTGAGCCGCCACCCTAAGCACATGGCTTTTAGTGATTAGACCTCTTAATTGCATATCCTCATCCACAACTGGGGCCCCATCAATCCTTTTATCTATAAATAAGGCAGCCGCATCCCTCAAAGTATCATCTTCCCTTAAAACATAGGGGTCATTAGACATTATATCTTTAATCTTCATGGCCCGCCCTCCTCCGATACATAACCAAATCACTACTACTAAAATAGCCCACTTTCGACAAAAAGACAAGCAAGGCTCCTTGGTAGATATTGGTTATTGGTTTTTTGAATATGAAATGATTTTTCAGCATGATTAGAAATCCATGGGTCCTATATAATCAATCGATAGTTAACCTTATCAATCGTAGTAACAATGCCTTTAACCACTTCAATTTTATCCTTAAACAGGCTCACTACCCCACCCTTCTTATTAAAAGGATATTCTTGAAGCACTTGCTTTTCCATACTGCCGTTTTTTACTATATATTCTACGATTAAACCTACAAAGTCTATTTGGTCTGCATTAAGGCTTTCATCATTTAGAAACTTAGAAAACTCTTTTTCTGCCACCTTTCTTTCCATTCCTGTTATGCTGGCTACCAATTTTAATAAAGGTTGGTCACCATAAGTTTGCAAATATTCTTCCTTGCTGCCTAATTCTTCCCATAGTATTTTCTCAAAATATTCTATATCGCTTTTAGTTAGTTTCTCATTATGCCTCAGTTTATATATGGGTAAGCTATCTTCATATTCACTCAGATAATGTTCAACTCTTTTTTTATAATTAGCTAAGTTATTAACATCATAGAATTTTGCTCCCTCTGTTTCAGATATTATTTCATCTTTAAAATTAGTATAATATATTTCCCTTTCCACTCTGTCTATTAATCTGATTAAATCCCTAAGAGCTTGCCTAACTAATTCATAATCAAAGACATCTGCATTTTTCCAGAATTCTTCCCCTTGTATTTTGGTAATGATTTCACTCTTTTCAACTACCTGTGGTATACTTCCTTTGCCTTCTAATTTTTCGGCTGTGCTGATTACCCGGGATTTCGGTCTATTCATGGGCCTTTTTTCCAAAAAGGCAAATATAATAGTATACATTAAGTAATCGAACCTTTTGGCCAATTCATCTTCATCACTAGCTATAATCAAGGGGGATATTTCTTCCTTCAATTTAATTACATCATTTTCACTCAATGTTATATAAGTTTCCTTAAAAGAATATTTGTCTAGCAGATGAATTTTCATGTTGGCATTAAAACGATTCCTGTTTATATTCGATATATCAGCTAATATATTTTCTACTAGTTCATTTCTATATTTTATTAAATCTGTTTCTTGGTAATCTAGATGTTCCAAAGCCTTGATTATATCTATTTTAATGTTAAAAATATTTTCAGTTAAGGACTTTTGTAGATTACCCTCCATAGCTTTTTGATTGATCTCAAAAAATTCAAAATTCCTATAATAATCGAAGATTAAAAAGCCCTGCTTATCAAGCCCCGGCCCGAATAAATCTTCACATAACCTTGTTCCCCGCCCTATCATTTGCCAAAACTTAGCCTTAGACCTTACTTTTTTAAAAAACACTAGGTTAACTAACTCAGGTACATCTATACCAGTATCTAGCATATCTACTGAAACTGCTATTTGTGGATAAGCATCCTTAATTTTAAACTTGTCAATTACATCACCCACATAATTAATATTGTGATATACCGCTTGGGCAAAATGCCCCTTATATTCGGGGTATAAAATATCAAATCTCTCTATTATAAAGTCAGCATGTCTTTGATTAGCCGCAAATATAATGGTCTTACCCAATTTGTCCCCACCAGCGACTTTAATTCCCTCTTCCATAAGCTCCTGAATAACTATATCTACCGTATTTTCATTAAACAGGCTCCTATTTAACTCTTCACTAGGTATATCTTCAAAATCATCAAAAGTCATTTCAAACTGTTCTTTTTCTTCATCGGATAATTGGCTGTATTTTATACCTTCTTGCATTAGCTTCAAATCATAAACTTTTGGATGGCCATAATCTACTAAGTAGCCGTCTTTTATAGCTTCTTCAAGTTCATAAGCGAAAGTAGGATTATTATCTTCCAATTCAAATATTCTATATGTATTTCTATCTATTTCATCTACGGGTGTGGCGGTAAGTCCCAATAAGTTAGCATCAAAATAATCAAAAATATCTTGATACTTTTTATAAATACTCCTATGGCTTTCATCTATAATAATTAAATCAAAATGTCCATTAGTGAACATCCTTTGACCTTCTGCATTTCTAATTTCATCAATGGCATTCATCATGGTCGGATAAGTAGAAAAAATCATGCGGCTATTAATATCATCCTTGTTATTAAGCAAGTTGCAAAGGGATAAAGTAGGCAAGTGCTGGCTAAAGCTTTCTTTGGCTTGTCTTACTAATGCAGTTCTATCCGCTAAAAACAAAATATTTTTAACCCAATTTCTCCTCATCAAGATATCCACAATAGAAATGGCGGTTCTAGTTTTGCCACTACCAGTGGCCATAACCAGCAAAGCCTTTCTGTGGCCTTTTTCATAAGCTTCTAAAACCCTAGTAACCGCTTCCTTTTGGTATGGCCGATTGGTTATTTCATCTTTTATATCAGGATTTTCCAAAGACTCCTTATATCTTCCCTTAAAATTAAGGGCTTCCAAATCCCTTTTGCTATAAATACCAGTAATCTTTCGTTCTGGATAATCAGTATCATCCCATATATAATAATCAATCCCATTAGTATAAAAAATTACCGGTCTGACCCCTTTTTCTTTTTCTAGGGCATCGGCATACATTTTAGCTTGGATTTTTCCTATTCGGGGATTAACACTAGTCTTTTTAGCTTCAACTACAGCTAAGGGCATCCCGTCGTCACCATATAATACGTAATCTACCCTACCTATTCCTGAGGTATTATCCATATGGCTGACTTCTACCTCTTCCAAACAGTCGCTGCCGATTTGCCAGCCATTTAGTTCTAGGTTAAGGTCGATATACCTTTTCCTAGTTTCAAATTCTGATATTTCATCAAGATTATAATGCCTATTTTGCTGGTTTTCTTGCCTTTTAGCTTCGTTTTCGGCCCTTAATTTGGCGTTTTCCGCAATTACTTCTTTTAATTTCCTATCTTGCTGACTTAAGACCTCGTATAAATCATGCTTTTCTTGAGCAGTCTTAGTAAAATTAGCATTATCCCCTAACAGACTTTCATCAAATTCCCTTTCTTCAAATTCATCAGAATAACAATAGTCAATCCATAAAGTAAAAGTAAAGAGATTCCTTAGGGATAAAACTGCTTCTTCTCTTTTAACTGGTGTAGGAGTATGGACTGCCTTATTACCTAAATTATGTATATAGGAAAGCAGATTAACCATTTCCACACCTACTAGGGATTTGAATTCGTGATTATATATTAATGATGCTAGATTATCTTGATAAGGTACTTTCAAGTATCCATCATTAACATAAACCCACTTGACTGCTAACTCCAAAGCCCTTCTAGCAAAAGTAGCCGTAGCTGAATAAAATACATGCATAAGCTTCTCCGCTTCTAGGCAAGCATCTACAAATTCAGCATATTTTTCTTCCTTTTTAAGATAGGCAAAATTAGATAACATAGCTTGACCTCCAGCCTAAAAAAGTTCCCCCTTAAAAGCCCTCTGCATCAGACTGTTATAATTATCCTCCAGTAATTTCAGGGATTTTTCTAGTAACCGCTTTTGTTCTTCAATTGCTTCAACCTTGGCGGCGAATTCGTTTTGGAGGGAGATGGGGGGGATGGGTATTTTAAAATTACGGATCATGTTTAAATTCAAATTTGGTTGGTTTCCTCCACGCCCTAAATTTCTAAGTCGCTCATAAGAAAAAAACAAATATTTGTACACAAATTCACTATTTATATGTGCCTTTTCCTTTTTAACTAAACCTGCACAAGCCTGGTTAGTAGTAGTGTTAATACCTACCTTGGCAATTCTTCCCCTAGTATTGCCCTGCCCATACATGGCAACGAGTATGTCGCCTTGATTATATACATACATGTTTAATTCTTTTACTGCCTTTTGTGTAATCTTTTCCTCTGTATTTGTGATTAGATTATTAAGTATTTCACCTGTTTTAACCCAATTTATTGTCCCGGCTTCCCAATATTCTTCCCTACCCCTTTTTGGTGTTTTTCCAGTCTTTATATTAAAATATTTCCCTAACTTTCTGACTTCCCATACCTTCTCATTTTTCACTGGATCACCGAACATATCGTAGAAAATAGCTTCTATTAACTCATCCAAAAGCCTAATCTGCTCCCGCCTTTTATCAATTAGACCTTGGGCAGTATCTAAAATTTCCACGATTTGTTTTTGGATTTCTAGGGGGGGGACGGGAATTTTCATTTTTGCAATATCACTCAGTCTTATGGAAGGATAAGATAAATCATTTATTAATTTTTTAGGTTTTATAAAATTCAGTGCATAAGATAAGTATTTTGAAATTAGTCTGTTATCAGTCACGGTTAGACATGCTAAATGGTTAACTGCATAACAACTTACAGGTAGCCAGTAAATATACGATTTTAAACAAGACATACCACTTTTAGCAAAAACAACAGTACCTTTTTCTTGTAATTTTAATCCCTTGGCATCTCCTACTTCTTGTTTTATTTTATTGCAAACATCAGGCAATTCCCCTTCTACCAAAGCTTGCAAATCGCCTGCCCTTATAAAGGGTACACCTTCATCTGAATAAGTATCTTTGTTTTGAGGTGCCCCTTGCCCCCCCTTAATTTCACACAACTCCCCTAACTCAATCCACTCCACCCTACTCCACCAACTCTTCCAAATTATTAAGCCCTGTATAAATTTCCGCTTCTAATTCCTTAACATATCCTAGTATTACTTCTGGGGGATCGTATACTACTTCTTCATAAACTATTTCCTTATATCTATTAATAGATAAATCATAATTATTTTCAGCTATTTCTTCTTTAGGAACAAGGAAGGATTTTTCTGTTCTGGCTCTATTTTCTTCCGCATCTAAGGCATGAAATCTCGTTATAATATCAGGTATATCATTTTCTTTGATTTCTTCCCTTTTATCATCTAAGGAATACCCATCAGCTTCCATATCGTAAAACCAGACCTTATCTGTTCCACCTATACCTGTTTTCGTAAATATTAATATAGCTGTACTTACCCCCGCATAGGGCTTAAATACTCCACTAGGCATAGATATGACTGCTTGCAACTTATGCTTTTCCACTATTTCTTCCCTAATTGATCTGTGTGCTCTAGTACTACCGAATAATACCCCATCAGGCACTATTACTGCACACCTACCCCCATTTTTGAGGACTCTTAACATTAGGGATAAAAATAATAATTCTGTACGCTTGGTATTGGTAATTCTATGTAGATCCTCTGCAACCGACTCAGCATCCAGGGAACCCTTAAAAGGGGGATTAGCTAAGACTAGGGTATATTTTTCCCTATCTTCATTTGATTTAGAAAGCGAATCCCGGTAAGATATTTGCGGATTTTCCACATCGTGTAAAAGCATATTCATAGTACCTATTCTGAGCATAGTACTATCCATATCATTACCGTGGAACATGGTATTGTGGTAGTGGTTTTTCAATTCTTCTGAATTAAATAAATCCCCATGATTATTTTTCAGGTATTCACTGGCCCAGATGAGAAATCCTGATGTACCACAAGCTGGATCTATAATAATATCTGATGGATTGGGTTGCATAAGTTCCACCATCATTTCAATAATCTGCCTAGGAGTCCTAAACTGTCCATTAGTCCCTGATGTAGAAAGTTTGGAAAGTAAGTACTCATAGAGATTGCCCTTAAGATCACCTTCAATCGGTAATTCATCTATACCCGTAACTATCCTTTCCAATAATTGAGGGGTCGGAATAACAAATATAGCATCTTCCATATACCGAGCAAAAGATGTGCTACTATCCCCATTTAAATTTTTTATAAAAGGAAAAACCCTATCTGCTACAGTTGTATACATATGTTCTGCATCAAATTGTTTGAAATTGCTCCATCTCAAATCTTCATGCTCTTCATCGAATATTACTTCTGCTTCAATGCCTAGCAAATTAGCTGTTTCTTCATTTCTTTTTTGTTTATCATCTAATGATTTAATAAAAATCAAATAGGTGAATTGTTCGATTACTGTTAATGGATTAGTTACACCACCAGTCCAAAATGTTTCCCAAATTCTATCAACTTTATTTTTAAGTTCACCCGTAAGCATAGATAACCTCCACTGGATTGTAGTATTAAAAATTTTCTTTGGTGACTATATATATTTCTCCAATTAATCTATTTTTCCCTTTATTCCCGCCTTAGAACAGTATTAAGTCCATAAAAAAAGACTCCCTTTACGGAGCCTTTTGTACTTTAACTAATATTAGTAAACACTATGATGACCTCAACCAAATTAATTAAAATATTCCTTTATACCCTAATTATATTTCATATTAAACTTCTCATCACTCATTACTAGATATAGGACTCCTTCGATTATGCCAATAATACCGGGGATGGCAGTCCAGAAGAAAAGCAGATACAATATACCCTGCCCGATTTTACCTAAATAAAATTTGTGCACCCCAAAACTACCTAGTAAAATGCCCAAAATACCGGCTACTATCTTATTTTTACCATCCCCTATAACAATGCCTGGTACCGGTAAAACCCTTACACCACATTTGGGACATATTTCCGCTTTGTAATCAATTATTTGACCACAATTAGAACAATACTTAGTCTGCCTTTCTATCGCCACTTAAAAACCCCCATGTAATTCATTTATTAATTTATATTCTACCATTTCATAAATATTTCGACTAGGAAAATCCACAAGGGGATTTTTATAATTTAGCCAAGGGATTTGGTTTTAGTGAGGGATAATACTAGTGAGTAGGAAAGGTATAGGCAAAATTATTTATAGCGACAAGGACGAATCCTGACTCTACCTATAGATTATATTTGATTTTACTATGCTAGATTTATTTTTAGTTGGGTATGGTTTAGATTATAATGAGGAATATCACATATGACTTGAATTTTATTCAAAATATAAAAAGCAATGATTTTGATTAAGCCTATTAGTTTTTCTAAAAGGTAAACAGTAAGCATGGAAAGGAATATTTCATGGCCGGCAGTATATTTACATTTTTATTAAAGATTAATAAAATTAAAATAAGTAAAATAGTTTTAGCCATATTCGTCACATATTTGTTTGGTACTGGGGTTTTTATATTTGCTAGGGGCAAAAATGTTTCTAGTGAGTATATGGCTAAGTCTTCTAGCACCAATTTTTACTCAGATGACATTGGCCCAGATAGGGGCATACTTATAGACAATCCCTTAGATTCAGGGCTGGCCCGCCTAAAAATTATAAACGATGCTAAGAAAACCCTAAATATTTCATATTTCTCCATCGAAACTGGGGAATCCCCTAACTTGTTTTTCGGAGCCCTACTGGATGCAGCAGATAGGGGGGTTAAGGTTAACCTTTTACTTGATGGCATATTTCATGGAATCAAAGGGGAATTTAAGCCCATCATGTACACCTTTATGCTCCACCCCAATATGAATCTAAAATTATATGAACCCCTGAATTTGTTTAAACCTTGGACTCTTAATAATCGCATGCATGATAAATATATAATTGCTGATAACCAAGTGGCCATAATCGGGGGACGCAACATAGGAGATAAATATTTTGCCCCTGAATGGTATAACTATAAGGTGACTAATGATCGGGACGTTATAGTTATCAATACTGACCCCGGGGATTTATCTAGCGTAGTCCACCAGATGTCCAATTATTTCGAGGAGATTTGGCAGCATCAATATGCTAAACCCGTCAATAAAATCGTCTATAAAATAAGACATAAAATGGCCTCTAGGAAAAGCGCTGAACTTAAAGAAAAATTCGCCCTAGCTAAGGAAATTAACCGAGATATCCTACAAAAGTCAATAGACTTAATGGAGATATCCTTCCCTACTAATAAAATTACCTTTATTCATAACCCCTTGACTAGGTTAGCTAAAGAGCCCTGGTGTTGGTATGAAATAACCCAGCTGATGAAGTATGCTGACGATTCAATTTTTATACAAAGCCCCTATGTTATCCCGAGTAAGGGTATGAAAAAGGACTTTTTAAATGCAGATGATTTTGTAGATAAAAAGGTGTTTTTGCTCACTAATTCTTTAGGCAGTACCCCCAATTTACCCGCCTATTCGGGCTATCTTAACCACCGTAAAAGCATAGTGGATAAGGATGTAAATGTATTTGAATTTCAATCTGAGGACTCCCTGCACACGAAGGCTTTTGTCTTTGATAGTGAACTTGTGGCAATTGGCTCATTTAACCTAGATCATAGAAGTACATATTTAAGTACTGAATCTATGGTAGTAATCCATAGTGCCGAAGGGGTGGAAAAACTAAAAGAAGGCTTGGCTAGCTATGTTAAAGAAAGTCTTTTGGTCGATAGGGATTATAATTACATCCCCGATAAAAATGTAGCCGAAATTCCCGTCCGCCCTATCAAACGTATCATCATTAATGGCCTATCCTATATTGTTAAATGGTTCGAGTATCTATTATAATGGAATACCCCTTTCTACCCTCCATAAAGGACTAAGTAATTGGATATTTCTAAAATATACTGGAAAGAAAACCTTTTCTGTTAACATAAATTTTGTTGTAGTATATAATTAGCGAGGAAAACCACGTGATAAAGGATTGATAAACAGATGCAGATTCTTGCAAGTAATAAAGGCCAACAAAATGTAAAACCATTTATAAAATGGGCTGGGGGTAAAAGTCAACTATTGACCACTTACCGTGCTCTCTACCCACCCGAATTAAAAAGGGGCGAAATAAGCACCTTTATCGAGCCAATGGTAGGTGGCGGGGCAGTCCTATTAGATGTTTTACAAAATTATGATATAGAAAATGCAATAATATGCGATATTAATAAAGTCTTAATCAATACCTACTTGTGTGTTAAACACGAAATAGATAATCTGATTAAGGCACTAGAAAGCATACAAAGCCATTATCTATCATTAGACAGCCAGGAACGCAAAACTGCTTACTACAAGATACGCGACCGCTATAACCTGATTAATTTGAATGATGATATTGATCTTAAGAAAGCAGTTGAATTTATTTTCTTGAACAAAACTTGTTTTAATGGGCTTTATCGAGTAAATGCCAAAGGGGAGTTTAATGTTCCTATTGGCAGCTATAAAAACCCCAAAATATATGATGAAACTAATTTAAGAAATATAAGCAAATTGCTACAAAACACAAAGATATACCAGGGGGATTACAAAACATGCATGAATTATATTAATAATTCTACTTTTGTATATTTAGATCCACCTTATCGCCCCTTGAATAGTACTTCAAATTTCACCGCATATAATTCCCAGGATTTCAATGATTTTGAACAAAAAAAATTGGCTTCATTTTTTCAAGAACTCGATAAATTAGGGGCTAAAGCTATGTTAAGCAATTCTGATCCCAAAAATACTGATGAGGATGATAATTTTTTTGATAATCTATATGAGAAGTACAATATCCATCGTGTACAGGCTAGGCGTATGATTAACTCCAAAGGCAGCGCCAGGGGGAATATAACTGAAATAGTAGTTACAAATTATTAGAAGGGGATACCTAAAAGTGAAACATATTGCTGCTTATAAAAATATACTAGGTTTAAATTCTGAGGATGAAATATTTGACTATCTTTTAAATAACACTAAGGAAACCATCCGTGGTTGGGACTTTTTTGTGGATTGGAATAAAGTTAACCATAAGATAACTAATATTGAGGCAAGTTTAAATTTATGGAATGTCTTAGTAGGTAAAGATAATATTATTTATGAATTTAAAAATTTGGCTAAAACTTATCCAGAAATAGTAACACTAGTCCCTGTACTAATAGCCCTCCGAGCGAATGAGATAAAGGTCTTAGATCCCCTAGATAATGATTTTTTTAACTTTAATGATTATAGGTTTGAAATCAAGCCTAATTATACTGATGCTGAAATTAACCAAGTAGCGGAATTTGCGGATAAATCAGGTTTATTCGCTATGCTTTCATCCCAAAAAATTAAAAATGTGGTTGATTATGCAACTGGGGTTGAGGTAGGTTTAGATACAAATGCCCGCAAAAATCGGAGTGGCACAGCAATGGAAAATATAGTTGAATTATTTGTAAAAGAAATATGTGATCGTAACCAATATACTTATTTACCCCAGGCTAATGCCAATAAAATCAAAAAGGAATTCGGTTTTAAAATACCTGTTGACAAAGCAAGAAGATCATTTGATTTTGTAATTAACACAAAAAACAAGTTATATTTGATAGAAACTAATTTTTATGGTGGAGGGGGATCTAAATTAAAATCTGTAGCTGGTGAATTCACTACCTTGCATCATTTAATAAAAGATAATACACCCGAACATAGCTTTATATGGATAACGGATGGGATCGGATGGTATACTGCCAAGCATCCACTTAGAGAAGCTTTTGATGCCACCGATTTTATTTTAAATTTAAATATGGTTGAAAACGGTATTCTGTATTACATTTTAACGAAAGGATTATAACGATGGCAAAAAAAATAAAAAAGTGGGAACCTAGTAACTTTGAATTAGAAACAAATACAGTATGGAGTTTCCCTGCACGTGGAGACTGGGCCACCCATAATGCAAAATATAGGGGAAACTGGTCACCTTACATTCCTAGAAATATCATACTGAGGTACTCCCAGGAAAAAGATATCGTTTTGGATCAATTTGTAGGAAGTGGCACAACTTTAATAGAGACCAAATTATTAAATAGGCGGGGTGTGGGAGTGGACATTAATCAAAATGCCATAGATATCACTAAGGAAAATCTTGCCTTTCCCTACCCAAACTCCACTGAACCAAAACTATTTCTAGGTGATGCAAGGAATTTATCCTTTATTAAGGACGAAAGTATCGACCTAATATGCACACATCCTCCTTATGCTAATATCATTAAGTATAGTGAAGGCATAGAAGGAGATTTATCCCACCTAAAAATTCCGCAATTTTTGGAGCAAATGCAGTTAGTTGCTAGCGAATGTTACCGCGTAGTAAAAGCAGGCAAGTTTTGTGCAATACTTATGGGTGATACCCGGCAGAAGGGTTGTATGATACCCATGAGTTTCGAGGTGCTGCAAATATTCCAAAGGGCTGGGTTTGAATTAAAAGAACTTATCATAAAGGAACAACATAATTGCAAGGCCACTGGCTTTTGGAAAACTAACAGCATAAAATATAACTTTTTATTAATAGCCCATGAATATTTGTTCATACTTAGAAAGTAATTCTGGCTAAGACTGTATTATTAGCTACCCACCCCTAATAAACTTTTTTAATTTCCAGTAATTCTATTCCATGTACTGGCAGAAGTATGTCGGTATAATGTTCACCAGTTATTGTTATGTTTTTCCTGAATAGTTTGGGATGGCTTATGTTTTTTAGATAGTCAATTTCCTCTGCGGTCATTTCTTCTACTTCCCCCATTTGTACCCATTTATCATAAGCTGAACCATTTTTGCGGTTGAGTTGGTAGCGGGTCACTGCATAATCACCTTCTAAACCAGTAAGATTTATTTTTATATGTTGGGGTTGTTTTTGGGCATAGACTTTATACCTATCAGCGGGTTTGAGCAAGGAAATATCCCCCGAGATAAACACATCATTAAAATAAGTAAAATTATAGGCTAGAATCTGTATCCCACCTTCATTTTTAGTAACTATATAATTTTCACCACGGGCTAATAATCTATCACCGAGTTTGGCTAATAAATAATAGGCAAAATACCCTGCCTTTTTAATACCATCTTTATTTATCAGGCCATAATTCCCATGAAAATGGGAAACTCCTAAGGGGATTTCTTCATTGATGTCGGTAAAGGTCCAATAACCCAACATATCAACTAAACCGATACATTTGACTACATTATAAATAATATAAGTTGCTATGAAAGCGGTATCGTGAATTAGGTTTCTAGGGCTAGCTGAGGCATTCCATTCTGTTATGCACAGTTCTGGTAAATACCCTAATGTTCTAGTAATCTTTTCCCTAGCCTCAATTAGGCTCTCATAAGTAATATCGGGGCCATGATAAACCCGAGGCATAGTCATATAAAATTGCATTTTCTCCACAAATGGCATATCCCCGCCTAATAGCTGCTTGGCAATTTCACTTTCTGTCTCTACTTCTGGATATCTTTCGGGATAGATATGGAGTGATATAAAGTCTATAGCTACTTGTTCATCTTTACAATAATTTAGGAAATCCTCCAGCCAAGTCCCATCCTTCATTGCTTGATGGGTAATAGAAGGCCCTCCTACCTTAAGTTTTGGTGATATTTCTTTTATAATTGACACCGTAGCTTTATAGAATGCAAAATATTCTTCCTTGGTCCCCGTCCAATAAACGTTTTGTAATTCTGGTTCATTCCAGACCTCAAAATACCACGACTCCACTTCCCGTAGGCCATAGCGATTAATTAGGTGTTTTACCAAGGACCCAATTAAATCTTGCCATTTACTGATGTCATTAGGTGGCGATACATTAGCTCCCCACCAATAAGCAGTCTGATTATTGGTTTTTAGTTCTTGGGGCATAAAGCTTAATTCGACAAAAGGCTTTATACCCTTAGCTAATAAATTATCAAAAACATCATCTACATAGGTCCAATTATAGCTAATTTCCCCCCTAAGATTTGTCTGGTAGACCATCATATCATCCGAGAGTAAGCCATGAAATCTAATATAATCAAAAGCAATTTCTTTTTGCAACTCCCCCAGCTGCTCCTGCCATTCCTGTCTTAAGCCTTCAGCTGCCCGGGTAGCGGTAATTAACTTTTGCCAGTAAGGCTTTAATTCCTGCCCATCCCCTAAAACATCAACACTAATGGCTGTTGCTTCTGTTTCTAGTGAATTGGCATATTTACTAAGCTCATCTTCCTTAATTTCTTGGTCTAAATAAGAAAATAACAATTCCAAGGCGTTTGTTCTGTCCACATCAAAATAAGTGCGACTAGATTTGGGGAAATTGTTATCTGTATTATAAAATATGTTTATTCCAGCTTGCTTCCTAAAAGATAAACGATCATCCTGCAATTTATAGGAATATTTTTTTAAATAAGCTTCATGATATTCAGAGGGAGATGTGCCATACTCATCCCTAAAAACCTTATTAAATGCAGCTAAGCTTTTATAGCCTAATTGATTGGCTATTTCTAGGGCAGTTTTTTCACTGTAAAATAACAAGTGTAGGGCCCTGCTCATTCTAGTCTGCACGAGATATTGTTGAAATGTAATACCCAATTTCCTTTTTATAAAATGTGAAATATAGTGATAGTTCAAATGTTCCATATCAGCAATTTCTTTTAGGGTAATTCTTCTGTGCAGATTCTCATCAATATATTCTATAATACGTTGCAAGCGAGTTAAATCATCATCAGAATTGATATCCCTGTCTTCCTTGACATAAAAGGGGCTTACAGCGAACATTTCGCCAGTAAGGGAATATATTATGCTACCTATCCTAGATCTATAACCTATACTACGGTTAACCATTTCCCATGCTATCTGAGCCAGTCTTTTTCTTACCTGCCTGACAATCTGTGTATTAGGTTGTTTTATTAAAACTTCATTACAATCAAAATAAAAGTCCAAAAGGCTAGGATACATGGTCTTGAAAAAGTCCGGATTGATCTGCATGGATAATACTAGGTTGGGTTCATCCGTAGTAGATGTGTTATGTATTTCATTGCTATTGACAAAGGCTAAATCACCTGTTTTTAAAAGAAATTCCTCTTGACCTATTCTTTTTTTAATGCTTCCAGAAAGCACCATAACTACTTCCATATATTTGTGCCAATGTAGTTCATTTTCATACACTTCATAAAGGGTTGCACTAACTGGTAGGTTTTCCTCTGGCTTAACAAATTCATAAAAATATTTCATTAGGACACCATCCTTATAAGGCCTATCATACTGGCTATTAATAGTATTTTAACTATTATATTATCTATCTGTCTAGGTAAATGTATGGTCTATTATACATACTTCTTACTATTAATCCAGAAAAACAGAAAAACCTAGGGTGAATGTCCTAGGCTCTTTTTGGGCATTATTTCTGAACTTTGTAAATGAATTAATATGGGCTAAGCTTAATGTAGGTATAGAAATTCAGCTACATCTACTACTTTTACATCTTCCCGGCCACTATCTTTAACCCCGTCATCTAACATGGTTAAGCAATAAGGGCAATTAGTAATAATATATTCTGGCTCAGTAACTAGGAGTTGGTCGGTCCTGGTTTCATTAATTCTTTTAAAACCCGGAACTGCATATTCCTCGAGCCACATCCTACCCCCACCGGCCCCACAGCAAAACCCAAACTCTTTGGATTTTTCCACCTCATTTATCTGTCCACCTGCTGCCTTAATTACTTCCCGGGGGGGCATATAAACATTATTGTGCCGGCCTAGGAAACAGGAGTCATGATAACTGACCCGAGCCAGCTCTTTATGGGGCCTGATCCTACCTTCTGCTAGAAGCTCGGCTAATATTTGGGTATAATGATACACTTCGAAGTTACCATCTAACTGGGGATATTCATTTTTAAGTGTATTATAACCGTGCGGACATATGGTAATAATTTTTTTAACCCCATAATTGTTAAAGCTATCAATATTTTGCTGGGC
>CAZUSS010000035.1:0-18473 GCA_964623245.1 uncultured Syntrophomonadaceae bacterium
GATTTTATGCTGAGCCGTCTAATAGATGCGAATATCGACAAGGACACAGGGAAATTAAAAGAGCTAGCTTTATTTGTCCAAGATTTACGGGATACCTGGCAGAAGGCAGTACAGGATATGAGCAGTAATCCAGCTAATCGGCTTAACCTAGCTAACAGACCTCAGATGACTAATATTAGTTTGAAGGGCTGATTTATAATGAAAATGGATCCGCGTAGTTTGGAGCATATGTTTACAGAGATATTGGACTTATCTGAACAAATGCTACAAGTTGTGAAAAATTCTAAGGAAAATGAAGATTGGGCTGGGGAGATTAGCCAGATACTTGAAAAACGGCAGGGATTAATGGGACAAGTAGATGAATATAGGGCTAAGGTCAATTTATCGGCTACAGATGAACAAAAAATCAGAGGGCTTGTTAGGCAAATTCAAATTAATGATGGCACTATTACTGAGTCTTTAAAGGCCGAGATGCTTAAGTTACAAGAAAGAATCGGCAATGTTAAGCAGAACAGGATTGCCCAAGACGCTTATTTACTTGGTGATAATCAAAGGGATGGCTGGTTTTTCGATAGTAAAAAGTAGACTTTAGGAATCTGAGGGATTTAATTATGGGACATAATTATTTGATAGACATTATGGAAAATTACCGCTCACAATATAGATTATATGAAAAAATGGAGGATTTATCTTCTAGGCAGCTTAATTTATTACAAGGTATAGAAGTAAATTCTGACTTATCCGAGCTTTTACAGGATAGAAAAGATTTAATGGATGAAATCGTGGGCCTGAATCAAGCCAATAAGCAAATGCAGGAACAATTGAGGGCTAATTTAGAAATGGGGGATTTTACTGTAAGTGGAATTGAAAGTCGGGGTGAAACAGATCTAGCCCAGGAGCTGAAGGCTCTTCTATCCTCGATTAGCAATCTATTAAATAAGATTAATGAAAATGATATTAAAAATGAATCTTTGATGAGACAATTCATGCGCAGCAAGCGGAATAGTACCACTTCTGCCCAGGCTGGGGATATATATCAGGAAGTTATGCAGGGCTTTAAGTCTGGACATGGGGATAAATAATTCTTTAGGTGAATATTTGGACTTTTATTTTGCCATTTAAATTATTTTTTTTATATTTGCTTGCTTTTCCTTAGCTTTTATTGCTATTTTGTTTTTGGAAGTATATAATTAGTTTACTGGTTTAGTATAAATATAAGTTTTAAAATCAGTAAATCTATTTACAAAGTGAGGGATTTTCTTAAATGTTTGAAGACAAAACATTGGTGTGTCAAGATTGTGGCCAAGATTTCGTGTTTACCGCTGGTGAACAGGAATTTTATGCGGAAAAGGGTTTTGAAAATGAACCTAAACGGTGTAAGGAATGTAGAATGAACCGTAGAAATAACCGTAGTGATGGCTCTAGAGCACCACGTCAAATGTACGATGCTATTTGTGCCGAATGCGGTGTGGAAACTCAAGTTCCATTTAAACCTGTTGAAGGTAGACCCGTTTATTGTTTAGAATGTTTCCAACAACAAAGAGAAGCAGCATATTAAACGATTGACTTATTACCGGGCTCTTTAGCCCGGTTTTTGTATTTTAACAATAATTTACATAATTAATCTCCTTATAGTTAAATAATATAGACATAGGAGTAATTATTTCTACTTAAAGGATTTTGTATTATATAGGGAGAATGTATTATATATACAACCAGGAAAGGAGTGGTCACATGAAGTTGGAGATTAGAGGCAAAAACATTGAAGTTACCAATGCATTAAAGGAGTACACCACTAAACGGCTTTCCAAGTTGGAAAAATATCTAGATGAAGTCCGGGAGGCACAAGTAGCATTATCTGTGGAGGGAACGGAGCATAAGGTGGAGGTAACTATCCTTCTCAATGGCGTTATTTTGCGGGGTGAGGAAGCTACCGATGATATGTACACTTCCATTGACATGGTGCAGGAGAAGTTGGAAAAACAGCTGGAGAAACATAAGACGAAACTATACAGACACCATCGTGGTGTAGGCTTTAAACAGGCGATTATGGAGGAAATTAAGAAGGAGCTAAAGGAAGAAGAGACTGAGCCCTTTAAAATCGTGAGAACCAAGAGATTTGCCCTTAAACCCATGGATGAAGAGGAAGCTATTATGCAAATGAATCTTTTAGGTCATACTTTTTTTGTATTCTTTAATGCGAAAACAGAGGAAGTTAATGTAGTATATAAGCGTAAAGACGGAGATTATGGCTTAATTGAACCTAACTTTGACTAGTTGAAGATTGTTAGGTAATAGTGATAAAATATAATATTAGTAGATAAACTGAGGAACCTTATGGTTCCTCTTTTTTGATAGATAAGGGATCAGTGTTTTAAGGAAAAGAGGTAGATGGTTAATGATTAGGAGTCTAGTGCAAAGACTATTAGATGATAATGAGAAGGAAATTAAAAAACTAGAAAAAAACGTAGAACTTATAAACGCCCTGGAAAGTGAATTTGCTCAATTGAAGGATGAGGATTTTCCTAAGAAAACTGAGGAATTCAGGGCTAGGCTAGAAGGAAGGGAGACTCTAGATGACATCTTACCTGAGGCTTTTGCCCTGGTGAGGGAAGCTTCCAAGAGAACCTTGAAGATGCGCCATTTTGATGTGCAATTAATCGGGGGTATGGTTTTACATTCTGGTCGTATTGCGGAAATGAAAACTGGGGAGGGTAAAACCCTAGTAGCTACTCTGGCAGCCTACCTTAATGCTCTAGAAGGCAAGGGGACCCATATCGTCACGGTCAATGACTATCTAGCTAGTCGTGATGCGGACTGGATGGGGCCTATTTATGAAATGTGTGGTTTATCGGTGGGCTTGATTGTGCATGGTCTTTCTTATGAGGAAAGGCGAGCTGCCTATTTATGTGATATTACTTACGCTACTAATAATGAATTGGGTTTTGATTATTTGCGGGATAATATGGTGGTAGCTAAGGAAAATATGGTCCAGCGTCCACTTCACTATGCCATTATTGACGAAGTGGACTCTATTTTAATTGATGAAGCCAGGACCCCTTTGATTATATCTGGGGAGGGAGATAAGCCAACTACCTTGTATTACCAGATTGCTAAATTTATTCCCCGCTTGCGGGTGGAGGAAGATTATGTCATTGATGAAAAGGCCCATTTGGTTACCCTGACTGAAAACGGGGTCAAAAGGGTGGAAGCTCATTTCGCCATCGAAAATTTATCGGAAAATATGGAAATAGCTCACCACACTAACCAAGGTCTCAAGGCGCATTGCCTGATGCATAGGGATAAGGATTATGTGGTCAAGGATGGGCAGGTAATTATTGTAGATGAATTCACGGGCCGCTTAATGTTCGGACGCCGTTATAGTGATGGCCTACACCAAGCTATCGAGGCCAAGGAAGGGGTAAGAATCGAGAAGGAATCCCAGACCCTAGCAACGGTAACCTTCCAGAATTATTTTAGGATGTATAAGAAGTTATCAGGTATGACTGGTACGGCTAAGACAGAGGAAGAGGAATTTCGTAAGATTTATCATATGGATGTAATCGTTATCCCTACCCACAAACCCATGGTAAGGGCAGACCGTTCTGATGTAGTTTACCGCAGTCAGGAAGGTAAGTTTAATGCAGTCGTTAATGATATACTGGAAAGGCATCAAAAGGGGCAGCCCGTTTTAGTGGGGACCATTGCTATTGAGACTTCAGAGCTATTGAGTGCCATGTTGAAAAAGCGGGGGGTTAAGCATCAGGTATTAAATGCCAAATATCACGACAAGGAAGCGGAAATAATCGCCCAAGCGGGACAAAAAGGTGCCGTAACTATTGCTACTAATATGGCTGGACGGGGTACTGACATTGTTTTAGGTGAAGGAGTCCAGGAATTAGGGGGCCTATATGTCTTGGGCACGGAACGCCATGAATCGAGGCGGATTGATAACCAGCTTAGAGGCCGTTCGGGCCGTCAGGGTGATACTGGGGAATCGAAGTTCTATGTTTCTTTAGAGGACGATTTGATGCGTTTATTCGGTTCAGCTAATATTGAAAACCTTATGGACAGGCTAGGCATGGATGATGATATGCCCATTGAGAATAAAATGATTACCCGGGGTATTGAAAATGCCCAAAAGAAGGTAGAGGCTAAAAACTTTAGTATAAGGAAGAATGTTCTAGAATACGATGATGTTATTAATCAGCAACGCGAGGTTATGTATGGAGAAAGGCAGAAAGTTTTATTCGGAGAGGAATTAAAGGATACTATCCTAAGCATGATGGATGATGTGATTGAACAGGCCGTTGATAATTTTGCGGGGGAAGAAAAGTATTCTGACGCCTGGGATTTAGCAGGCCTGATTAATTATGCAGAACATAACATTATTCCGGAACTCGATTTTACAGTGGAAGATATAGTAGGGATGACTAAGCATGACATGCGGGAATTCCTGCAAGGGAAAAGTAAGGACTATTATGAAAAAAGGGAAGCTGAGTTGGGTGCGGATACCATGCGGGAAATCGAAAGGGCTATTATGCTCAGGATTATTGATGAAAAATGGATGGACCATATTGATGCTATGGATCAGCTTAGGAATGGTATCTCCCTTAGGGCCTTTGCCCAAAGGGACCCCTTAATTGAATACAAGTTTGAAGCTTTTGATGCTTTCCAAGACATGATTTTTAGTATGAAGGAGGATGTGGTCCGCTATATTTTAAGGGTTCGCATCGTGGAACAACCTGAGGAAAGAAAAATGGTGGCCAATTATGGCGGGGAGGAAGAAGTGAAAAAACCAGTTAGGGTGGGTAAAAAGGTAGGACGCAACGACCCTTGTCCTTGCGGCAGTGGCAAGAAGTACAAGAGGTGTTGCGGGAGGGTTAGTTAATGGATTTAGCTACTCTGATAGGTTTGTTGATTGGCCTAGGGGCTTTAATTGGCGGTTTTCTCTTAGAAGGTGGACAAGGAAGTATGTTAGTGGTGAAAACTGCCGCTATTATCGTTTTTGGTGGTACTTTTGGGGCGGTTATAGTTAGCTTTACTGTGGACGAACTGCGCCAATTGCCTACTGCCTTTAAAAGGATTTTTGTGCGGGAAGAAATAGACTATATTTTAATTTTAGACCAAATAGTCGATACAGCCGACAAAGCCCGTAGAGGTGGACTTTTAAGCCTAGAGAATGAGCTAGCCTATATAGAAAATGACTTTTTTACTCGGGGTTTGCAATTAGTTATCGATGGTACAGATCCCGAGTTGACACGCACTATGCTGGATATGGAAATTGAAGCCTTTGAAAAAAACGAGATGGTGGCTGCAGACATTTTTATGGCCGCTGGGGCTTATGCCCCTACTATGGGTATTATAGGTACAGTCATGGGGTTGATTCATGTCCTCAGCAGTATTGCAGAACCGGATAAGATTGCGGGAGCTGTTGCAGTGGCCTTTTTGGCTATCCTTTATGGGGTGGTATCAGCCAATCTTTTATGGTTGCCTTTCGGATCCAAGTTAAGGATTAAGGCGGAAAAGAAGATTTATCTGATGGACTTGATCGTGGAGGGTATTTTATCCATTCAGGCGGGGGAAAACCCCCGTGTAATTAGGGAAAAACTCAGCACTTTTTTGCCGCCCGATGTCAGGAAGAACCTCCTAGAATCTGGGCTGCCTATTGATATGGGGATGTGATGCTATGGCTAATAGTAGGCGTAAGCCAAGGAAAAGGCAGGATTTTAGCCCTATGGTAGGGCCAGAAGGCTGGCTTAGCTCATATGCGGGTTTTACAACCCTAGTCATAATTTTTTTTGTCCTTATTTTTACTGTAAGTCAAATAGATGCTAAGAAGTATGCAAGAGTAGCTAATTCTTTCAGTGTAGTACTGACGGGAAAACCGATTAGCGATGGGGATGAGACTGATTTATTTATCATAGATGATACAGAAGGTCCAATTACATCTGCTGAGGTTTGTGCCCCTAATCAGGCCCAGCTTGATGAAGTTAAGGAATTACTTAACCAGTTCATTATGGGTCAGGAAAGGGGGACCAAATTAGATGATTATATCCAGGTCTATGAACAAGAACGGGGTTTAGTCATTAGTTTTAAGGATAGCTTGATTTTTAGGGATGAATCTACTGATTTAACTCCTGGGGCTGCTGATATTGTAAGCCAGGTAGGGGATATCTTATTGGCTTTGCCTAATTATATTAGGGTTGAAGGACATACGGATGATTCACCCATAAATACTGATAAATTCCCCTCTAATTGGGAACTATCTGTTTTAAGAGCTACTGAGCTGGTCCATATTTTAAATGAAGGGGCCCATATCCCGGCCCTAAGGCTTGCTGCTATCGGTTATGGTGAAACGCGTCCTTTGGTGGCTAATGATAGTTCGAAAAACAGGGCTATGAATCGCAGGGTGGATATAGTGGTTTTAAAGATGAAGTACGACTACTTCGAAGCCCCGGGCAGCAATTGAATTATTAATTATGAGTTTTTATTTCTGAATTATGGATGGAAAGCATGGCTTTCCTACATTCATTAAGAATTAAGAATTAAAAAAAGGGGAGGGTTTATGATGATCGAAGATCCCAGTACGGAATGTACTAAAATAATCAACCGTCTTGATGAAATGAGGGTTTCACTTTGACATTGGGTCAAAATACCGTTTAATTGAAAAGCTGGAGTCTATAAGTGGCCAGGCTAATTTTTGGGATGATAATGTCAAAGCCCAAGAAGTTTTAAGGGAACTCAGTAAATTAAAGGATGAGCTAGCTAATTTCAACAAACTTTATGAAAGTATTTCTTATCTAGCGGAAATACTGGATATATCCTTAGCTGAAGGGGAAACTGACCTCTATGAAGAATCGGTTGAGGAATTGACCAGACTCAAAAGACAATTTCGAGAATTTGAATTTTTAGTCTTATTTTCTGGTAAACATGATATAAATAATGCTATAGTATCACTACACGCTGGTGCAGGTGGTACTGAAGCCCAGGATTGGGTAGAAATACTACTGCGTATGTATACTAGGTGGTGTGAGGATTCTAATTATGAAGTAGAAATCCTGGATTTTTTAGCTGGTGATGAAGCTGGAATAAAGGGTGTTACTTTTCTGGTTAAGGGACCTCATGCTTTCGGTAAGCTAAAATGTGAAAGGGGTATTCACCGTCTGATTAGGATTTCACCTTTTGATTCATCAGGCCGGCGCCATACTTCCTTTGCCTCAGTTTCGGTACTTCCCGAGATTGATGATGATATAGCTGTCGATATTAAAGCCGAGGACTTGAGGATAGATACTTATCGTTCGGGTGGGGCTGGAGGACAGCATGTTAATAAGACCGATTCTGCCGTCCGTATAACCCATTTACCCACTAGCACCGTAGTACAATGCCAAAATCAACGCTCCCAACATGCTAACCGTTTGGCGGCGATGAAGATTTTAACCGCTAGGCTGTATGAATTGAAGGAAGCGGAATTAGCGGATAATTTGCAAAGTTTAAAGGGAGAATATAAGGAGATTGCTTGGGGCAACCAGATTAGAACTTACACCTTAAATCCTTTTACCCTAGTCAAGGACCATCGGACAAATTGGGAAGTAGGCAATGCAGGGGCAGTTTTGGATGGGGATTTAGATGATTTTATTTATGCTTGCTTACAACAAAAAATGTCAACATAGTGCTTAATTTTTAATTAAAAATTTAAATACGCGGGAGGTAAAAGTGCGGGAAATTAATGATTTTCTAGTAGAAGAAGTAGAAAGCAAAGCGAAAACTATTAGGCGCAGTATTATTAAAATGCTAGGTCTGGCAGGTTCTGGCCATACGGGGGGTTCCTTGTCAGCTGCCGATATTTTAGCCTGTCTGTATTTTGGGGAAATGCAAGTAGATCCTGATAATCCTCAATGGCCCGATCGGGATCGATTTGTCTTGAGCAAGGGTCATGCAGCCCCAGTTTTATATGCGACCCTAGCGGAAAAGGGCTACTTTGCCAAAGAAAAACTAGAGACCCTACGCAAGTTAGGTAGTCCTCTCCAAGGACACCCCGATATGCTGAAATTACCTGGGGTGGAGGCATCATCTGGTTCCTTGGGACAAGGAATCAGCTGGGCAGTAGGAATGGCCCTAGCCGGGAAAATGGATGCTAAGTCTTACCGGGTTTATTCCATGCTAGGTGATGGCGAAATTCAAGAAGGCATGGTATGGGAGGCCCTTATGGCAGCAGCCCATTACAAGTTGGATAATTTATTAGTATTTCTGGATCATAATGGTTTACAAATAGATGGCAAGATTACCGATGTATTATCACCTGAACCGGTAGCCGATAAGTTCCAGGCTTTTGGTTTTGAAGTTATAAATATTAATGGTCACGATTGTACCGAAATAATGCGGGCCCTGGAAAAAGGTCGTCAAATTAAAGGTAAGCCGACTGCAGTTATTGCGGAAACTATTAAGGGTAAAGGCTGTTCCTTTATGGAGAACCAAGCAGATTGGCATGGAGTGGCCCCTAATGCCGAAGAGGTTGAAAAAGCCTTAGCTGAATTAGGCTAATTGTTAGGAGGATTATTTTGAAAAAGCAAGCTACGCGGGATGCCTATGGTAAGGCTCTAATAGAATTAGGACATATTCATGAAGATATAGTGGTCTTGGATGCGGATTTATCAAAATCCACTAAAACGGCGGGATTTGCCACTGAATTTCCCAAACGCTTTATTAATGCTGGAATTGCCGAACAAAATATGATGGGAATGGCAGCTGGCCTTGCCACAACGGGTAAGACAGTATTTGCTAGTTCCTTTGCTATATTTGCTGCGGGTAGGGCTTTTGAACAGGTAAGGAATTCTATAGCTTACGCTAATTTGAATGTCAAGGTTTGTGCTACCCATGCAGGGATTACGGTAGGTGAAGATGGTGGTTCCCACCAAGCGGTGGAGGATATAGCAATTATGCGTAGCATTCCCAATATGACGGTGGTGGTACCTTCGGACGGGGTTAGCGCCCGCAAGGCCCTATTTGCCTTATATGATTATGAAGGGCCAGCATATCTACGTTTAGGCCGCCCAGCCCTTCCGGTATTATACGAGGAAAATCTCGAATTTAATTTGGGTAAGGGGATTGAACTTAGGGCTGGTGAGGATGCGACCCTGATTGCCTGTGGAATCATGGTGGCTAAGGCTCAGGAAGCAGCCGACAAATTAGCAGAATCGGGCATAAATGTATCGGTAATCGATATGCATACTATTAAACCTATGGACACCGACTTGGTAATTAAAAAGGCGGAGGAAACTGGGGCTATTCTGACTTTGGAGGAACATAGCATTGTGGGAGGGCTAGGTGGAGCTGTATGTGAAGTGGTTAGTGAGCATTGCCCAGTTCCAGTTTTACGTATGGGCATAAATGATGTTTTTGGGCAATCTGGGACCCCAGAGGAATTATTGGATTTTTATAGTTTAAATGTTTCCCATATTATACAGAAAGTTCAGGATTTGCTTAAAAAGAAAAGAAAATAAAAAGGATTTTAATATATTTTTGTAGAACCACCAAGGATGGTGGTTTTTTTTATACAATTGATCTGCTTAAATTCGATTGCTGGAGGGAGATAAATGCTAGTTCAGTTTTACAATGTCTCCAAGATATATCCAAATGGGGTAAAAGCCTTAGACGATATTTCATTAAAGATAGATAGGGGAGAATTCCTATTTTTGATGGGCCCTAGTGGGGCTGGTAAATCGACCTTAGTCAAGATGCTGTTTCGGGAAGAGAAGCCCACTCGGGGTCAGATTTTCATTGCCTCGAGAAGTATTGTAAGAATGAAAAGATCAGAAATACCGAGCCTGCGTCGTAGTATGGGCATAATTTTTCAGGATTTTAAGCTATTGGAAAGTAAGACAGTGAGCGAGAATGTAGCATTTGCTATGGAGGTAGTTGGAGCTAGTCCACGTGATATTAGGAGTAGGGTACCTGAAGTTATCAATATGGTAGGTCTAAAAGGCAGGGAGGAGGCTTTTCCTGGTCAATTATCAGGGGGAGAACAACAGAGGGTGGGTATAGCGAGGGCTATTGCTAATGAACCCTTAATCCTAATTGCTGATGAACCTACGGGTAATTTGGATATTGAAACCTCTAATGAGATTATGGAATTGCTTTTCAGTATCAACCGCAAGGGTACAACAGTCATTATGGCTACCCATGCCCGCGAGTTGGTAAAGGCGGCCCATAAGCGGGTAGTAATGCTAGATAAGGGACGCATTATTACCGATGATTCTACTGGGGTATTGGCACTATGAGATTAAGAAATATTATATATTTTATTCGAGAAGCTTTAAAATCATTAAGAAGAAATACCCTACTTACTTTCGCTACGGTTTCAACAGCTAGTATATGTATCTTGATTCTAGGGATTGCCCTGCTTATAACTATGAATGCTAGTCAATTTATGCACAAACTGGAGTCAGATGTCGAGATTGTTGCCTATCTGGAAAAGGATGTGGCTGGTACCAAAATAGCAGATATAAAGGATGATATAGAAGATCTTGCTGGGGTAAAAAGTATTA
Organism: uncultured Syntrophomonadaceae bacterium; assembly: GCA_964623245.1. Classification (GTDB taxonomy): domain Bacteria; phylum Bacillota; class Syntrophomonadia; order Syntrophomonadales; family Syntrophomonadaceae; genus JAAYRQ01. The sequence continues at coordinate 10,548 of CAZUSS010000035.1, forward strand.
AATTCGTTTCTTGCGAAGAAGCTCTTAAAAATCTGCAAGAATCTTTAGGAAAAGACAAATATGATCTAAGGGAGACCCTGGAAAAAAACCCCTTGCCCGATTCTTATCAGATCAAAACGGTAGACCCCCACGATGTACCCGAAATAGCGAAAAAGCTAGAACAAATCGGGGGTGTCCAAGAGGTTACTTATGGTAAGGGTGTAGTCGAAAGGCTTTTTGAAGTAACTAAGTGGGTAAGGGTAGTTAGCCTAATTTTAATTGCCTTACTAGGATTTGGCGCAGTTTTTCTGATTGCGACTACCATAAGGTTAGCTATTTATGCCAGGCGTAAAGAAATATACCTAATGAAGCTGATTGGGGCAACTGATTGGTTTATTAGATGGCCCTTTTTTATTGAAGGGGTCATTTTAGGGATAGTAGGTTCCCTTATTTCCATTTTCATTCTGGCATTAGGTTATCAATCATTGATAAAACGCATGGATTCCTTGTTCTTCCTACCCTTGGTTACGGGACAAGATGTCTTGTTGATGGTCTATCTTTCCCTTTTGCTGGTGGGAGGATTTTTAGGTATATTAGGAACCCTGATCTCGATAAATAGATTTTTGGATGTCTAGGTGTTGGGAAGCGGGAAGCGGGTTAAGTGTCATCCCGTGGTGGCGTGGGAGTAAACTATTCTAGGGAGGAGTTTTTGTAAAGTGAGAAAAGGGCATAAATTAACTACATTTATGGTTACTTTGGCGTTTTTCATAACTTGTCTTTTTCCTGTCTATGCAGATGAGCTAGAAGAACACCAAAGGCAACTACAAGATGTAAGCCGGCAGATAAACCAAAATAAAAAGGTAGTCGATCAGAAAAAAAGAGAAGAAAAATCAATTATGGGCCAAATTAATGCGATTGAAGAGGACATTTCTAATACTGAGAAAGAGATAAATTCACTTGCGGAGCGTATTGCCTTCCTAACTGATTCCATAGCTCGTACCGAAGAAGATATCAAACGCAGTGAGGAAGAATTGGCGGAAAAGGATGCCCTTTTAAGCGAAAGGCTAGAATACATATACAAACAAGGTAATGTTTCCTATATGGAAGTATTGTTTTCTGCTACCGACATAAAAGATTTCTTAACCCGTTATGATATGTTAAATCTTATCGTAGAACAAGATATAGAATTAATTGAAGAAATAAATAAAGAACGTAATGAACTAAAAATGAAAAAAAGTGATTTAGAAGTTAAGGAAAAGGAATTAAAGGCTATACAAGCTGAACAGAGATTAGCTAAGGAACAACTAGATCTGCAAAAGGAAGATAAGCAGAGTGTCTTGTCTAATGTAGCTAGTGAAAGGCAAGCCTATGAGCAAATTCTAGCTGAATTGGAAAGAACCTCAGCCCAGATCGAAACCATGATTCGGCAGATTCAGGCTGCCAGTGGCGAAACAGTGCTGGGAACCGGAATCTTTACTTGGCCAACGCCAGGTCATACCAGCATAACTTCCCCGTATGGTATGAGGCACCATCCTATTTTACAACAATGGCGCATCCATACTGGGACTGATATAGGTGCACCCATGTCCGCTTCTATCGTCGCTGCTGATAGTGGTACGGTAATCTTTGTTGGTTGGATGAATGCTAATGGCAATACTACTATTATTGACCATGGGGGAGGTATCTCCACGGTATATGCCCACCAGAGCCAATTTTTAGTGCAAAAAGGTGATACCGTTATTAAGGGACAGGAAATAGGTAAGGTGGGTAGTACGGGATGGAGTACAGGCCCACATTTACATTTTGAAGTGAGGGTAAATGGGGTACATACAGATCCCATGGCATACATATAGGGATGTGGGATGTGGGAAGCTGGAAGTGGGATGTGGGATGTGGGATGTGGGAAGCTGGAAGTGGCTTTGTGTCATCCTGAGGCATAGCCAAAGGATCTTTCCGACTAGGAATGGTTAAGACTCTTCGCAAATCGCCCAGAGTGACACTGGGGTAAAATGTAATTTTAAGGGGCGGGAAACCGCCCCTTGGTGATTTAAACCCAGCCGCGTAGTTTGATGGCTTCAGCTACCCTTTGGATGGAAATTATGTAGGCGGCATCCCGCATATAATAATCATTTTCCCGCGCCAAGTCGTGTACTGCGTGAAAGGCAGAAGTCATTTTAGTATCTAGTTTTTCCAAGACCTCTTCCTTTTCCCAAAAATAATTCATATTAGACTGTACTTGTTCGAAATAACTACAAGTAACTCCCCCTGCATTGGCCAAGAAGTCTGGAATTACATAGATGCCCCTTTCCTTTATAACTTCATCTGCTTCGGGACTGGTAGGGCCATTAGCCCCTTCGGCGAGAATTTTAACTTGGGGGCTTATATGGTGCACATTATTAATAGTTATTTGCCCTTCCAAGGCACAAGGAATCAATATATCCACATCTTCCTTGAGCCATGCATCACCATCTAGGACTTCACAGCCAGTTTTTTGGGCTTCGTTTTGATCAAGGGTACCAAAGGAATCAGCGCAATTGGCTAATTCATCTATATTTAATCCTTTTTTGTTACGGAAGGTAAAAGCCTTTTTTTCTGTCTCATTCCAGCAGGAAACTGCGACTACTTTCCCACCCAATTCTTGGTAAAGCCTAGCTGCGTATTGGGCTACATTGCCAAATCCTTGGAAACTAGCCCTAGTTTCCCTAATATCCATATTTAACACCTTTAGGGCTTCTCTAAGGGTATAGATAATCCCATAGCCAGTTGCTTCGGTACGACCTAGGGAACCGCCCATTCCTACTGGTTTACCGGTAATAACTCCAGGGAATCTGCCCCCACTAATAGTTTCATACTCATCTAACATCCATAACATATGTTGTTTATTACTCATCACATCTGGAGCAGGGACATCTATATTGGGGCCTATGTTTTTGGCTACAGCTCTAATCCAACCTCGACAAAGTCGTTCTTGTTCGGTTAAGCTAAGTTTTCGCGGGTCACAGACAATGCCACCTTTGGCACCCCCTAAGGGGATATCGACTACTGCACATTTCCAAGTCATCCACATGGATAGGGCCCGGACTGTATCTGCGGTTTCGGCAGGGTGGAACCGAATGCCCCCTTTGGCTGGTCCTTTGGCATCATTATGTTGGACTCTATATCCTTTGAATATCTGAGTTGAACCATCGTCCATTTTTACGGGGATTAGAAAATGGTATTCGCGTAGGGGTTGGCGGAGTAGTTCTTGGCTGGCTGTATCTAAACCGATTAGTTCAGCTACATTATCAAATTGGGCTTGGGCAACTGCATAGGGATTGTAAGCTTCTGCTTCCATGGTAAATCTTCCTCCTTAAAGTCAATGTATATCTTAAATATAATATTTATCTTCATGCCATTTCAAGGGATTGTTTATTATATATTCCTGTATTTTTGAATATTCTTCCTCATTTCTAATTATTCTATCATAATAATTCCTTTGCCAGATATTCCGATAATTATATTTATAACACATTCGGGTTGAAACGGATTTATACCCCTGGATTATTTTATGTAGGGGTGGACGACCCTGTCCACCCTCAGAAATCACAATTATTCCGTGAATGTGGTTGGGCATTAGGCAAAAGGCATCTGTCCTAACATTTTCATATAAATTATTTATTTTATACCAGCATTTTTCTACAATTCTGCCTATATCATTTGCTAGCATGTGTGGTTCGGGGTCAGCGGTATTCGGGCAGACAGAGTCGTCTGCCCCTACAGCGGTAATGATATTGCCAAATAACTTGGCATGATTTTGGGCACAGATTGTAATAAAATAATATCCTGGTAGGGAATAATCATAATTTTTTAATCTAATACTTTTTCTACGAGGCATTTTTATCCTGGGCCTCCATATCCCATACGCCGGTATTGATAATTAATTTCTTATATTCTAGGTGGGGGATTATTTTCCTGCCCTTATCTCTTATATAGTATTAGGCTATAATAAAAAAATAATTATACAAGGGGATGATGTTTTTGAAAAGCAGTTGTTTTACTTTTGAACAAGTAGGCCAACCCTTCTTAATTGCCCAGGGATTTTTATTTACCGAAGGGCCAGTCTGGAATAAAAGGGAGGGCTATGTCTTATTTAGCGATATTCCTGCCAGTATTATTTATAAATTGACTTTACCAAACCATATCGAGGTTTTCCGTAGTCCTAGCGGCAATTCCAATGGTTTGGCCTATGATACTGATGGGCTGCTTTTGGCGGCCGAACATGGCTCTAGAACGGTAACTAGGAGGTTAAAGGATGGCAGGATTGTGCCTTTGGCCGATAATTTTGAGGGAAAAAGGCTGCATTCCCCTAATGATATAGCTGTGCGGTCCGATGGCAAGATATATTTTACCGATCCCCCCTTTGGCTTGGGAAATCGGCGCCCCGAAATGGATTTCATGGGCCTATATCGGGTTGAAAGGAGTGGGGAGATAATTCTGGAAGGTAAGTTTAACCAATACTTAAATGGTCTAGCTTTTTCTCCAGATGAAAAGCTCTTATATCTGGCCTTGACTGCAAGTGATGAGCTTTTAGTATTAGATGTTGCTAGTAATGGTAATTTAAGCAACCCCCGCAAGTTTGTAAGAGTTCCTTATCCAGATGGTATTGCTGTTGACCTAGCTGGGCACATTTATGTGGCAGGTGCCCAAGGGGTCGAAATTTTTACCCCGAAGGGGGAAAGGATCGGGATCATAGTAACTGGTAGACATCCTGCTAATTGTGGATTTGCTGGGGAGGATGGCCAGCTTTTAATTATTGCTGCCCGGGAGGCTGTATATGGGGTTAGGGTTCCGATAGCAGGTTATTAAATTTGCATGGTTTTTGGGGGCAAGCCGAAACATTTTTAAAAGCTGGAAAAAAGCTCTTTACTAATTTAGCTTAGTAAAGTAGAATATACTCGAATATAATTGTTTTATTAATAGGGGAGGTAAAAAAGTGAAAAGGAAAATTGCACTCATATTAGTTTTATGCCTATCTTTAGGTATGTTCATGGTCGGTTGTGGTGGTAATGATGCGGATGTGGAGGATACTTCTTGGGTCGACATTCAGGACCAGGGTTACTTTGTAGTTGGTCTGGATGATGCTTTCCCACCCATGGGATTCCGGGAAACAGGTACCAATGAAATTATAGGTTTTGATATTGACTTGGCTAAGGAAGCAGCCAAAAGGTTAGGGGTAGAAGTTAAATTCCAACCTGTAGTTTGGGAAAGTGCTATTGAGGAATTGAACGGCCACAAAGTCGATGTTATCTGGAATGGTTTAACTATTACAGAATCTAGGAAAAAACAATTTGCCTTTACTGCGCCCTACATAGAGGACAAGCAGTTAATAGTAGTCCAAAATGGTTCAGAGATTACCAATAAGGCTGACTTAGAGGGCAAAACAGTAGGTATTCAAGCTGGTAGTAGTGCTATTGAAGCCGTACAAAAGGATGCCGAGACTTACGAATCAATAGGCGAAATGGTAGAATTCGGTGGTAATGATGAAGCCTTACTTGACTTAGCTGCTGGAAGGCTAGATGCAGTGGTAGTTGACGAAGTTGTAGGTAGATATTATATGTCCAAAAAGCCTGGTGAGTATGATATTTTAACTGAACACTTTGGCTTAGAGGAATTCGGGGTAGGCCTAAGGCTTACTGACCAAGCATTTTTAGCTGAATTAGACAGGGTCTTATCTGAAATGAAGGCTGATGGAGCCGCAGCAGAAATTTCCAATGAATGGTTTGGAGAAGATATAACAAAATAATTAATTTAAACTAAAAGGGATTAGGCTAACAGTGGATTTTATACTGTTAGCCTAACTACGTTTAAAAGACAGCATCTTAAAGGGGATAAATATGGATTATTTGCTACTTATATTGCCTGCAATGCTTAAAGGAACTGGTATAACTTTAAAATTATTTTCTTTAACCCTAGTTTTAGCTTTACCATTAGGAATAATATTGGCATTAGCCCGACTTACGAAATTTAAGCCGTTAAATATTTTTATGCAATTTTATGTGTGGATTTTTCGGGGTACCCCATTGTTGCTCCAATTACTGTTTGTTTACTTCGGTTTGAGCTTTATCGGTATATCATTAGAGCGTTTTACTGCGGCTAGTCTAGCTTTTGTTCTAAATTATGCCGCCTATTTGGCCGAGATATATCGGGCTGGAATCCAATCTATAGATAGGGGACAGTATGAAGCCGCTAATGTCTTGGGCCTAACCAAGATACAGACTATGACCAAAATAGTTTTGCCCCAAGTTTTTAAACGGGTATTACCCCCAATTAGCAATGAAGTTATTAACCTAGTAAAGGATACTGCTTTAGTCTATGTAATTGGGATTAGTGAACTGTTAAGGGTAGCTAAAACTGCGGCAGTTGCAGATTTTAAATTCACCCCTTTTATCGTAGCAGCGGTATTTTATTTGATTATGACTGGGGTTGTGCAACAATTTTTCAAATGGCTCGAAGCTAAATATGATTTTTATGAATAAGGGGATAAATGATGTATATATTGCAAGCTATAAATGTCTATAAGAACTTTCATCGTTTAGAGGTATTAAGAGGTGTTTCCCTGCAGGTTAAAAAAGGTGAAGTCATAGCTATTATCGGCCCCTCGGGTTCTGGAAAAAGCACATTTTTAAGGTGCCTTAATCGTTTGGAGACAATAGATAGCGGCTTAATCGAAATTGACGGGGAAATAATGGTGCAAAATGATGCCGAAGGTAAGGCGGTATATAGCTCGGAAAAGGATATTGCCCGCCTACGCCGGAAAATGGGCATGTTGTTCCAGGATTTTAACTTATTCCCCCATAAGTCTGTTTTACAAAACATAATGTTAGCACCTATGCTAGTTAAAGACATGAAAGAAACCGAGGCTGAGCAAATGGCGAGAATTTTGCTAGATAAAGTAGGCCTATCCTATAAGGCGGACAATTACCCCTTTGAGTTATCGGGCGGGCAACAACAAAGGGTTGCTATTGCTAGGGCCCTCGCTATGGAACCCGAAATTATGTGTTTTGATGAACCTACCTCTGCACTTGATCCTGAGCTTACGGGAGAAGTATTACGGGTCATGAAGGATTTAGCCATGGAAGAGAGGACTATGATCGTGGTTACTCATGAAATAGGTTTTGCCCGCGAAGTAGCGGATAAAGTTATTTTTATGGATGAAGGAATAATCGTAGAGGAAGGTAATGCTGAACAAGTCTTGATTAACCCTCAGCAGGAAAGGACGAAGGCCTTTTTAAGTACAGTCCTAATGGCCCGATAAGTGGCTTAAATTCTCTGCAGAATTTTATAATAGTATATAGTTTCTTGCATAAAAACCCTGATATTATCCGATGATAGTATTAGGAGGTGTATTAAGAATGTTGCAATTAAGTCAAAAGGAAACTATGTTATTGGAGGACCAAAAAAAACATGAGGAAATGTGTATAGAAAAATATACTAACTATGCTAACCTGACCCAAGATGGACAACTCAAACAGCTATTCCAGGATTATGCCCAGCAGGAACAATCTCACCTAGATACTATCAATCAACTTTTAAATGGACAAATCCCCGACATAAATCAAGCCAGTCATAGCCAGAACCAGGGTGGAAATGCGAACCAAGCCCAGGCTTCTGCAATGCAAGGGGCTATGGGAAATCAAGCCGATGCAGCCCTATGTAATGATATGTTAATGACCGAGAAGTATATGTCTAATACTTATGATACCGCTATTTTCGAATTCGCCAATCCTGAAGTCAGGCAGATACTAAATCATATTCAAAAGGAAGAACAGGAACATGGTGAAGGTATATTTAATTATATGAATAGTCATGGAATGTATAATCCTAAATAGCCCGGAGAAAAATGAAGCCAAAAAGCTAGCTAATCTAGTAATTAGCTAGCTTTTTAATGGGCCTTATAATTCGAATTGT
>CAZUSS010000036.1:0-17891 GCA_964623245.1 uncultured Syntrophomonadaceae bacterium
ATTTAACTAGTTACTTGTCGAGGGAAATTTTTTTTCACACATTCTGCCGTCCCCGTGTTTGCGTGTTTGAACGTCCCCGTGTTTGATGAGGAAGGTAGAGGGGCCTTTTATCTTCGATAGTCTCCGCATGGTAGGTGTTTTAAAAATTCAGCTTCACTTAGAATTTTTATTCTATAACCCTTTTCAATTAATTCATTGGCTTTTACCTCTTTGGTGCTTATTCCATTATCTCTGACTATTTTTGGCTCTTGGGTACCGACAATCAGAAAATCTGTTTTTCCAGACACACTACTTTTATTTATCCCACCTAGATCAATTATGGTTTGCATTGCAGTTCTGCGACTCATTGATTCTAATTCACCAGTTAGTACAATATTTTTGCCGTAGAAAAGGTGTTTTTCATTGAATTTATCTGTAGTAGCAGTAACCTCTTTTATGGGAGTCTTCCCAAGTCTACTTAATTCCCAAAATGTTTTTTTCACCTTCAAATCCTTGAATGCATGTATAGGGATACTTGGATATGTAGAACAAAATGACGCTAAATTTTCTTGGTTTTTCCGTTTTATAGATTCAATAACTATAAGTGCACTTGTAATAGCGTCACTTAATGCATTGTGGTGTTCTATAATGTCAATTCCAAAATGGGAGGCACGGGCAGTAAGGCTTGCTCTTACACCTTTTTTTGAACAGGCTATAGACGATATAGGAATACTGCATGTATAGGAAAAGTTAGGGATCTCTAATTCGTAATAGATTAAGCAATTCATTAAAACATTCATATCAAATCGGGCATTATGTGCCACAAGAATATGATTACCTTGGAAAAGCCCCTCAATATTATTCCAAATTCCAGGAAATAAGGGGGAATTTCTAACCATCTCCGCAGTAATACCATGAATTTTTATATTATAAGGATTAAAGTTTAAAGTAGGTGGCCTTATGAGGTGATATTCTTGCCCAACAATGGAATTTTCCTTAACCATCACCAAACCTAGGGCACAAGCACTTGATAGATAATTGTTTGCAGTCTCGAAGTCAATGCTTATAAAATCACAGGCATCATTCGGGACGCTCTTAATTTGACGGAAGTTTTTTTCCTTCACATTTAATTCCTCCCTACATATAGTTTGTCCGATGTATGGCATTTTACTACTTTCTTCGGATTGGGTACAAAGTGTATAAAGTGGAAATATATTAGTAGCTTATATATAAATTTACACCAAGGAATTGGGAAAAGAGTTTCTGATTTTGTTATTCGATATATGCAATTTTGCTTAACTTGTATCTTTTCCCAATTAACTATTATGAAGGTGGTATAATTATTTTATAGTGCAAGCTAAATTTTTGGAGAGATGTAACAGGTGATATAGATGTTTATTGCCAGACAACCTATTTTTAATAGGAAATTAGAGGTTTTCGGTTATGAGTTGTTATTTCGCTCCCAAGGCGAGTCAGACCAATTTGATGGTAGATCTTCAATTAGTGCTACAGCTAGTGTATTGGGTGGCTTGTTTGAATCAGATATTAACTGCCTAGTTGAAAATAAATATGCTTTTGTTAATTTCGATGAACATTTTATTAATTCGGATTCCATAGAGTTGGTAGCCCCAGAAAGTCTAATTATAGAGATGTTAGAAAACGTAAAAATTAATAATGAGCTAATTAATCGATTAGGTGAACTAAAAAGCAAGGGCTATAAAATAGCCTTGGATGATTTTGTCCAGGATTACGAAGATTATCCCCTAGTCCCTATAGCAGACATTATTAAGTTTGATTTAATTGAGACCCCATTGCACGAAATAGGGGCTAGTATTAAAGCAGCCCTAGCCCAGAAGAAGATTATTTTGGCAGAGAAAATTGAATCTCAAGATGTATTTTTATTAGCCAAGGAGATGGGTTTTCATTTATTTCAGGGATTCTTCTTCAGTAAACCCAAGATAGCTTTAAAATCAAACCATAGATGGACTCCAAAAGCGCAGTATATGAAATTACTTGAGGAGCTAAGGGAGGAAGAACCATCCTTCCAAGCTTTGGCTGAGATTATAGAAACTGATGTTAATTTGGCATACAGAATGATAAAGCTAGCTAGTCGCCACACTGCAGAGGAGGCGATTTACTCCATTAAAAAGGCCTTAATATATATGGGTTTAACTGAATTTGAAAGGTGGATTAATATTTTAATGTTACAAGATTTAGGACGAAATAAGCCCCTAGAACTAACTAAGATTTCCTTGATTCGTTCTAAAATGGCAGATGCAATTGCAAATCATGGTGGTATGAAAAAATTTCGCCAAGAAGCATCTTTAATGGGCTTATTTAGTACCTTAGATGCTATGTTGGATATGACAATGGAGGAAGCCCTACAGGATATAGCACTAACTGAACCTGTGATAGATGCCTTGGTACACAAAAAGGGTAAGCTCTATCCCATTTACGACTTAATTTTATCCTATGAGGCTGTGGATTACATAAATGTACAAAAAATAGCCAGAGAACTGAACCTAGAAATTAGCACCCTATACCAGGAATATATTGAAGCAATCGAATGGGCTAGTGAGATATTTACAGTTATGGAAGGATAACTGCCTAATAACAGGATTTATTAGGTCATAGCAAAAGGTGAAGATAATAAGTTGTAAAGATTGACAAGGATGTATATATAGATTAATATAACTAATGCCTTGTTCTATAATGTCTCCGTTTCGGGGAAATTAAGTCCAAGAGTAACTTATTATATCCGAAAGGGAGATGTCTAAATGGAAGACAAATATTTAGTCTGTAAAGACTGTGGGAACGAGTTCGTTTTTTCAGCATCTGAACAGCAATTTTATGCAGAAAAAGGTTTTGAAAACGAACCAGGTCGTTGCCCAGATTGTAGGCGAGCGCGCAAACAACAAAGAAATGAACGTGGTGGCTACAGAAGGGAAAACCGTCCTATGTTTAGTGCTGTATGTGCAGAGTGTGGACAAGAAACTACTGTGCCTTTTGAGCCTAGTGGTGACAGACCAGTATATTGCAGAGAATGTTTCCAAAGCAGAAGAGCAGGCAACTATAGATAAATAGAGTTAAATTAGGGGATAGTCAACAAAGGACCATCCCCTTTTTTTAATGCCTAATATCCTTGGGGTGAAATCATAAAAACTGGTGATTTCCCTTCTTTGACATTTTCGGGCCGATAATCATAATATTGGGGATCTTCATTTTCCATTTTATCGATGATATGTTTATAGGTTCTTTTTTTCATCTCTGCCACGGTGGGCCTATACTTTTGGAATTTGCGTGCAAATTCAACCGCCTCTTTTACCGTGTCCTCTGCACTTTCGCAAGCTTTAACTATAACACCATAATTCTCTAATTCTTTTGCACCTATTCTTTCACCCGTGAATAACATTCTGGTGAAAAGATGATAGGGCATGATGCTTTTCATCCATTCAATCATAGAGGGAGCCATCTGGATACCTAAATCAACTTCGGGCAGACAGAAATAGCCCCTATCTGATCTCATAAAACGAAAATCACATGCACCTGCCAGCATAGCACCATTTCCGAAGGCATGCCCATTTATGGCTGCAATCGTTGGAAAAGGGGCCATCAGCATAGCTTTGAACACCTCTGCTGTACTATAAAGCCACTGGCTGACAGTATCAAAATCTTCCTCACCTTGTCTTTGGAGCATCCATTCTACATCAACCCCGAGACAGAAATTCTTAGGATCACTTGAAGTTAATACTAGGGCCCCGATTTCTTCATCAGCTAATATTTCTTTATATGTAGCCATCATAGCTCTGGCCCATTCCGGATTATGCCTATTATCACCATCATTCATTATCATAATTGCAACTGTGCCATCTTTTTCCCATTTTACTTTAGCCATAAGTCCTCCTTTTTGCTTATTTCCGTATAATAAACTTGTATTTATATTTGTTAAAGTATACCATAAAAATTACTTCAATAAAATAATTTACGTATTAGATTTATTGCATATGGTATAATGATGGGAAGTAAATTCGATTAATAAATGTAAAAGACTTTTAGGAATTTTAAGGAGGTTGACTTAATGAGTATTTTACTTAACCCCAAAAAGTACAAGGACAGAAATTACCCCGATGAGAGATCTAAGGAGATTATGCTAAAAACAATTGAATGGTTTGAGGACAAGGGCTTAGCTAGACAAAAGGAACAGTATCATGATCGCGAATTTTGTGCAGATTTTCAAGAATTCGTTACCAAGGAAGGTTTTTTTGAGACCTTATTTCTTCCAAGTGGTTATGGCTCTGATCCAGAACAATATTATAGTACATATAGGATGTATGAGTTTTCTGAAATCTGTGGTTTTTATGGAGCTGCTTACTGGTATACCTATCATGTATCGGCCTTGGGACTTAACCCAGTATTATTAGGTGATAATGAGGAGGCCAAGCACAAGGCAGTTGCCAAACTAAAAGATAACGCCCTTTGTGCATTTGGCCTATCTGAAAGGGAACATGGGGCTGATATTTATTCCACTTCTATGCGCCTAATCCCCCAACCTGATGGCACATATTTGGCTAATGGTAGCAAGTATTATATTGGTAATGGTAATGTAGCCAGTACAGTATCTGTGTTTGCTAAAATTGAAGGCACAGATGAATACGTATTTTTTGTAGTAGATTCAGCCCATCCTAATTATGAATTAATAAAAAACATTGTTGCTTCTAACCAACAATTCGTAGCAGAATTTCAACTTAATGATTATCCTATAACTGATGAAGATATACTCTCTCGTGGACCTAAAGCCTGGGATGATATGTTAAATACTATTAATATATGCAAATTCAACATCGGTTCGGGTGCAACTGGCATAGTTACCCATTCATTTTATGAAGCCATCAACCATGCCTACCATCGTATATTATACGGTAATAGGGTTACAGATTTCCCCCATATTAAAAGGCTCTTCGTAGATGCCTGGCTAAGAATTATGGGTATGAAATTATTCGGACTAAGGGCTACGGACTATATGCGGGTAGCCAACGAAAACGATAAAAGATATCTCCTTTATAATCCCATTATGAAAATGAAGGTCGCTATGCAGGGCGAAGAAGTCCATGAACTTTTATTTGATATCATTGCAGCTAAAGGGTTTGAAAAGGACGTATATTTCGAACAAGCTGTAACTGAATTAGTTGGGTTCCCCAAATTGGAAGGCACCCGTCATGTAAACATGGCTTTAATCGCTAAGTTAATTCCTAGTTATATGTTTATGCCAGCCGAATTTGAAGAGATTGGCAGAATAACTGATAATAGAAATGATGACTTCCTATTCCGCCAAGGGAAAACTAGGGGTTATGCCCAAACAAAATTCCACGATTTTAATATAGCTTATGAGAGTTTGGCCCATTTACCTAATGTTAAAGTATTTATGGAGCAAATTAAAGCCTATCAAGAATTCCTAATGGCTTCGGGTGCAGGATTAACTGAACAAATGCAGGATTTTGATTATCTGTTAGCAGTCGGCGAACTTTTTACCATGGTAGCCTATGGCCAACTTATTATTGAAAGCGCGAAAATTGAAGGCATCAGTGATGAAATAATGAACCAAATGTTTGACATGTTTGTTAGGGATTTTGCGACTTACGCGGTAGGCCTATATGGTAAACCACAAAATACTGATGCACAGCTAGAAAAGATTTTAAAAATGATTAGAAGACCTGTACCAAATGTAGATGAGTTTACTAAAATCCTTAATGAAGAAGTCTACAGTCTGGTAGACGAATATATACAAAACCCATAAAGACGAAAATACTTAATAAAAAAGACTCCTGTATATAAGCAGGGGTCTTTTTTATATGAAATCTTAACATGGGAATATATTATTACAAAGTTTTTTAAGGCTATTTATTCCACTGAAATTTAATAGGCCTTTTTTAGTATGTTTAATATATCTTCCTTTGCCAGGGGTTTGAATCTACCTAAAGGCCCATTAACCGTAGCGTTTTCGGCTATCTTGGCTAGTGAGTTCTCTTTAACTCCCATTTCTTTTAGGCTAGCAGGAAGGCCAATTGAGCTAAAAAAGTCAGTTGTCTTCCTAATTCCCTCACGGGCGGCCACAAAATCATTTTCCTGGGAAACATTCCAGACATTGCGTGCATAGCTGCTAAGTTTATTTACGGTATTATCGTCTAAAACGTATTCCATCCAGTGTGGTGCTAGGACAGCTAGTCCCGCCCCATGAGTGGTATCATACATAGCACTAACTTCATGTTCAATCATATGGGTGGCCCAGTCGGTTAGTTTTCCAGTCGAAAGCAGGCCATTTAAGGCCAAAGTACTAGCCCACATTATGTTGGCTCTAGCCGCGTAATTTTCAGGCTCTTTTATAGCTAAGGGTGCATATTTTATGCAAGTTTTAAGGATGGCCTCACCCAAACTGTCTTGTAAAAATGTACCCGGAGTGGGGCTGAAATATTGTTCATATATGTGACTCATAATATCAGCTACCCCTGCTGCAGTCTGAAAAGGAGGTACAGTATAAGTAAGGGTAGGATCTAAAATAGAAAACTTAGGGATTAGATGGCGGCTTCCCGAGCCTTTTTTCTCTAGGGTTTCTTCATTGCTTATTACTGTATTTACATTCATTTCGGTACCAGTAGCTGCTATAGTTAAAATGCAACCAATCGGTAATGCTGCATTTATTCTCGCCTTACGAATAAAAAAGTCCCAGGGATCGTTTTCGTAGAAGAAGCCAGCAGCTATAGCTTTGGAGCAATCTATGGTACTGCCTCCGCCAACTCCCAAAACCAGCTGCAGATTATTTTCCCGACATAATCTTACACCTTCCCTTACCATACTGATACGGGGGTTAGACTGGACCCCAGGTAGGTCTACAAAAAATATATCATTTTCCTTTAAGATATTTACTGTTCTATTGTATAGCCCACTTCGTTTAATACTGCCTCCACCATAGACTAATAAAATCCTGTTACCATAAGCTTTAATTTCCTGGGCCAATTTATCTAACTGGTTCTGGCCGAAAAGTATTTTACCGGGGTTTTGAAAAGTAAAATCTAACATGTTGAATTTCCTCCTAATTATTTCTGAATTTATTCCTGCAACTATTAGTTTAACACAGGCCTTTTAAATTATCCTAGGGGGGAAAGAGCCTTTGGCTACCGCCTCAGGTCCTTTTCTTCAAGCTGTCACTCTGAGCCTTGAGCGAGGAGTCTTAAACCTTTTTAGTAAAGGAGAAGCTTATTTTTCCCGTAACTTAAGCAAGGATTTTTTCTAGTAGTCTGCCCATATCCCCAACGACTTTATTAAAGGATAAATTATTTTCCAATAGAAAGGTGGGGTTAAGGACGGACTGAATAATAGCTATAACTAGAGTAGTAAGTATCTTTTCATCTATTTCCTGTAATAATTCAGCATTATTTAAAGTCATAAGGTGTTTTATAAACTCTGTCAGCTTTGCACTACGAAAATCATCAATCTTTTGCCACAGATGTGGATAAGAATCCTTCAGATCATTTAGGCCCTTATCATTCATGAAATAAGGGGTGTTATTATAAATTTCAGTAATCAGGCTACCTAAGATTTCTGCAGGGGCAGACCCCTGGGTAACAATATTTTTGAATTTGGTTCTCATTTCTAACATGAAGATGTCTAGGGTAATCTCGATTATTTCATCTTTGCTAGAAAAATATCTATATATAGTGCGTTTACTAACTTTAGCTGTTTGGGCAAGATCGTCAACTGTCCAATTCACCAAGCCCTTATCCTTAATTAATTCACGGCTGGCAGCTAATATTTTACTAGGAATATCCATCTTGTTCACCTTTACTATTCAATCTTTTTACTAAATTTCAGGGTACTAAAAACTAAGAAAAATATGGAGAATATTAGTAGACCCGAAACTTGCCCTATCAAGTAAGTAAAACCGATACCTTTTAGGATTATTCCCCTAATTATATCCAAATAATAAGTTAAAGGAATAAGGTAAGAGAAGTAATAAATGATTTTAGGCATAGCTGCGCGGGGAAATAAAAAACCCGATAACAAAATACTAGGCAGCATAACAAAAAAGGACATTTGAAAAGCCTGCATTTGGTTTTGAGCTATATTGGAAATCATCAGGCCTAATCCCAAGGAAGCCGTAATAAAAAACATAGTCAAAATATACAGTTGTAAGAGACTACCTCGTATAGGCACTTGGAAGATGAGGACTGCTACTAGCAAGGCTACGGTTATTTGCAAATAACCCAGGGCTATGTAGGGAATTATTTTACCCACCATCAATTCCCATGACTTAATAGGGGTTACTATTAATTGTTCTAGGGTACCCCTTTCTTTTTCACGCACTATGGCAACTGAGGTTACAATTACCATGGTCATGGTAACAATTATACCTAGAATAGCTGGTACCATATAATAGGCTGTAATCCCATCTGGATTATACCAAGGGCGGATTTGTACATCATAAGGAAGCTCGCTGGTACCCATCTTGGCTATAATTAGTTTCTGCGATTTTAATAAGCCGATAGAATTAGCCGTGGCAATAGCTTGATTGGACAACATACTATCACTGGCATCTACAATTACTTGAATAGGCGCAGTTTCCCCCCGATTTATCTTAAATTCAAAATCAGGGGGAAAGATTATACCTACTTGAGCTTGGCCACTATCTATCAAGTCAGATATATCTTGGTATGAGGTAGCGACAAATGAGGGGTCAAAATAACCCGAGGCGGTAAAGGAGGCCAGCATATCCCGACTAGAAGCAGAAAGGGATTGGTCAAAAATAGCCGTAGGGATATGTTTTACTTCAGTCTGTATAGCATATCCAAACAATAGAAGTTGCACCAAGGGAAGCATAAAAATTAATCCTAGTGTCATGCGATCCCTTCTCATTTGTAAAAATTCCTTCTTAAGTACGGATATAATTCTGTGCATAGTTTACCTACTTTCCATCGGTGGGTTCTTAGCCAAGGTAATAAAGACGTCATCTAGGGTGGGCTTTATAATCTTGAATGGTTTATTTGTTTCCTGACTAAACTCCCTCAAACCTTCATCATTGGCTACTAGGACATGGAGCAAGGCACCATGTAAAAAGCAATCTTTAACATAGGGCAGCCTTAGGAACTTTTCTGCATAAAGCAATGGTTCTGGAAGTTCTACCTCTACTAAAACCCCTTTTATACTATCCTGTTTAAGTTTTTCAGGATTATCGAAAGCTAGCAGCTTGCCCTGGGATAGAAAGGCAATCTTGTTACAGCGTTCAGCTTCATCCATGAAATGTGTAGTAACAATTATCGTAGTGCCGTCATTAGCCAAGCCTTGTATAATATCAAAAAAATTCCTTCTACTAGCAGGACTTACCCCACTAGTAGGTTCATCTAAAAACAAGACTTGGGGTTTAGCTACTATTGCACTAGCTAGGGCCAGTCTTTGTTTATGGCCCACACTTAAATTACCTACCAAGTGGTTCTTTTCAGTTCCTAATTCCATGAGGGCTAATAGTTGGCTTATCCGTTTGGTTCTTTGGTTAATGGGGATATCATAAATACCAGCAAAAAAGTCCAAGTTTTCATAAACAGTTAGATCATCATATAAACTAAATTTCTGTGACATATAACCAATATGTTTTTTGATCTGTTCACTTTCATTACTGATATTATAACCGATGACATAACCTTGACCAGAGCTGGGGGCTAATATACCGCATAGCATACGGATTGCGGTAGATTTGCCTGCCCCATTTGGGCCTAAAAAACCACATATTTCACCGGATCTTATTTGCACATTCAGGCGGTCAACCGCGGTAAAGTCTCCAAATTTTTTGGTTAGGTCTTGGGTAACAATAATATATTCCATTTCTTAATGCTCCTGCTCGGCCAAAATAATAAAGAGGTCCTCCATAGTGGGGTCAACTTCCGTGACTAAGGCGGATTTATAAATTAATTTTTTTTCAATCTTTTCTATAAGGTCTGCGGATTTTTCCACGATAAGGCGATATTTGTAACCAAAAAAAGCTTGGTCAATAATGCCAGGGAACTGCTTAAATAAAGAAATGTCAGTAATATCGGTGTGGATTTCAATTACTTGATAGGGAAATTGCCCTTTCAAACTTGCTGGCGTATCAAGAACCCTTAATATTCCGCTATTAATAAATCCTACTTTTGTACATAGCTCGGCTTCATCCATATAGGCTGTAGTAACAAGAATAGTCATGCCTTCGTGATTTAAATTATAAAGTATTTTCCAGAATTCCCGCCTTGATTCGGGATCTACTCCGAAGGTAGGCTCATCTAGGATTAATAGGGGGGGTCTAGTTACCAAAGCGGTACATAAAGCGAGTTTTTGTTTCATGCCTCCAGATAATTTATCTGCCCGACGATTAATAAAGGGCAACAGTCCAGTAACAGACAAGGTTTCTGTAGCTCGTTTTTTAATGGTAGCCCTATCCAAACTATACAAAGAACCAAAAAAGTTGATATTTTCCCCAATGGTTAAATCTCCGTATAGGCTAAACTTTTGGGGCATGTAACCGAAGTAATTTCTAATTTTATCTACATCACTCGAAGGGTGACCTAGTAATTTTATTTCTCCAGAATCTGGTTCGATTAAACCACAAATCATACGGAGCAAAGTGGTTTTGCCTGCGCCATCTGGGCCTACTAAGCCAAAGATATCTCGTTTTTTGACTTCAAGTGAGACATTATCTACAGCAGTTAAAGTGCCAAAAGCTTTGCTCACATTAACGGCACTAATCATTTATTCACCCCGCTTAAAAAGAACATCAGCAGGCATACCAGGTTTTAGGCGCATATTATCATTAGTTATAGCAATTTTCACTGCAAAAACAATGTTGGCCCGTTCCTTTTTAGTCTGAATCATTTTCGGGGTAAACTCACCTTGGTCAGCTACATGTACTACTTTTCCTTTATAAGCCTGGGCATCACCACTAATAAAACAGTCTACCTCTTGACCTAAACTTATCTGGCTCAACTCATCTGAGGGAATATAAACAGTAAGCCATAAATCATTTAGGTTAGCTATGGTAAATAATTTAGCTCCAGTTGCAATAAACTCACCAATTTCATAATTACTGCTTAATATGGTCCCAGTTAGAGGGGCTTTAATAGTTAAATCCTCCCTTAGGGTATCGGTAGCTTGCAAAATGGACTCCATTCTAGCTAACTCCAAAGTAGCTGCTTCGACGGTTCCTGGTCTAGGCCCCGCATCAAGTAATTCTACCCTGGCTTCTGCTATTAAGAGTTGATTTTGGGCTAGTTCCACCTTTAATTTGGCCGCTTCTAATTCCTGTAAGGAAAGAGCCCCATTAGCATACAATTTTTCTAGACGTTCATAATTTGTTTTAGCTTGGATTAGGTTTTCCTGAGTGATATTTAGGTTTCCTTGGGCCTCCCGCAGCTCTTGGGGACGTGCCCCAGCCTGTAAATCCCTAATTTTGGCCTGGGCAAGTTCAATATTCAGTAAATCGCGTTCTCGCTGTAATTCTATATCGGGACGGGAAAGTATAGCCAAGACTTCATTTACCTCCACTTCTTCCCCTTCACTTGCCCGTACAGAATCCAAGCTGCCACTAATTTTCGCAGTGACATTTACTTGGGATGCCTCAATAGTACCAGAGGCTTCAATCTCTGCTGGGGAGGATTTGATAAAATAATGATAAGCACCATAAAGACATAAAGAAAGGATTAGTAAGCCAGCTATGATTGGGGCTGGTTTGATTTCCCCCATAAAGAAGTCCCCCTTAAATTAATAGGTAAACTATAAAGGTGTCATTAGTTTACCTATTATTATAATAGCACTATTAATTGTCATAAGACAAGCAAAAAAGGTGGCAAAAAACGGGCCCACCACCTTTAATATCGGTTAAATTTACATAATGTACCGTACGCCCCTTTTGGTCTGGGCATATCTAATCATAGCAACCTTTTCTTTAATATTTCACGTTGCTTGCGGAATATATAGCTGACTATTTTTTCCCGTTCTTTTTCCTTGATATCTATAAATTCGATAGCTGTACGGAAATCGTTATCTATGGGGGCACTTCTTACTACCCTACTGTGGGCCGTAATTAAAGAATCATCTAGGTTGAACTCAACGTATAGCATGGTACCAAGCTTCATAGTCTGCTTGGTATGTAAAAGCATACCACCACCACTGATATCTATGCTGTATTCTTGATATGTAGGGGATTCTGAGTCTTGGGTATCCTTCCCATTGTCAATTATTTTGAATTCAACCAGGGTATGACAAGGGTGCCTAACCCAATTCCTTAACTGAATGCGCACAAATTTTTCGGGTTTAGTAGTTTTTAATAATATTATAGGCGAGGTAAGTGAGGCTAGGGCCTTGACCGTACATTCGTAAAGATCTTCTTTATATAAAAACTTGAGTTTAATTACTTCATTATTGCGCACTAAGAAAGGAGCCCCGTTTTTAAGAGGGTAGGCTAGATAAAGATGATTACGGTCGATATCCTCGATACGACTGGCAAAAGTCTCCTCTACAAGTTTCTCTGAAGGTGTTTCTCTTTCAACTGTTATATCTACTAATTTATTTATTTTTAACAATTTCTTATCCATTCAAATTCCCCCGATTAAGATAAATAGAATAAATTTTCGTCCTGCCGGACTTGACCTAATATAATTAAGCGTTTTAAATGGTGGCTTATAGCTATTTCTTCCATGGCCATATATAATGGATCTAAAGTTAAACCTGGGCCGTAAAATATTTGTTTGGCGGTCAGTTCATCTAAGGTATGGGGAATTGCCAGGGTTTTTATAATTGTTTCCTCCCTTATATATATAGTATCCAGAAATTCTTTTAGACGCCCTATAATGTTATCGGTAATAATGCCCTTATGGCTCGTTACGACTAGGGATGGGTTAATAGATATGCACTTATTAATAGATTCTATAAAGTCATCAATATTGCTACAAGCGTGTCCATACCACGGGCCAAAACGGTTTAAATCGATATCTCCCAAAAAAAGCAGGTGATTTTTTTCTTCATAAAAACAGCAATGTCCTGGGGTATGACCTGGAGTATGTATTACTTGTAGTTGTGTTTTTCCCAAGTCTATTATTTCATCTGCGCTTAGTTTGCGGGTTACTTTAGATGGCTTTAAATCAATCATTTCAAGGGAATCTAGCCCCAATTGTATAGTTGCGGGCTCTTTAAATCCATAATAATCTAGAAATGCATCGAGGGATTCAACTGCTGGCGCATCGTCCTCATGTACTAGAATTTGGGCATGGGGAAATAAATTATTGTTAAGTATATGATCTTCATGAAAATGGGAATTAATAACTATGTCTATGCCTTCTTGGTTTAATATAGCAATAATCTCTGCACCAAAACTAGTATCAATTATTGCATTTAGTTTATCTTGAATGAATAAGCCATTACAGTAAGGAAACTTTGCAGAGTTAGGGGCTTGGATAAAGAAAATATTAGGGGTAATAGGTAGAAACATTTTTTTATCACTACTCCTGAAAATTAATCCTAGAAAAATTCTACCAATAAACCTATAAAATCACAACCAATAGTCCCGGGTAACAGGAATTTTCCATATTAATAATATAATTAAAGATTACTAACTATACTTTTATTAATTTTTTTGCTTATAATTACAAGAAAGGCATTTTCCAGAATATTCACCTTATTTACTTTTCCTAAGGGGGAATTTATCTTTTGAGAGAGGGGGAGCTTTAAATGCAAGTTTCGTTGTTTATCCCATGTTCAGTAGATGCTTTACTGGTAGAAGTGGGGCAGGACATGGTAAACCTTATGGCAGACTTGGGTTTTAAATTACATTACCATAGTGAACAAACTTGTTGTGGTCAGCCATTCTTTACGGGTGGCTATATGAAGGAAGCTAAAAATAGTGCTAAAAAAATTATAGAGATATTTGAAAATGATGAATACGTAGTCAGTCTTTCTGGCTCCTGTGTAGATACAGTGAAAAATGAATACTGTAAGGTCTTAGCTGATGAACCCGATTGGTTAAAAAGGGCTAGAGGGCTTTCGGATAAGGTTTTTGAGTTTTCCCAGTTTATGGTCGATGTAGCTGATCTGGTGGATGTTTCAGCCCGCTTTGCAGGGAAGGTTGCTTGTCATGATAGCTGCCGTTTGTTGCGGGGACTGGGAATTTATGAACAACCTAGGAAAATGTTAAATGCGGTTAAAGACATAGAGTTAGTAAGTCTAAATAGGAGTACAGAATGTTGTGGGTTTGGAGGCCAGTTTGCCCTAAAATACCCTTATCTTTCGGAAGCTATTGTAAGGGATAAGGTAGAGGACTTCATAGCTAGCGATGCTGAAGTTTTGATTGTTTCTGATCCCGGTTGTTTGCTGAATATTAACGGTTATTTGCGCAGGTTTCACCCTGGACGACATGCTAAGCATTTGGTGTCATTTCTGGCCCAACATAGGGAAGGGGGGACTGTTTAATGAAAACAAGCCCTAAAAACTTCAGAAAAGCCGCCCGGCAGGAAGTCGCCAAACGGGAACAAATTAATTATTTGGTAAATGCTAGTGAAGTCCTTAATGATGAATACGATAAAGCCATGAGTTATTACGGTGACATAGATGGCCAAATAAAAGCTAGGGATTTAGGACGGGAAATACGCGATAATTCCCTGGGGAATTTAGTTGAATTACTGGAAAGATTCGAGGCAAATGCTTCTTTAAATGGCGCCAAAGTTTTATGGGCCAAGGATAGTGATGAGGCTTGTAGGATAATAGGTACTATTATAGAGCAACGTAAGGTTAGGACTATTACCCGTAGCAAATCTACCATTGCTGAAGAAATTAAACTCGATGAATATATTAAAGGTAAAACTAGGGCCACAATTTATGATAGTGATTTAGGTGGCTTTATTATGCAGCAATATGATGCTTCACCAAGCCATATGTTAAACCCAGCCTTAAATTTAAAGAAAGAAGAAGTGGTAGAAATACTACATAGATCTATTGGCATGCCCAAAACAGATGATGTAAATGAAGTTGCTGGTTTTGTGGCTGATTATCTAAAAGACAAATTCCAAAAAGCCGATATGGGTATAACTGGGGTTAACCAAGCAATAGCTTCTTCTGGTAGTTTGCTATATGTCGAAAATGAAGGGGATATTCGTTGGTCTACTTCTGCCCCTAGGATTCATGTGGCCCTAATGAGCATTGAAAAGGTATGCGATAATTTTGCTGATGCTTTTTTTCTTATGGAGCTTTTGAACCGTAATAGCATAGGCCAGCCCATATCAAGTTATTTGTCCATTGTTAATGGACCCAAAGCCCTTAAGGAAAAGGATGCACCTGAAGAAAGCTATATAATTATTTTAGATAATGGTAGGGCAAAGGCATATGTTAATGATGAATTTAGGGATGTGCTGCGTTGCATTAATTGTGGCAGGTGTGCCTTTAAGTGTCCAGTTTATTTAAGAATTGGGGGTTATCCATATGGCAATCCATACCCTGGTCCCAAGGGAACTGTACTAATGCCTTTTATATTAGGCTTAGATGAAACTAAACACCTTTACCAAGCCTGTACCCTTTGTGGAGCGTGTGAAGATATATGTCCAGTAGGTGTGCCCCATCTTAACTTAATCAAAAAACATCGGGAATTAAAGGTCGATGGGGATAAGGCTATGGATGCCACGACTAATATCTGGAACAAGATGCTAGCCCAATCTTATGCGAGGGCTATCAGTATGAGGCCATATTATGAAAGGGGCCTAATCGGCTTAAGGGCCTATTTTAACAGTTATGCCACCGGTAGTTATATTAGCAATTTACCGGGGCCTATGCAGAGTTGGTTTTTATCTAGGGACTTTCCCGAAATGCCAGATAGGACTTTCCGAGACTACTGGGAAAAAGAGGGTTCAACAGTCGCTAAGGAGGGTGAGCAAGATGGATAGTAGGGAAGAAATTTTAGATATTTTGAAAATGCGTTTAATTAAGTCACATAGCCAAAGAACCATTAGAAAATCCGAAATAATCAAGGGTGATGCCCAGATATTTGCCAAAAACGCCCAGGGGGCAGGGGCTAAGGTAGTAATAGTGGGGGAAATGGAAGCAGCTAAAAATGAGATAGTTAAAATAATATCTGAACTAAAGGGTGATATAGTCTATTCAAGTGAAGAATTAATAAAGGAGATTGATGTAGCTGCTTTAGCTAAGGGAACTAAAAGAACCATCATAGAAGCAGAAGCTGAAAGCATAAAAAATTATAAAGAAAAAGTAATAACTAGTAAAATAGGTATAACTGCTTGTCTTTTTGCGATTCAGGAAACCGGTTCAATTGTAATTTCCCATGATAAATACAATGAAAGCCTAATATCTTTGGCCCCCGAAAATCATATTTGCCTGCTAAAGGCAGAACAAATCTTAGTAAACCAATATATGCTAGCTAGCAAATCGGAGGAGAAAACCAGGCTTCCTTCTTCTTACACCATTATTACTGGAGCAAGTTATGCCAATGCTATTGAATTGCAAAAGATATCTGGGATGTATGGCCCCAAAAACCTATTTATCATTATAATAAAATAATAAAAACATTTTCTGTTATAATCTAAACTGCACATAATATAGAAATAGCAATGAACGGAGGTTTTAACCATTATTGAACAAATACGACCCGGACTCTTTAGACTAGAAATACCCTTACCTAACAATCCCTTAAAAGCTTTAAATTCCTATGTGATAAAGTCCTCAGATAGGAACCTTATAGTCGATACTGGAATGAATAGACCAGAGTGCCTCAATGCTATCTTGTCTTATGTAGAGAAATTAGATATCGATTTGAAAAAAACTGATTTTTTTATTACCCATATGCATGCTGATCATTCTGGCAATATTTCTAACTTAGCAAGTGAAAATAGTAAAGTCTATTGTCACAAAATTGATGCAGCTATTATTGAAGGTAGCGAAAATTGGGATAAATTACTGAAAAGTGCAGTAAGACGTGGTTTTCCCCTGGATGAGGATGCGATTAAATTGCATCCTGGTTTTAAGTACCGTGATTTAGGCTGGCAGGATTTTGTTTATGTAAATGACCAGGATGTGATTACGGTAGGAGATTACAATTTTACTTGTATTCATACTCCAGGCCACACCAAGGGGCATATGTGCCTTCATGAAAAAGATAAGAAAATATTAATATCCGGGGATCATATTTTGTATAAAATTACCCCTAATATTTCTATCTGGACTGATGAATATGATGCCTTAGCAGATTATCTAAAAAACCTGGATAAGGTAGGTGAACTCGAAGTTAATCTGGTCTTACCAGCCCATCGCATAATATTTACTGATTTAAAAGGCCGGATTGAGGAATTAAAACAGCACCATGATAGGAGATTAAATGAAGTTTTAAAAATATTAGCTAGGGGTTCGCAAAATGCTTATGAGATTGCTGCCCAGATGAAGTGGGATTTGACTTATAGGGAGTTTGAGGATTTTCCCATCCCGCAGAAATGGTTTGCTACTGGTGAGGCCTTAGCACATATAAAGTACTTGACTAGTCAAGGCTTGGTGAAGGTACACCAGTCGCCAGATAAAGTACTTTATAGTTTAGTATAAATAGGGATTTAAAAACGGCTATCCATTGAAATAGGTAGCCGTTTTTATTCTTAGTTAATCAATTAATTTATTCACTAATTTCATCTTTTTTATCGTCTTGGGCCACTTCCTTCAAGGCAGCAAATACCCCGCCTAAACCAGCTAAATCACTAGGTATTATGAGCTTAGTGGCTTGACCATCACCGATTTCTTTTAATGTTTCTAGGGCTTTAAGGGCCAATACCTTCTCATCAGCATATGCCTCTTTTATCATTACTAGACTATCAGCAAATGATTTCTGCACAGTTAGTATAGCTTCCGCTTCA
>CAZUSS010000036.1:17901-18169 GCA_964623245.1 uncultured Syntrophomonadaceae bacterium
TCACCCTGGGCTTCTAAAATTTTAGCTTGTCTAACACCTTCAGCTTCCCTTATATTAGCTTCCCGAACTGCTTCAGCGTTTAATATGGCTGCCTGTTTACTTCCTTCCGCTTCTAGGATAGCAGCAGTTTTTTGCCCTTCAGCACGTAAAATGGCTTCCCTTTTTTCCCTTTCAGCCCGCATTTGTTTTTCCATTGCACTTTGAATATCTGCAGGTGGTAGTATATTTTTCAGTTCTACGCGATTGACTTTAATGCCCCATTTATCGG
>CAZUSS010000037.1:0-17777 GCA_964623245.1 uncultured Syntrophomonadaceae bacterium
TATTCAAAGAACTAATAGAAACCTTCTTTGCCGAGTTTATGGAATTATTTTTCCCGAAGAAGAAAAAGAATTAGAAAAGAGGATAAAGCTACTAAATCAAAAGGAGGCGAAGGAAATGCTAGAACTTACCACATCATGGCATGAAAAAGGCAGACAAGAGGGCGAGCTTAAAAAAGCCTGGGAAATGGCGAAAAAGCTTTTGGAAATGGGAGTATCCCCTAAACAAATAGCCGAAGCCTCAGAATTGCCCTTAGGAGAAATAGAAGAACTGAAAAAGAAAATAGAAGGCTAGCTGTCAATTCTTAAATTTTTTTCTCCAAAATTCTCACCATAAAAGTAGCAAATATTTCGTATAAGATAGGAAAGATTGCAAAACAAATTAGTATAAAAATAAGAAAAAACAGATTAAATAATCCTGAGGCATGCTAGCAAGCAAAAAGAACAAGTTAAAAATGTTTATATTGGTTGTGGGATACTTTATTGTTATGGAAGCTATGTATGGGGCCACAGTTGGTAAAATGGCTTTGGGTATACTTGTTTTGAAAACGGACTTAAGCACCATAGATTGGGAGGCTTCTGTAATTCGCAATTTACTTCGTATTGTTGATGGATTCTTCTTTTATCTAGTGGCAGCCATTCTAGTTTGGACTTCATCTAAACGTCAGCGCTTAGGTGATCGGGTGGCTAATACCCTGGTGATTCAGAAATCATTTTTGGCATAATTGCTGTTTTTAATCTGGCAAATCACCCCCGTTTTTACTAATAATTAAAAAGAAAATGGGGGAGGAAAGTGGTTGAAAAGGGGTTTCAAACGAAGGTCCGTCCCCCTGTTTGGGTTTTGCTACGGGGTATGAAACCCCGTAGTAGTTTTTTATTTCTATGCAATGGCTTTGGCTAATCTTTCTGCAACATCTGGCCAGTTGACGAGATTCCACCATGCCTCTATCCAAGCAGCTCTTTTGTTCTGATATTTTAGATAATAGGCATGTTCCCAGACATCACATACTAATAATGGAATTACGCCCCAATTTGCGAGGTTTTGATGTTTTTCCGCTGTCATAATATCAAGTTTTTCTGCGTAGGGATTCCAGACTAGAATGCCCCAACCTGAACCTTCTACTGCAGTAGTTGCAGCAGTGAAATGTTTTTTAAATGCCTCGAAATTACCGAAGTCTTTATCAACTTGCTGGGCAAGAGCATCTGTGGGCAGGCCGCCACCATCTGGTGACATATTATCCCAAAATAAAGAGTGTAAGATATGCCCTGCTCCATGAAAAGCTAGTTCCCTTTCCCAATGCTTGACTAAGGCATAATCGCCAGTTTTTCTTGCTTCATCTAGTTTTGCTACTGCATTATTAAGTCCATCTACATAGCCTTTGTGGTGTATATCATGATGTAATCTAACAGTCTTTTCGTCATAATGGGGTTCTAGTGCATCGTAAGAGTAGGGTAATTCTGGAAGTTTATAAACCATCAAAGTTCACTCCTTTAAATTAAATTTTTGAAACCTGCCTTGATTATACCAGTTATTTCAATCTTAACAAATTTATATGTTTTTCGAATTTTTATTTTTGTTAATAAGGCCAAGTGCTTAATTAATAGTTTGGAATTTTAGCTCTGATAAGGTGTAGGATTCTTAATAAATATTATTTGCTATAATAATATTTATGCTTTATTTATAGGAAGATATGGATTTGAATTTATGAGGACTAGGATCTAAAAATGAACTGGGATTCTATTCGCATTTTATAAGGCAAATATATAATTAGGAGTAGCTTATGTATAATTTTGATCAGGTTATTTCACGAAGAAACACTAATTCAGTAAAGTGGAATGTAGTTGAAGATGACGTTTTGCCGATGTGGGTTGCCGATATGGATTTTCAATCGCCACCTGTAATTATAGAGGCCCTACAAAAAAGAGTGGAACATGGGGTCTTCGGTTATTGTGCTAGCTATGGGGGTTGGTTTGACGCTTTAATTAAATGGATGGATAGACGTCATGGTTGGCATCCAGAAGCAGGGTGGATATCAACTAGTCCAGGGGTAATGGTAGGAATATATTTGCTTATTCAAGCATTAACTGAGCCTGGCGATAAGATTATTATCCAGCCTCCAGTCTATGGCCCCTTTCATCAGGTGGCCCGTTCAAATGCTTGTGAATTAATTGAAAATCCGCTTTACTTCGATGGTAATAAATACCGTATGGATTTGGAACATCTTAAACAAGTAATTGATCCTAAAGTAAGGCTTTTAATTTTATGCAGTCCCCACAATCCCGTTGGTAGGGTATGGGACCAAGAGGAATTGACTGCATTGGGCCAGTTCTGTTTAGAACATGAGATTACTATTATTTCTGATGAAATTCATGCAGATCTGGTTTTTCCCGATTATAAGCATAGAGTTTTAACTTCTATTTCTAAGGAAATGGAGCAAAACATGATCGTATGTAATGCACCCACTAAGACTTTTAACATTCCTGGTATACCTGCATCTAATATTATTATTCCGAATAAGGAACTTCGCTCAGCCTACCGTAAAGTCTTGAAAAGTAGTAGCCTTTTTGTTCCCGATATCTTTGCAGTGACTGCAGTTGAGGCGGCTTATACTTATGGGGAGCATTGGTTAAATGAGTTGTTGCTTTATTTGCAAAAAAATTATGAATTTGCGGCTGAATTTTTGGCTAAAAATATTCCGGAAGTTAAATTAACTAGGCCAGAAGGCACTTATCTGCTATGGCTCGATTTCAGTGAATTGGGATTAGCCGATGATGAATTGGATGCCTTTATTAAGGAAAAAGCCCGAATAATGTTGGAGCCTGGTACCAATTTCGGTAGAGGTGGGAGTGGTTTTCTGCGCATGAATATTGCTTGTCCCCATTCTGTTTTATCGGAAGCA
This sequence comes from uncultured Syntrophomonadaceae bacterium, assembly GCA_964623245.1. Taxonomy (GTDB): domain Bacteria; phylum Bacillota; class Syntrophomonadia; order Syntrophomonadales; family Syntrophomonadaceae; genus JAAYRQ01. The sequence continues at coordinate 2,898 of CAZUSS010000037.1, forward strand.
TTGACACGTTTGAGGATTGCAATAAAAGGATAGAATAAGTGCTACTTCATAATTTTATTAACTTAATAAACAAAACCAACCTGGTTTAATTATGCCCAGGTTGGTTTAATTTTTTCTACCTTAGTCAAATAGGCTTTCTATTTCTTCTTGATAATTTTTTTCCACTATACGGTTTTTAATTTTTAGGGTAGGTGTAAGCTCATCACGGTCTTCGGTAAACTTACGTGGTACAATTCTAAATCGCCTGATTGATTCAAAACTTGCTACTTGTTTATTAACATCTTCTATTTCAGCTTCTATCATTTCTAATAAGATCGGATGATGGGCTAGGTCATTGCCTACTTCTATACAGGTATTAATACCATTTACTTCAGCATAGACTAATTTCGATTCATCGAAAGCTATACCCTTATCCTTAAATAATTTAATAATATGATCGTATTTAGGTACTACTAATGCTGCAATATATTTACGTTGTTCACCTAATATTAAAATCTGTTCGATAAGTTCGCTATTGGTAAATTTCAATTCTAGGTAGGCAGGGGAGACGTTTTTACCCGTATCTAAAACGATAATTGCCTTTTTCCTGTCTACTATTCTTAGGAAACCGTGCTCAATTTCACCTATATCACCGGTTCTAAACCAACCGTCCTCTGTGAAGGCTAGGGCTGTCTCTTCAGGGTTTTTATAGTAACCCGAAATAACACTATCACCTTTAATTAGGATTTCATTATCCTCGGCAGATAGTTTTACCTCCATATTGGAACCAGCCATCATGGGGGCTTGCCAGCCTATTCTTACACAACGGGCCTGAACCATACAGCAACCAGAAGTACTCTCCGTTAATCCCCAGCCATCCAGCAAGGGGAAGTTCATACCCCAGTAGTTCTTTTGCAGATCGGCAGGCAAAATAGCCCCACCAGAATAGGCTTTATTCACCCGACCGCCAAATATATTACGGAAAATCTGATAAACTTGTCTGTCTGCTTCTAAAAAGTCATTTTTAAGTGCTGTATCAAGATGAGTTGTAGGATCAACAGTTAAATCAATAATACCATTTTTGTCCATGCGAGTTGCTAAAACCCGATGCCCTATATCCATAGCCCATTCATATTTTTCCTTCCCTTGCGGATTTGAACAGATTTGTGCTGCTACCCCATTCCATATCCTACTCCAGAGTCGGGCTACTAGCATTACAAAAGTAGGTTGAATTTCTTGCAAGTCTTGTAAGATTGTGCGGGGGTTCTGGGCATAACCGATCATTCCACCATAGGAAATACAGGCACTATGATTATCAACCCGGTTCCAATTATGGCTCAGGGGCAAAATGGAGAAAACCACATCCCTATCCGAAAACTCAGTTCCTCCCCAATAACCTACCTGAGTAACAGCTAAGGTAGCACTAAGAATATTTTTATGTGTCAATGGACACCCTTTCTGATTGCCAGTAGTTCCAGAAGTGTACAAAATGCTAGCTAAGTCATCGTGCCTTAGGGATTGCCAACGCTTTTCATAAGCCCCAGGATTGGTTAATTTGAAACTTTGTCCCAATTCCCAAAGCTCTTGCATGTTAATTATATTAGTATATTCGCTTTTGTAACTACTGTTTAATACAAGAACATATTTTAGGGACGGTATCTTATCCCATACGCGGATAATTTTTTCTAATAACTCTTCATTTTGGACACAGATTACTTTGACTTCTGAGAAAGCCGAAGTATAAATGATTGTTTCCTCTGAATCAGAAGGATAAATTGTGCAAACAGCGCAACCAGCAGCGCGGCCACCATAATCAACCCAATCCCATATAGGATTAGTGTGTGACATAATGCTAATCCGATCACCTTTTTGCAGTCCTAAAGCCATAAATCCCTGTCCAAACTTCTCCACCCGATCAGCAAATTCTTGATAAGTTAGGGTTAGGTATAGGCCCCCACTCCTATACTTTTGGGCAGGGCGATGCCCGAAATATTTTACAGTATTATAAAACATATGTACCGTACTTGGTGTATCCCGCATAAACTTTTCCAATAAAGGATTAGGGGGACCCTGGTAAACATAATTACCCGAAACCTTCATAATCATTCCATCTTCCTCCTAATTAATAAAAATTCAATATCTCGACACTGGAAATAAAATATTCTTCAAACTAATCCCCCTTCCTATTCTTAATTTTTTTATAATTATTAATATTCTCTATATATTACTAATTACCTTTATAGGCGATTTATAATATATTTGGTCACTCAAGGAAGGCTATATTTTAGAGTGATAGCTGTATAACGAGGGTTTATAAGAGGTTATATGCCTAGCTTAATTACCACTAATTTATAAATAGGATTATTTAATGTTATAATATATATTAGCGATGTTTGTAATTCCAATGAAACTTGGTCAAAACAGGATAAACATTGCTAAACAGTTGTTTATAAAATGAGGAGGAAATATTTATAGATGAGTCTTATTAACAGAGAGGTAACACACGAGGTCTTTGGGAAAGGAATAATTATCGAATACGATGATTCTTTCATTGAAATTGACTTTCCTTCGGAGTTATCGGGAACTAAGAAGTTTGTCTTTCCAGATGCATTTGGTCCATTCCTTACACCCGTTGGACAAGAGACCGCTGATTTGGTAGATAAGATAAAGCAGGAAAAAAGAAGGAAAGAACGTGAAGCTAGGGACCGAAGACTTAAAAAATTGCAAAAGCGTCTAAAGCGGGAAAAACGTGCTAGAAAAGCCAAAGCACGAAGGGCTCATCCTCGTTCCCAATCCGTCTTCTGGTGTAAACCAGAAGAACTTAAAGATATATTTACTAATTGGAGGCTCTTCACCGGTGTAATAAAAAGTGGTCAGCGGAAGGGACAGCCTAGGCGTTTAGCCAGGTTGAAACAAAATAGTGCCTGCCTTATAACAGTTCGGGAGCCAGGTGAGCAAGAAGCCGAAAGACGTATTGTGGGTGTTTTCATGGTGAATCAATTTTTTGATGCCGCCAAATGTAAGGACGGATATATTAGGGCCCACTCGAGATATAGATTACGACTTTCGGAAGAAGTTTCAAAAAAGATGCTCTTCTGGAATTATTATGTAGATAGTAGAAATCCAGACAGGATATCATGGGGGTCGGGACGTCAAAGGTACTTTGATAATGAATGGATGGCTAAAATTCTAGAAGATATAATTTTGTTAGTTGAGGATTCTCAGGAACAGGGGCGAGTACAAGATTTCTTAGAATACTTTTGTAAGGTAAATAACTTGACTAAGGAGGAAATACCCGAATCGAGTGGTGCCTTAGTACGTGTTTAAATAGAAGTTAAGATTGACTAATAGCCATGTGGATTGTTTCCCCGTGGCTATTTTAGTATAGAATATAGGCTCAAGGCTTGTTTGGGGGGAATTAGTTGATATTCAATAACCCACATTATAAAAGAATTAAAGGCTCTTACATATTGATAGTCCGCTGCAACTACTGTAAGACCGATATTGCTAAATACCAAAAGGTCGGAAAAGGCAGGTTGCTGCGTATGTATATAGAAAGAATTGTAGAAAGTTCGGTAAACATAGCCCAAAAGCCTGGAGCCTTATTTTGCCCCAATTGTAAGCAGCAATTAGCCATCAGAGCATTTTTAAAAGGCAAGAATACTGAAGCATATGTCTTAAATAGGAGTGCCTTTAATGTTATAAAAAAATAAGTGCAGCTTTGCGGTATACCTAAATTGGGTTGGTTTAGCGTTCGAAGTAGGCTTGGAAAATAAAAAGGCACCCTTTTCAGGATGCCTTGATAAAAGACTGATTACTTCAACATAGCACTAGTAAACCAGATGTTTTTACTGTAAAATGCTACGAAATCTTCAAACATAGCCACAGTTTCGAAATCCCCTTCTTCATCAGCCAGGTTCCTGATTTCAGTAGCTAATGCTTTCATAGTTTCTAAATCTTTTTTAACCATTTCCAAAGATTCTTGTCTGGTAAAATCCTTTGGTGCGACTTCTTCAACAGTTGCATTAGCTAGATAATCCTTCATGGTTGAAAGTGGCATTATATTTTTCATTTTTAGTAATTCTGCTACTTCATCGAAGTCCTCAAATACTTGATCGTAGAGTTCCTCTGTGAATGAATGTACTTTCATAAAATGTTTACCAACTACGTTCCAATGAATATTATGGAATTTCACTAGAAGTACTCCTAAATTCGCTAAGTATTTTTGCGTTAAGTCTAAATGTTTCATTAATAGACCTCCTTAATTAAGTTATATTAATTATTTCCAATTGTGCTTGGATATATTATAGGATAAATGATAGGGAATAAAAAGGCAAAAGCAATCTTGGTGATATCTCCAGTTTTATTCGGACAAGATTTGCGCTAGCATTAATATAAATATTGCTAGGAAAATCATTGGGGAGGCTAGCTAATGCCAGAGATGATTAAAACAATTAATTTAACCAAGATTTACGGTGAAGTCCATGCGGTAGATAATCTGAATCTATCAGTCGAAAAGGGGGAAATCCTTGGATTTCTGGGTTTGAATGGAGCAGGTAAAACAACCGCAATTCGCTTGTTGTTGGGCATGATTAGGCCAAATAAGGGTAGATGTTATATTAAGGGTCACAAGGTTACCTTAGCTAATAGGAATATTTGGCAAGAGGTAGGTTATATAGTGGAAACCCCTTATTCATATCCAGAGCTGACAGTAAAGGAAAACCTAGAAATTGTCTGCAAACTGAGAGGAATTCGGGATAATAACTCAATTTCATGGATTATGGGTAAACTCAAACTTGATAAATATGCTACCAAAAAGGTAAAACACCTTTCCCTTGGAAATGCCCAAAGACTAGGTTTAGCCAAAGCAATTATTCATAAACCCAAAATATTATTACTTGATGAGCCTACGAATGGTCTAGATCCCTCGGGTATTGTTGAGATTCGTCAACTACTGATAAATCTGGCCGAAAGGGGTGTTGCTATCTTAATGTCTAGCCATAAGTTAGATGAAACTTCTAAAGTTGCTACAAATATAGCCATTATACATGAAGGAAAACTAATTAAAAAAATAGATAATAAAATACTGGAAAGCCAATTAAAAAAATCACTATTATTAGATGGTAAAAATAAAAAATCTATGCTTTCGGTTCTTACTAAAGCGGGCTATCAGGCAATAGTTATTTCTGACCATGCAAGTGGAGGCAATATTCTGCAGGTTCAGGATAGGAATGCCATAAATAATCCAGATATAATTGCTACAAGGTTAGTAAATGCAGGTTACCCACCTACCTTGTTAAAGGTAGAAAAAGAGAATTTGGAGGAGTATTTCTTGAGGGTTATAAAGGAAGGGGAAAATGATCGATTTGGATAAACTTAGAGTCACTGTAATAGTAGAAAGTAAAAAATTTTTCCACTCTAGGGTACCTCTAATAACTTTAACAGCATTTATTATGATACCCTTTATGGGTGGGTTTTTTATGTATATTTTACAAGATCCCACTTTGGCAAAGGAGATGGGTTTTATTTCAGCCAAAGCTAATATTATGGGAACTGCTGACTGGCCTTCTTATTTAAATCTTTTATCCCAGGCTATTGCTTTAGGCGGGTTAATTGTTTTCGGTTTTGTGGCTAGTTGGATATTTGGTAGGGAATACGCGGATAGGACCATAAAGGATTTATTAGCACTTCCAGTATCAAGGGATATTATTGTGCTCTCTAAATATATTGTAATGTTTTTATGGTGTGCAATTTTATCACTTTTTGTGATTTGCCTAGGTATTGTAGTAGGCAAGTTGGTTGATATATCTTGTTTTTCATGGGTAACAGTAGTCCAAGGTGTCCAGGTATTTTTCTTTTGTTCAATACTTACTATTCTTGTTTCGACTCCTGTAGGTTTTATAGCCAGTATAGGGCGCGGATATTTATCACCACTAGGATTTATTATTTTTACTCTGATTTTGGCACAGCTTGTTGCGGCAATTGGTTATGGACAATTTTTCCCTTGGTCGATTCCCGCACTTTTTAGTGGAATTACTGGGGAGGATATTTATATAGCTGGTAATACCAGTATTATTATTCTACTTACTACAAGTTTATTGGGCATTATAAGTACTATTTTATGGTGGAGATATGCGGACCAGCACTAGGTTTACGGGCTTATTAATTAGCATATTATCGGTATCTTATTGAAGATCTGTTTTTATTTGCTTCTATTACGTATAGTATGTAAAGTATCTTGGTACAATCTATTATTATGTTAGCTTGAATAATGGTATTTCTTTATGTTATACTTTATCTTAGCTAACCAATATTTTGATTGTTAAGTGGGCCTGCACCCACTTTTTCTATTGTTAAATACCTATTTTCTTTTGCGGGGGTGAAGTTAATGGCCAAAAAATTAAGTGTTTTACAGGTCGAAGAATTATTAAAGCCTATACTTATGGATATGGATGTGGAATTAGTTGATCTTATATATCGTTTTGAAAACAAGGCCCAGATATTAAGGTTGTTTATTGATAAAGAGACTGGGGTAACTTTAGAATTATGTACCACCGTTACCAAAGCAGTCAAAAATCTATTAGACGAAAAAGATATTAACTATGATAATTTAGAAGTTTCTTCACCTGGATTGGATCGAATTATTAAAAAGGATCATGATGCCCAGAGGTTTATAGGTGAACAGGTGAAAGCTAGAACTTTAAAAAGTTTTAGTGGTCCCAAAAATATTGTGGGGGTTTTAACCTATATGGATGGGGAAAACATAACAATTGAGAATAATAATGATAGTTATAATATACCTTGGGATGCGGTGTCTAATTTGAGATTGCATCCAGATTTTGTTTAGGAGGAGGACAATGGCAAACGACCTTATTCAAGCATTGGCGGAGATTGAAAATGAACGGGGGATTCCTAAAGAGGCCTTAATTGATGCGATTAAATCTGCTTTAAATACAGCTTACAAGAAGAATTTTGGAACTACTCAAAATGTCAGTGTTGAGTTTGACGAATCATCTGGTGAAGTTAAAGTATTTTCACAAAAAGTAATTACCGAGGAAGTTACTGATGAATTAAGCGAAATAGGTGTAGATGAAGCTGCAGAATTATATCCCTCCTGCAATGTCGGCGATATAGTTTATGTAGAGGCCACACCTGCTAATTTCGGACGTATTGCAGCTCAGACTGCCAAGCAAGTAGTAATACAAAAATTAAGGGAAGCTGAAAGAAGTCTTATTTATGAGGAGTTCCTAGAAAGAGAAGGTGAAATAGTTACTGGAACTATACAAAGGATAGAGGGTAGAACTATATATATTAGTTTTGGTAGGACTGAAGGCATAATGTTACCAAGCGACCAGGTGCAGACGGAAAAGTATGAAATAGGACAGAGGATAAAAACCTATATATCTGAAGTCAAAAACACTCCTAAGGGCCCTAATATTTTTGTTTCTAGATCACATCCTTTTTTCCTAAGAAGATTGTTTGAACTGGAAGTACCCGAAATATTTGACGGGGTAGTAGAAATTAATTCCATCGCCCGTGAAGCTGGTTTTAGATCTAAGATTGCAGTTTTTTCTTTAGATGAGAAAGTTGATTCTGTTGGTGCTTGTGTGGGGCCTAGAGGATTAAGAGTGCAAAGTATAGTAAATGAACTTGGGGGAGAGAAAATTGATATTATTAAATACGATAGAAATCCCGAGGAATTCATAGCTAATGCTTTAAGCCCTTCCAAAGTCCTAGGAGTCTATGTAGATACTGAAGAAAAAATAGCCCGGGTAGTTGTGCCAGATTATCAATTGTCTTTAGCTATTGGTAAAGAAGGACAAAATGCTAGGCTAGCTGCTAAATTAACTGGTTTTAAGGTAGACATTAAAAGTGAAAGTCAACTTGAAGAAGATGTGGAAGAGTATGAACGCCAGCAGGAGGCAGAAGAAAGGGAAAACACCGATGGAATAGACCATAATCTTGATATGGGGGATATGGATTCCATAGATGAAACAGAGGAAGCAGAAGAAATAGAAATGGTAGAAAGAGAAGAAGTGGATGAAGCAGAAGAAATAGAAGATTTTGACCGCGATTAGACACAAAAGATGGTGATGATGATGGCTAAAATTAGAAAAATACCTCAACGAATGTGTGTAGGGTGCCGAGAAATGAAAAGCAAGAGGGAACTTATTAGGGTTGTGCGCAGCCCTGAAGGGGTTTTGAGTCTAGATAATACGGGTAAAAGACCAGGTAGGGGCGCCTATATCTGCCCTAATATAGATTGCTTTAATTTAGCTATCAAAGGCAAAAGGATTCAAAAAGCTTTGGAAGTTGAATTATCTGAGGAAATTGAAGATAGCATTAAAAAACAGATTAAAGGGATGGAATCTGGTATGTAAGGTGCGTGATAATTTGCATAAAATTTATGGCCTGTTGGGTTTTGCCCAGAAAGCAGGTAAAATTTCCGCTGGTACCTCAGCTGCGATAGCTAGTTTGACACGGCGGAGGGCCCATTTGCTTTTGTTAAGCAATGATATAGCTCAGGATACCAAGGAAGGATTAGTAAGTATAAGTCGAAAATTTAATGTACCTTGGGTTGAATTGGGAAATAAATATGATTTAGGTAAAAGTGTAGGCAAGGCATACCGTGTTGCCATAACTATAAATGATGAGAAGTTTGCACAAGCTGTATTAGATACTTTACATGGGATGAGAGAAATAAGAGAAACTATGGGGGTGGCTGAATGGCCAGAATAAGAGTACACGAACTAGCAAAAGAGTTAGGAATGCAGAGTAGAGATTTAGTTGCCAGTTTAAAGGATTTGGGGCTAGATGTTAAAAACCATATGAGTACTATGGAAGAGTCCCAAGTCGAATGGGTTAAAAAACAACTAGCAGGCAAAAAACAAGAAGATAGACGGCCATCACGTGATAAGGTTAGTAAACCCCAACGTGAAAAAAGTCAGGATAAACTTAATCAATCATCCCGTCCTACTGTGGAAAAAAAGGCTAAAGGGGCTAGGGATACTAAAAAAAGGCCCACTACCGCAGCTACTAGTACGGTCAAGGCTCCATCAGTAGGGACTGCCGTAAGAAAGGGTAAGGATGATAGGAGGGGTGAGCAAGGCAAACATGAAAAGGCCCCTGTTAAAGGCAAACAAAGCCCAGCAACTAAGGCTAAGAAACCAGCTACACAAACCCCACCTAGAAGGGATTACAGCCGCCCAGTTAGGAAAAGTAAGCCTAGACGGAAAAAGGAAGAAGCAGTCCCCAAAACACCTGATAAAATTGCCATAGGCGATAGCATAACAGTTCGGGAATTTGCTGAAACCCTATATAAAAGTCCAGCAGAAGTAGTGAAAAAGCTAATGGATTTAGGTACAATGGCAACGGTAAATCAGGATATTGATTTTGAAACTGCTGAAATACTGGCCAGTCTCTATGAAGTAGAGGTCGAACGGGCAATTTCAGAGGAGGAAAAATTACTAGAGGAGATAATTGATGATGAAAAATCTATGCAATTAAGACCTCCTATAGTAACCGTTATGGGCCACGTTGACCACGGTAAGACATCACTGCTAGATAAGATTAGAAGCGCTGATGTCGTATCCGGGGAAGCTGGTGGAATCACCCAGCACATTGGGGCTTATCAAGTATCCGTTAATAACAATAAGATAACCTTTATTGACACCCCGGGTCATGAAGCTTTTACAGCCATGAGAGCTAGGGGAGCTAATTTAACTGATATTGTTATTTTGGTAATTGCTGCCGATGATGGGGTAATGCCCCAAACAGTGGAAGCTATCAACCATATTAAGGCGGCTGGTGTACCATTTGTTGTAGCGGTTAATAAAATTGATAAACCAACTGCAGATCCAGAAAGGGTTATGCAGCAATTAACGGAATATGGAATAGTACCTGAGGAATGGGGTGGGGATACTATTTTTGTCCCTGTTTCAGCTAAATCGGGAGATAATATTGAAACATTACTAGAAATGGTATTGTTAGTAGCTGAGATTCACGAAATCAAAGCCAACCCCAATCGAGTTGCAGAGGGTGTTGTTATAGAAGGTGAACTAGATAAAGGTCGGGGACCAGTGGCAACTGTCTTAGTTCTTAAAGGAACCCTTAGGGTAGGAGATTTCTTATTGTGTGGTAGCAGTTTATGTAAGGTTAGGGCCATGAGTGATTATAGGGGGCGTAAGGTAGAAAAAGCTGTACCTTCTTTACCTGTAGAAATTATGGGCTGGTCAGATGTACCTGAAGCTGGTGCCAAAGTCCAGGCTTGCGACGAAAAGGTAGCCAAAGAAGTTTTAAGTCTAAGGGAAAATGAACGTAAATTAGAGGAACAAAAAAGAAGTAGTAAAGTTTCCTTAGACGAGTTTTTCAAACAAATGCAAGATGCAGAAGTTAAGGAATTGAATTTGATTATTAAGGGTGATGTACAAGGTTCTATTGAGGCTCTAGGACAATCACTCTTGCGTTTGTCTACTGATGAAGTTAAGGTAAGTGTCATTCATTCAGCTGTTGGCGCTATTACTGAGACCGATGTGATGTTAGCGACTGCTTCCAATGCTATTATAATAGGTTTTAATGTTAGGCCCGATAGCAATGCTCGCAAAAGTGCAGAACTAGAAAATATCGATGTTAGGCTTTATCGGGTAATCTACGAAGCTATTGAAGATGTGAAAAAAGCAATGGTGGGATTATTAGATCCCGAATATAAAGAAAAGTATATTGGCCGTGCTGAAGTTAGGACTACTTTTAGGGTGCCCAATGTCGGCATCATAGCTGGCTCCTATGTCATCGATGGTAAAATGCAAAGAAATGCTAATGTCAGGGTGTTACGGGATGGGGTTATAACTTATGAAGGACACCTATCCTCCTTAAAAAGGTTTAAAGATGATGTAAGAGAAGTGCAAGAAAACTATGAATGTGGTATCGGCATTAAGGATTTCAATGACCTTAAGGATGGAGATGTCATCGAGGCATTTACTATGGTGGAAATTCCTAGGAAACTTTAGCCAGATGCAAAAGTTAGGGGGGCAATATTATGAGCCGTAGGCAAGAAAGGATGGCAGAAGAAACTAAACGTTTGCTGTCACAGATTATAACAACTTTAAAAGATCCCAGGCTTAATTTATCTACTATATCTATTACTAGGGTAGATATTACCAATGATTTAAGTCACGCTAAAATCAATGTCAGCGTGCTTGGTGATGATGAAGAACAAGACAGAAGTATAGAAATTATTAAAAAAGCCAAGGGCTATATTCGTACCGAATTATCCCGTCAACTCGATATAAGATATGCACCTGAACTAGAATTCAGATTGGACAAATCTATCGAACATGGGATAAAAATTTCAGCCCTACTGGATGAAATAAGTGGGGGAAAAAAGGATTAATAAAATGAACAGCTTAAAGGAAATTGCCGCTCAATTAAAAAATAGGGATAATTTTTTATTAATTGGCCATAAGATTCCAGATGGGGATTGTATTGGTTCTATTTTAGGACTCTATGCGGGCTTAATTTCCTTGCATAAAAAAGCAATTATGTTTTTATCTGATCCTATTCCTAGTATATATGCTTATCTGCCTTTTGCAGATTTGATAACAGACCAACTCCCACCACCAAGTGCAATAGAAAATACAATATTTCTGGATTGTACTGATATAGGGAGAATAGATGATAAAATAGCCCAAAACCTAAATAAGGATGCCACCATCTTTAATATTGACCACCATATAAGCAATCAATTTTTCGGTGATTTTAATTATGTTGATGCATCTGCTTCCGCAACCGCAGAAATAATTTATGAACTTTTACTAGTGGGGGAAATTCCTATTACAACTGATATAGCCAATCCCCTTTACGCTGGTATAGTTATGGATACAGGCAACTTTAAGTATAGTAATACTAGTGCTAAGACCCACCGGATAGCAGCGGATTTATTAGAGTATGGAGTCGATTTGGAATCAACTAGAATTAATCTATTTGAATCCAAGCCTATTGGGGAAGTCCTACTTTTGGGTAAGGCTTTGCAAAATTTTCATAGGAGTGAGGACGGGAAAATAGCCTGGATGTTATTATCCTATCGGGATATTGATGCATTAGATGTACATGGTTTACACCCCGAAGGTCTTATTAATTATACCCGTATGATTGATGGTGTTCAGATAGGTTTAATTTTCAGGGAGGTTGAACCTGGGCTAATTAAAATTGGCTTTAGGTCCAAAAAGGATATAGATGTTTCCCTAATAGCTAAGGAATTAGGTGGTGGAGGCCACAAATTAGCGGCAGGAGCAACCCAAAAGGGTAATCTTGCTACAGTCTCGTCTGAAGTAATAAAGCTGGTAGAAAAAGCGGTGTTATAATGGATGGTTTTTTGGTTATAGACAAACCTCTGAACATGACTTCCTATGATGTAATACGCAACCTTAAAAAGATATTACCACGTAAGACTAAAATTGGTCATCTGGGGACACTTGATCCTATGGCAAGTGGGGTTTTGCCCCTTGCTGTCGGACAAGCTACTAAAGTGATACCTTTTATTCCGGATGAGACCAAGGAGTATATGGCTACTTTGACCTTAGGGGGGTATTCAGATACCGAGGATGCCTGGGGAAATATTACTTACAGCCCTGATTTTATAGTAAATGAGCAGGAAATTAGACAAGTAATAACAAACATGGTCGGGGAAATAGAGCAGGTGCCCCCTATGTATTCAGCAGTTCGTCATCAGGGAAAGAAATTATACGAATTAGCCCGTCAAGGTGCCGTTGTTGAACGCAAGGCACGTAAAGTAGATATTTATGAAATAAAGATACTAAGTATTGATCTAGGAAAAAAACTTCCGGAGGTCGAGTTTCAAGTGGCTTGTTCCAAGGGTACCTATATAAGGACTTTATGCAAAGATATTGGGGAGAAATTAGGCATAGGTGGTTACTTGTCGGGATTGATTCGTACCAAATCGGGTATTTTTGATATTAGTGATAGTTGTCAGTTACAAGCTATTATAGCTAAACCTAACTTATTAAAGGATTCCATTTTGGATATGGATTATCCGGTTCGGGAATGGCCAATTTATAAATTAAAAAATGAGACCGAATATTTGTCCATAATTAATGGAAATACTATCTATATAACGGAAAAACTACCCCCGGGTAATCTGAGGATTTATGATGATTCATCGTTAGTAGCTTTGGCCCGAACTAATATAGATGGTTTATCCATTAGACCGATTAGAGTTTTTAGAACTTATAAAAGGGAGAGCATAGATGAAGATTGTCAGGGAAATCAGTAATTATCAGACTATTGATAAACCAATATATTTAGCACTAGGGAATTTTGATGGCATTCATATCGGTCATCAAAAATTATTGAAAAAAGCTGTTGATGAGGCTAGGAAAAACCAGGGAATTGCGGCAGCTTTTATTTTCGATCCCCATCCCAACAAAATAATTAATGTTAATAAAGAATTAAAACTGATTACTAAATCTAATAAAAAGGCTAGTTTGCTAGAGAAAATCGGTTTTGATTTGTTAATATACAATTCATTTAATGAAGAAATTTCTAAGTGGCAGCCTGAAGATTTTGTCAAAAAAGTTATAGTGTCTACCCTTGCGGCTAAACATGTTTTTATAGGATTTAATTATTCATTTGGCCATAAAGGGCGGGGAAACCCTGAACTATTAGGGGAACTAGGGAGAAAACATGGTTTTAAGGTAAGCATAATTCCACCAGTTAGTGTGGATGGAAAAGTAGTTTCTAGTTCTTTAATTAGGGAAATGATTGAAAGGGGTCAAGTAAGGGAAGCCCAAAAGCTTTTGGGCTATTATCCAATACTTGAAGGGGTGGTTATACACGGAGATAAAAGGGGTGGGGACAAAATAGGGTTCCCTACAGCTAATCTCAAAATAGATGGGGATATAGTCCTACCCTCCAAAGGTGTATATGCTGCCAAGGCAAGATACAAAGGGAAGACTTATAATTGTGTGGTTAATGTAGGCCAGAAGCCAACTTTTCATGTAGATCATCCTACAACAGTAGAGGCGCATATTATTGATTTCGATAGTAATATTTATGGTGAAATATTACAGCTTTCTTTTCTGAATAAAATCAGGGAAGAAATGAAGTTTGATAATATCGAAAGCTTAGCCAAGCAGATTAAACAGGATAAAGATCTAGCATATCAGATAGCTTCTCAAATATAGGTTCAAGTTTACTTTTGCTTTTTGCTATGCTAAAATTACCAAGGATTGTACCTTTATTAAAGTGAAGAGCGGCCAGATTTTATTCTAGCTATGAAAATAAAAAATAATTTTGTAACCATTAACTCGGCTTAGCGAAAGTCACCGACGCTTTTCTTGGTTAGTGGTGATTATAAGTAGGAGGTGAATTTAATGGCATTAAGTCAAGAGCGGAAACAAGAATTGATTAAAAGTTTCCAGATTCATGAAAATGATACTGGCTCACCAGAGGTCCAGATTGCCATTTTGACAGAAAGGATCACTTATTTAAATGAACATCTTAAGGTTAATAAAAAAGATCACCATTCAAGACGTGGTTTACTTAAGATGGTTGGGCAAAGAAGAGCTTTATTAGATTATCTAAGAGATAACAATTTTGATAGGTATAGGGACATCGTTACGAGACTAGGCCTACGTAGATAAGAGCGGAACTGCCGCTCTTTAATTTTATAAAAAAATGAAAGGAGGAATTCGAGTAAGTGAAATTATATGAAATTGAGGTTGGAGGTCGTAAACTAATAGTTGAAATCGGCCAAGTAGCTAAACAAGCTAATGGTGCAGCTCTTATGCGGTATGGGGATACTGTGGTCCTTGTAACTGCGACTGCTTCTAAAGAACCACGTGAAGGAATAGACTTTTTTCCACTAACAGTTGATTATGAGGAAAG
>CAZUSS010000038.1:0-16587 GCA_964623245.1 uncultured Syntrophomonadaceae bacterium
TAAAAATGTTAGATGATTTTAAAACAGTACGTACTGAGATGAAGGAAATAGAGAAACGTATAATTGTTCTTGAGGAAGAGTTTATTCGGGGTCATGATGCTAAAGTCAAGGCACTTGATGTTGTTTATCCTGGGGTTAGAATTACTATTGGGCAATCGAATTATATTGTAAATGATCCCATAAAATATTCAGCTTTTATATTGGAAGATGGGGAGGTAAGGATAGCTTCTTTAGATTAGGGAGGGACTTTTAAATGACTATTAGAAGTATAGATATGCAAGTCCTAGTGCAGAAAGTTGGGGAAGTCTCTAGACTTCAACAAGCTGAACAGACTCAGAATAGTAGTAGACAACAGGAAAATTTACAACAACTTGCACAGCAAACAGAAACAACATCCAAAACAGTTAATCGAAATCGAGAGACAGAATCAAAAAAGGTGCTAAGGGAAAAGGAAGAGGAGGAAGAGGGCAGAAAGCGGAAACAATCTAAAGGAAAGAAAAATAATAAAGGTGGTCCAGAATCAGAAGAACAAGGTATGGGTGTCGATATTATTATTTAGGTGGTGGTTTAAATAGTTGAGATTTTAATTGCTATTGCTATTCTCTTAATTGGGGCTGCCATATATAGCCTGGTTAAGCAAAAGCATAGCCTAGAATACCTTTCAGTTGAATTCAATAACGCCATAAATGAAGCTGAACAATTAAAGGCAGACTTACAAATTCTAATGGAAGATGCTGTGGAAATATCTTCTACTATGATAGATAAATTAGAGCTTAAAATTAATAATGTACAATCTAATACGATTAAAATTGAAGAAGAACCAGACTTGAGTATGGATTTTGAAACAAGTTTTTTCGAACTAGCCTCCAAATACGGTTTGGACCATAAACAAATTGACCATCTTTTAGATTCACTAGGTCTTAATTTTGACAATTTAGCCACCAAAAGAGCTGAAAACACCTTGGCTAGCCAGACTATTCCCCAGAACCCACCTCAATTCTTAGCTTTAGTTGGGGATGATATATCCAAGGTGATTAATAACGAGGACCTATGGCAGGAAGTAATAAAACTAGAACAAGAGGGTTATGAGGCTAAGGAAATAGCCAAAAAACTGGACAGGGGGCAAGGTGAAATAAATCTATTGCTCAATTTAACTAGGAAATCTAGTGCCATATAAACCTACTTTTAAGAATTATAAAGGTAGGTTTTTTGTTGAAGAAAAAATAGTATTTTAATATTTATTTTGGGATAAGATACAAAAAACATTACTTATGGACGGAAAATAGTTGTAGAATCTTGCAAAAAGGATATTCAGTATGGTATATTAATTTTTGGTAATTACACACGCTAGGGGACAAAGTAGATAGTGCTAAAATTGTTTAGTTTTTACTTTGGATGAAATTAGCGGAGGAATAAAACTATAAGGAGGTATATTGATGTCAGTAATTACTATGAAACAACTTTTAGAAGCAGGGGTTCACTTTGGTCACCAAACTCGGAGGTGGAACCCCAAGATGGCACCCTATATTTATATGGAAAGAAACGGCATCTACATTATCGATTTACAACAAACGGTTAAAAAATTCGAGGAAACCTATGAATTTGTAAAAGAAATAGCTGCTGAAGGGAAGGATGTTCTCTTTGTGGGCACAAAAAAACAAGCCCAAGAAACCATCCAAGAAGAAGCTTTAAGGTGCGGTATGCATTTTGTAAACCAGCGTTGGTTGGGTGGTATGCTAACTAACTACAAAACTATTAAAAAGAGAATCCAGCGGTTAAAGCAGCTTGAACAAATGGAAGAGGAAGGTGCCTTTGAGGTTCTAACCAAAAGAGAAGTCGCCAAATTAATTAATGAACGCGAAAGATTAGAAAGATTCTTGGGTGGTATTGAAAACATGGAAAAATTGCCTGGGGCTGTTTTTATAGTTGATCCACGCAAAGAAAGGATTGCAGTGGCTGAAGCTAGGAAGTTAAACATTCCTGTTATCGCCATAGTAGATACTAATTGCGATCCCG
Source organism: uncultured Syntrophomonadaceae bacterium (assembly GCA_964623245.1). Lineage (GTDB taxonomy): Bacteria > Bacillota > Syntrophomonadia > Syntrophomonadales > Syntrophomonadaceae > JAAYRQ01. The sequence goes on from CAZUSS010000038.1 coordinate 2,017, forward strand.
ATGAAATAGATTATATTATTCCGGGAAATGATGATGCTATAAGGGCAGTTAAACTTATAACCGCTAAAATTGCAGATGCCGTCATAGAAGGCAGGCAAGGTGAACAAGGTGCTGATTAAATGATTTTATCAAAAGGAGTGGGGATTAATACTCCCCTCTTTTTTAAATAATATACATTAAAAAATTTATTCAGGATAAAAAATTATTACATAGGAGGTTTTAGACTTGGTAACTGCGGCAATGGTAAAAGAACTGCGCGAAAGAACAGGCGCAGGTATGATGGATTGTAAAAAAGCCTTAGTGGAGACTAATGGTGATATTGAGAAGGCCATAGATGAATTGAGAACTAAAGGTTTAGCTAAAGCAGCCAAAAAGGCAAGTCGGGTGGCTAGTGAAGGTACCGTTATCTCTTACATTCATGGCGGGGGAAGAATTGGAGTTTTAGTTGAGGTAAACTGTGAAACGGATTTTGTGGCTAAAACAGATGAATTTAAGCAATTAGCTTATGATATTGCTATGCAAGTTGCAGCTTCTAATCCAGAATATTTGGATAGGGAAGAGGTGCCAGAAGATGTTATAGCACGTGAAAAGGAAGTTTTACGGGCTCAAGCATTAGAGGAAGGTAAACCAGAAAAAATAGTAGATAAAATGATCGAGGGCCGGATTGAAAAGTTCTTTAAAGAAAAATGCCTATTAGAGCAGGAGTTTATTAAAGATACTGATAAGACTGTACAAGAACTTGTCCATGAAAATGTAGCGAAAATAGGGGAAAATATTACAATACGCCGTTTTGCCCGCTATGAAGTCGGGGAAGGAATCGAAAAAGAAACTGTAGATTTTGCTACTGAAGTAATGTCCCAAATGAAATCTTAAACAGGGGGTAATATTTTGCGGCAGCCCAAATATAAGAGAGTCATTTTAAAATTAAGTGGGGAAGCTTTAGCTGGCAATGATGGTCATGGAATTAACCATGAGATTATTACATCTATATCTAAACAGATTGTGGAAGTGGTCAATTTAGGTGTTGAAGTAGCTATTGTAGTAGGTGGAGGTAACATATGGCGCGGTGTAGCCGGAAGTGCCAAAGGCATGGATCGTGCAACTGCAGATTATATGGGCATGTTGGCTACGGTTATTAATGCACTTGCACTACAGGATGCTTTAGAGAGTCTAGATATGGGTACTAGGGTTTTATCAGCCATAGAGATGAAGGAGATTGCAGAACCCTATATTAGGCGTAGAGCCATAAGGCATTTAGAAAAGGGCAGGGTGGTCATATTTGCTGCAGGAACAGGTAATCCTTATTTCTCCACAGATACGGCCGCAGCTTTACGCTCGGCTGAAATAGAAGCAGATGTCATATTGATGGCTAAGAAAGTTGATGGGGTTTATGACTCCGATCCCTTAAAGAATCCTAATGCACGTAAATATGAAGACCTAGACTATATTGAGGTGCTCAATAAAGGATTAGGGGTGATGGATTCTACTGCAGCTTCTTTGTGCATGGATAATGAAATACCTATTATTGTTTTTGATTTAACGAGAAGTGGGAATATCATGAAAGTAGTAATGGGTGAGGATATAGGTACCTATGTAGGGAGGTAATATTATGATTAGTGATATTTTAATAGATGCTGAGGATCGTATGCAAAAATCGGTGGAATTTCTAAAAGGTGACTTGGCTTCTTTGCGGGCGGGTAGGGCTAATCCAGCAATGCTAGATAAAATTATGGTAGATTACTATGGTGAGCCAACTCCGATTAATCAACTAGCCAACATAACTATACCCGAAGCACGTCTAATAGTGATAAAACCGTGGGACAAATCTAGTATGCCAGAAATTGAAAAGGCTATACTAAGATCCGATTTGGGGGTCAACCCCAACAATGACGGAAATGTTATCCGGATAGCAATTCCACAGTTAACCGAAGAAAGAAGAAAAGAAATAGTTAAAGTTGTGCGTAAAAAAGCCGAAGAGGGCAAAATTGCCATCCGTAACATCAGAAGAGAAGGCAATGACCTGTTAAAAGCTAGTGAAAAAGATAAACTTATCTCTGAGGACGAAAACAAAAAAGCTATGGAAGATATACAAGAACTAACCGATAAATATATTAAGGAAGTAGATACTATCTTACAGGCTAAAGAAAAGGATATAATGGAAGTCTAGTATACTTTTAATTAATAGAAATTGTAAGTATAGTAAACCCCCTAATTAGGGGGTTTTATACTAAATAAATTTATCTAATCATTCTTTTCGAAAAGAGGGATATTTTGTCTAGAAGAACATCAAAAGTAAAAAAGATGATTAATGCTAATAAATTACCCCAACATATAGCCATAATAATGGATGGAAACGGTAGGTGGGCTAGAAAAAAGTTCATGCCCCGTACTATGGGCCATACTGCGGGTATGACTGCCCTTAAAAGGGTTGTCATTGCCGCATCTGAAATGGGAATACCTATTCTAACCGTTTTTGCCTTCTCCACTGAAAATTGGAAAAGGCCCGAGGAAGAAGTAAATTATTTGATGAACTTATTGGTTGAATATTTACATAAGGAATTGGATGAATTACATCAAAACGAAGTGCAGATCAATATGCTAGGCGATCATAAAAGCTTGCCACTAAAATGCCAAAAAGAAATAGATGTGGCTATTGCGAAAACAGCATATAATAAGGGAATGGTTTTTAATATAGCTCTAAATTACGGAGCCCGTGATGAGATACTATTGGCCATTAAAGGCTTATTAACCAAAGTAAATGCTGGGGAGATCTCCCCTACGGGTATTTCTGAAGAAATATTTTCCGGCTTGTTGTATACTAAGGATATTCCCGATCCAGATTTGTTAATTCGGACTGCTGGCGAAAAAAGAATAAGTAATTTCTTATTATGGCAAATAGCATATAGTGAGCTATGGTTTACTGATGTTTTATGGCCAGATTTCACTGAAGAAGATTTATGGCAAGCTATATATGATTATCAACAAAGAGATCGAAGATTTGGCGGATTAAGTGTAAAACAGGATGATAATAATGTTAAAAGAACGTATTACTAGCGGTTTAATTGGTGTGATCTTGATTCTTTCTATCCTTTATGCAGGGGGGGTATATTGGATAGCTTTTTTTACCTTTTTAGGTTTAGGCGGTCTGTACGAATTCAACCGAATTTTTAAAAGGGAATATAACCCCTCATTTTTATTAGGTGTCATATTATTCCTAATTACCATCTTTTATTTATATAACCAGAGCTTAATCCTATCTTTAGTTCTTTTTATGGTTTTTTTAGTCATATATTTGATTATAAAATATCCTAAAGTGTCCATAGTAGATATAACATTAAGCATATTTCCCGCTTTATACATAGGTTTTTCTTTTAGTTTTGCTGTGCTTATCCTAGAAGAACCACATTCTTTTCTGATTATGCTATCAGTATTCTTACTTACCTGGGCTAGCGATATTGGAGGTTATTTGTTCGGTAGCTTATGGGGTAAACGAAAAATAGCACCGGAATTGAGCCCCAATAAAACCTGGGCTGGTTCAATTGGAGGTATAATTTTAAGCCTAGTAACGGCCCTGGTTTTTTACAATTATGCTCCAATAGGGGACCATAACTTATTCAATCTAATAATCCTGGGTATTATGGCTAGTATTGCTGCTCAGGCAGGTGACTTATTCATCTCCAGTGTTAAAAGAATATTTGCAGTCAAGGATACAGGTAGTTTGATTCCTGGACATGGTGGTATTTTAGATAGGTTTGACAGTTTTATTCTAGTTTTACCCGTAGTTTTTGCTTTGCTTACTTATTTCACCTAAAAGTTATAGGATTAACTAACTGAATATTGTAGTTTGAAGGAGGGGAAGTATGCTAGATCCTGATTTAAATAGATATCTGAAGATTTTGGCTAAATTAACTATCTTAGTGATGGCTCTAGTTGCCATATATTTATTATTTTCTTATGTGTTTCCGATCTTAGGTAGAATTATGTCCTACATTCCTAGTTTACTTTTACCCTTTATATTAGCTATAGTTTTAGCAGTAGTAATTGAACCTGTAGTGGCATTTTTCGAGACAAAGGCCAAATTAAACAGGAGCCTAGCAGTGCTTATAAGCCTGATCTTAACTGTAGGTGGATTTATTTATATTATATCCTTACTAATTACCAAAATAATTAACGAAATATCAGGTATGTCCCCCAAGTTAATCAAGTATTCTGATACAGTTGTGCAGAAAATTATTAATACAATCAGTGATTTTAGACTCCTGTATGTGGAGCTAAATTTACCCTTGGAAGTACAAAGTGCTATTCAAGATAATCTGCAAAATGCTATGCTAATATTGAAGGGCGTTTTGGAAAGTACAGTTAATACCCTAGCTAAAGTTGTAGCAAGTCTGCCAAGTATGTTCGTTTTTTTAATGATTGCAACGGTAGCCACCTTTTTCATTATCAAAGATCGGGCTTTACTAAGGAGATTTTTCCTGCAAATTATCCCCGGAGTTGCTAGATCAAAAACTAGGAGTGTCATTACTGAATTATTACAATCCTTGGTAGGCTTTATCAAGGCTTATAGTATTTTAATTACCATTACTACTATTACCACTATGATTGGCTTGAAAATACTAGGGGTAAAGTATGTTTTGACGATTGGCATAGTTGTAGGGCTTTTAGACATTTTGCCTATTTTGGGACCCGGAACCCTTTTTATACCTTGGATAATTTGGGAGTTTATAGCTGGCAATACGGGGCTAGGTATAAGTTTACTTATATTATATGGTACCATTTCAGTAGTAAGGCAAATGATTGAACCGAAAATAATTGGGGATAATATCGGTCTACACCCCCTAGCTACCCTATTTTCCTTATATGTGGGCTTGAAACTAGGTGGGGTGGTGGGTATGATATTAGGACCCGTTACCATAGTAGTTATCATGGCCAGTTTTCGGGCTGGAATTTTTGATAGTATAAGTTGGAGGAAACACTGGTGATAAATAATAAACAGAAACTTTCTATATTAGGTTCTACGGGTTCCATCGGCACCCAGGCTTTAGAAATAGTGGATAACTACTCGGATAGATATGAGGTAGTAGCCCTAGCCGCCAAGGATGAAGTAAAGGAATTATCCCTGCAAATTCAAAAATATAAACCGAAAATAGTAGCGGTATCTTCTGAATTAGCCTATAAGGAACTTAAACTCGAGTGGGGACATATTTCTGATTTTGTCCTAGGAAATGAGGGGCTGGTAGAAGCCGCTAGCTATGCTGATGTTGATACAACTATAATAGCCTTGAGTGGGGCAGTAGGAATTTTACCTACTTTATCAGCTATACAGGCTAAAAAAAGAATTGCTTTGGCTAATAAAGAGACTTTAGTAGCTGCAGGTCATATTGTAATGCAAGAAGTTGCTCAACATAATGTGGAGTTGATTCCCGTAGATAGCGAACACTCGGCAATTTTTCAATGTATTCAAGGTGAAGAAAAATATCTGGAGAATATATGGTTAACTGCTTCGGGGGGACCATTTAGAGACTTCACCAGCCGAGAATTAACTGAAGTTACTGTCGATATGGCTCTTAAACATCCTAATTGGAGCATGGGACCCAAAATTACCATTGATTCGGCTACTTTGATGAATAAGGGCTTAGAAGTAATTGAAGCCCACCATCTATTTGCTACCCCTTATGAAAATATTAAGGTTGTAATCCAACCCGAGAGCATAATTCATTCGATGGCGGAATTTAACGATGGGTCAGTTTTGGCCCATTTAGGAACCCCGAACATGAAAATACCTATTCAGTATGCCCTAACTTATCCGAGTCGTATGCCTACCCAAGTAGACAAACTCGATTTTACGAGGCTAAGTAAGATTAATTTTGCCCAGCCAGACTTGGTGAAATTTCCAGCCCTAAGGTTAGCTTATGAGGCAGGAAGTATTGGGGGCAGTATGCCAGTTGTTCTAAATGCTGCCAACGAAATTGCAGTTAATTTATTTTTGACTGGCAAAATTATCTTTACCCAGATAGTTTCTATAGTTGAGCAAGTAATGATGGAACATTCGGTTATAATAAAACCAGACTTATCAACCATTTTAGAAATAGATCAATGGGCTAGAAATAAAGGCCTAGAATTAGCGCGTCAAGGGGGACAATAAATGTCAATTATAATAACACTTTTAATAATTGCTGTCTTGGTATTAGTACACGAATGGGGCCACTTTATTGTAGCTAGAAAAATAGGGATACCTGTACACGAGTTTGCTTTGGGATTTGGTTACAAGCTTTTTTCTATAACTAGAAACGGAGTAGAATATTCCTTCCGCCTTATCCCCTTAGGTGGCTTTGTCCGTATGGCAGGTGAGGAGTACGGTGATGATTTTACCGAACCGACAGGCTATAGTAGTAGGACCCCCCTGGAAAAAATTGCGGTTGCTTTTGCGGGACCATTTATGAATTTCGTTTTGGCTATAATAATCTTTATAGTGATTTATGCCTTTATAGGTATACCAGAACCAACAAATTCACCTATTTTAGGCAAGGTCTTGGAGGGTAAACCAGCTTATACCTCTGGTTTGCAAGTAAATGACGAGATTTTACAGATTAATGGTAGCAAAATTAACAGCTGGGATGAATTCACCCAATTTATAAGCAGCAGCCAAGCAACTTCTGATTTAGAACTATTAGTCAACCGCAATAATGAGCATATTGCCATCAGCGTAAAACCCGAAATAGATACGACCACAGATACTGCAATTATAGGGGTTTTACCCTTAGTCAAATATAGTAAACAGTCTATTTTCGCATCTATTCAATTAGGCCTTTATCAGACTTATGAATTAACTACACTTTTATTAGCTGGACTATGGACTTTGATTACGGGTGGGGCCTCTATGCAAGATTTGGCGGGACCGGTTGGAATTACCAAATTAGTTGGGGAGGTAGCCCAAATAGGTTTTGTGTTTGTCCTTAATTTTGCAGCATTTTTGAGTATTAACTTAGGTATTTTGAATTTACTACCTATTCCTGCCTTGGACGGTAGCAAAATAGTTTTCGCCACCATTGAAGGTATTCGTAGAAAACCCATAGAACCAGAGCGGGAGGGTTTTATTCACTGGATAGGATTTTTATTACTGATAACTTTGATTGTTGTTGTAACTTACAATGATATAGCCAAGCTGTTTTGAAGGTGATCTAAATGAGACATAAGACAAAGGTTATGAAAATAGGTGCAGTTAAAATAGGAGGAACTAATCCTATAATAGTTCAATCTATGACTACTACTGACACTAGAGATATCGGGGCGACAGTAAAACAAATTAATGGTCTAGAAAAAGCCGGCTGCGAAATTATACGAGTCGCAGTAGTTGATCAAGAGGCTGCCTCGAGTATAAGTGAAATTAAAAAACAAATTGCCATTCCCTTAATAGCTGATATTCATTTTGATTATAAATTAGCCTTGTCCAGTGCCAGAGCGGGAGCAGATGGACTGCGAATCAATCCGGGTAACATCGGGGAAAAATATAAGGTTCGGGAAGTAGTAAATATATGTAAAGACAAGGGATTACCCATACGAATTGGAGTGAATGCGGGTTCTTTACATAAAGGGATTTTAAATAAATATGGGGAAATAAATGCCTTAGGCATGGTTGAAAGTGCTATGGAGAACATAGCCATTCTGGAGGACTTGAATTTTACGGATATAAAAGTTTCCCTAAAAGCTTCCTCGGTCCCCCTAACAGTTGAGGCTTACAGGTTAATGGCTAGCCAGACTAATTATCCTTTGCATTTAGGTATTACTGAGGCAGGTACTAAGGATAGGGGCTTAATAAAATCCGCCATAGGCCTAAGTATTCTGCTTAATGAGGGTATTGGTGATACTATAAGGGTATCCTTAACCGCTGATCCTCTTGAGGAAGTATGGGCAGCCTATGAGATATTGAAAAACCTAAATTTGCGTGAAAAGGGTATAGAATTAGTCTCCTGCCCTACTTGTGGTAGGTGCGAAATTGACCTGATTGGGATAGCAGAAGAAGTGGATAGCAGATTGCGTGATCTGGACAAACCCATTAAGGTTGCGGTAATGGGTTGTGTAGTCAATGGGCCTGGTGAAGCCAAAGAAGCTGATTTCGGCATTGCAGGTGGACAAGGTGTAGGGCTCTTATTCAAAAAAGGTGAAATTATCAAAAAGGTAGACGAAAAAAATCTAGTCGATGAGCTTATAAAAGAAATTCATAATTCATACTAGGGAGGAACATATGGTGAAATCTACAGAACTTTTTTATCCTACATTAAGGGAAGTACCTAATGAGGCAGAAATAGTTAGCCATCAGCTACTTTTAAGGGCTGGTTTTATTAGGAGAAATGCAGCGGGTGTTTATACCTATTTAAATTTAGGGCATCGGGTAATAAAAAAGATCATGCAGATAGTGCGGGAAGAAATGGATAGGGCTGGGGGACAAGAAGTATTAATGCCTATAATTCAGCCTCGGGAATTATGGGAAAAATCAGGGCGTTGGTCGGTCTATGGTGAAGAGATGTTTCGGTTAAAGGATAGACATAATCGGGATTTTTCCTTGGCTCCTACCCACGAAGAATTAATTACTTCCTTGGTAAATGCCGATGTCCAATCCTACCGTGATTTGCCCTTACTGATATATCAGATTCAAAATAAATATAGGGATGAAATTAGACCACGATTCGGTTTGATGCGGGGCCGAGAATTTATCATGAAGGATCTATATTCCTTTGATATCGATGAGAAGGGTTTAGATATTTCTTATCGCAAAATGTATGAAGCATATAATAGAATATATGAAAGGTTAGGCCTAAAATTCCGAGTTGTAGAGGCAGACAGTGGGGCCATAGGTGGAAATGAAAGTCATGAATTTATGGTTTTAGCTGATAATGGTGAATCGGAGATTGTCTATTGCGAAAATTGTAATTATGCAGCCAATGTCGAAAAAGCCACTTGCCTTCCCACTGCAGCTGAAAAAACAGAAATGCTAAAACTAGATAAACTGCACACCGTAGGACAGAGGACCATTCAAAATATAGTCGATAAGTTCAATATTCCTGCCACCAAACAAGTTAAAACCTTAATGTATCTAGCTGATGATGAAATGGTAGCAGTTCTATTAAGGGGAGATAGGGAATTAAATGAAGTAAAACTGAAAAATGTTTTAGCTTGTAATGACTTATCTATGGCGGATGAAGCAAGGGTAAGGATAGAATGTGGCGCAGGATTTGGTTCTTTGGGCCCAGTCGGTCTAAATGTAAAGATATATGCGGATTTGGAAGTTGCGAATATGAGTAATTTTACCAGTGGAGCTAATGAAGATGATTACCATTATACCAATGTCAACTTAGGTCGGGATTTTATACCAGAACAAATTGCAGATTTAAGAAATGCCGTAGCTGGGGATTTATGTCCCGAATGTCAAGAACCTTTATCATTAATTAGGGGTATAGAAGTCGGTCACATTTTTAAATTGGGCACCAAGTATTCCCAATCCATGGAGGCAACATTTTTGGATCCACAGGGACAAGCCAAGCCTTTTGTTATGGGATGCTATGGTATCGGGGTTTCCCGTACTATGGCTGCTGCCATCGAACAAAACTATGATGAGAATGGCATGATCTGGCCAATACCCATTGCCCCCTATCATGTAATCATTGTGCCAGTTAATATTAAAAACGTAGAATTAAATGCAGCTGCTATGTCAATATATGATGAATTGAGCCAAGCTGGCCTAGAAGTTATATTAGATGACAGGGATGAAAGAGCGGGAGTAAAGTTCAAAGATGCGGATTTAACAGGCATCCCCATTAGAATTACTATTGGCCCCAAATCCTGGCAGGAAAATAAGGTTGAAATCAAGAAAAGATGGGAAAAACAAGCTGAATTAATAGAAAGAGATAATGTTTTAGATAAAGTAAAGGCTATAATCGCCCCATAATATTATAGTTTGGGTGATAAAATGACAGTATACGAGATAGTTTTTAAATTAACCTTAGCCTGTATTTTAGGCGGACTTATCGGTTTAGAACGTGAAAGCTTAAACAGACCTGCTGGGCTTAGAACCTATACTTTAGTCTGTGTAGGTTCAGCTCTAGCCATGATTATTTCATTGGATATGTATTTTCAGTATTACCAAACTGTAAACGCGGATCCCGGTCGTATTGCTGCCCAGGTTATCAGTGGCATAGGTTTTCTAGGTGCAGGGACCATCATGCGTGAAGGGGTAACTGTTAGGGGTTTAACGACTGCTGCAGGTTTATGGGCTGTGGCTTGTATAGGACTGGCAGTTGGGGCAGGTTTATATATTCCCGCGGTTGTTTCCACAGTCATTATTTTATTTATTCTTATTTATTTTGTTAGGTTCGAACAAAAGTTTACGGGTATGCGCGAATACAAGGGTCTCCTGATAATAATAGAAGATAAGCTCGGACAGATAGGTACTATTGGACTAATGTTGGGTGAATTAGGGGTCTATATTAAGAATATTAACATGTCCCATCTAGAGGAAAAAGATTATTTGGAGATAGAGTTGCTCTTACAATTACCCCCAAATGTTTTGATTAATGAGGTAGTCCAAGAGTTGACGGGTATTAGTGGCTTGATAAGTATAGATAGACTTAATTAGTTGATTGGCAATAAGGGGGGGCATAGGTGTCTAGAGACTTTTATAACTTTCTCCATGAACATACTAAAGAACCTTGTGCTGACAAATGGCTTAACAGCGAGCTTTTAAAGGCTGAAGTGTTTAGCCATAGAGGATTATGGAGAATACATGTGGGCATATATTCTCCTATCAATAATAAAGAAATTAATATGGTTAGAAATAGATTACTAAAAAAGTTTAATTTCTTAAATGATATAGAAATCATACCCATCCCCTGTGAACCAGATTTAGTAAATGACATAATTAATCTACATCGGGATGAGCTATCATCCTCTTTCTTTTCCAACCAGGAAATCAAGAACCATATTATTTGGCAGGTCGATGGTCCTAGAATAGATTTGCAAACTAAAGATGAAAAGACATTTACCTATCTTATAGAAAATAAAACATGTAACAAACTAGCCAATTGGCTATGGGAAGAATATTTATTAAGGGTAATAGTCAGAGCTATCCATACGGATAATCTTAAGGTAGAAAAAAATGTGGAAAGATTTATCCCCAAAAAGGAAATAGAACTGATAGAAGGTAGGCCTACTCCAGAATTAACCCCAAACAACCGCTGGAACACCAAAAGGGTCAAGCAAAACTCCTTAAGTTCAACAGTTAAATCCATGGGAATATCTGATGTAGAGGAAGGTATGAGAAAGGCAGTAGTTGAAGGGGAGATATGGCATAAGGAACATACCCAGTTAAAGGATGGTCGTTATGTTATTAATTATTATTTAACCGATTATCAAGATAGTATTATAGTAAAAAATTTCATAGATGATTATGCAGATGACCAGTTGCAAATTGGGGATTGGGTAAAGGTAGAAGGCAGCGTAAGGTATGATAACTATGCAGGTGAAGTTATTATATTTCTCAATTCCTACTTAACAGGCAAAAAACCCGAACGGCAAGATAAAAGCCCCCGAAAACGGGTTGAATTGCATTTACATACCAAAATGAGTGCTATGGATGGCCTAACCGAAATAGATGCGGTAATTAAACGGGCAGCTAAATGGGGGCACCCAGCCATAGCCATTACCGATCACGGATGTATCCAGAGTTTCCCCCTAGCCTATCAAGCAGCCAGAAAATATAATATCAAAGTCATCTATGGTGTGGAAGCTTACCTAGTTAATAAAAATAAGAAGGAATCACCCTATCATATTATTTTACTAGCCCAAAACAAGGAAGGATTACAGAACTTATACAAGTTAGTCAGCATATCATACCTAGATTATTTTTATCGACATCCCAAGATTCCAAGGGATGTATTGAAGGAATATAGGACAGGTATTATAGTAGGTTCAGCTTGTGAAGCAGGTGAACTGTATAAGGCATTTGTCAATAATCTAGACCCAGATAAAATTAAAGAAATTGCAACCTTTTATGATTATTTAGAAATCCAGCCTCTGCAAAATAATGATTTCTTAGTTAGGGATGGTCTCGTCAAGGATAAGGAGGCTTTAAGGGAAATTAATCGGCAAATTCTAGCCTTAGGCGATGAATTGAATATACCTGTTGTGGCTACTAGTGACGCACATTTTTTGGATCCCGAACATGAAATATACAGGCGTATCATTATGGCGGGGCAAGGATATAAAGATGTAGAAAATGAGCTACCCTTATATTTTAAAACAACCGAAGAAATGCTAAATGATTTTAGCTACTTAGGGGAAAATAATGCCCAAAGAGTAGTAATAGACAATTCTCTTTTAATCGCCCAAGAAATAGGGGAAATAAAACCTATTCCCGACGGATTTTATCCTCCGCAAATCGAAGGGGCGGCTGCAGATGTTAACCAACTTACTTGGGAGCGGGCCTACGAGCTGTATGGGGCAAAACCACCTAAAATGGTGGCTGAACGGATAGAAAAAGAGTTGAATTCAATTACTAGCCATGGCTTTAGCGTTTTATATTTGATTGCCCATAAATTAGTTAAAAAATCTAATGAAGATGGCTACTTAGTAGGTTCTAGGGGGTCGGTAGGTTCATCATTAGTCGCTTATCTTACAGGTGTTACCGAAGTTAATCCTTTACCACCTCATTATAGGTGTCCAGAGTGTAAGGAAACAGAATTTATCCTTTCTACTTCTATTGGGTCGGGAGCTGATTTACCTAATAAGACTTGTACACACTGTAATGTAGACTTAATTAAAGAAGGGTTTGACATACCCTTTGAGACCTTTTTAGGTTTTACTGGTGATAAGGTTCCAGACATAGATTTGAACTTTTCAGGTGAATACCAGAGTAAGGCCCACCAATATGTAGAGGAGTTATTTGGCAGTGCCAATGTCTATCGGGCAGGGACAGTATCTACCATAGCGGAAAAGACAGCATTTGGTTTTGTTAAAAAATATATGGATGAACATGCTAGGAATATAAAGAAATCAGAGATAAATCGTTTGGTTAAAGGAATTACCGGGGTCAGAAGGACTACGGGGCAACATCCAGGGGGATTAATAGTAGTACCCCAGGATAAAAATATTTATGAATTTACCCCCCTACAATATCCAGCTGATAAAAAAGCTTCTGGTGTAATTACCACCCATTTTGAATACCATGCTCTGGAGGATCAACTGGTAAAGCTAGATATATTAGGTCATGATGATCCTACGGTAATAAAAGAACTAGAGGACCTAACTGGGATTGATGCCACAACTATCAGCCTGAGTGAAGCAAAAACCATGGACCTCTTTTCCTCAGTGGAACCTCTGGGCTTAGAGCCAGAAAATATTAATTCCACTGTGGGTACTTTTGGGATTCCAGAATTCGGGACTAAATTTGTTAGGCAAATGCTAGAAACTACACGTCCCAAAACATTTGCCGAATTAGTTAGAATCAGTGGATTATCACATGGTACCGATGTTTGGCTAAACAATGCCCAATATTTGATAAAAAACCAAATAGCCGAATTAAGTCAAGTTATTTGTACTAGAGATGACATAATGACCTTTTTAATTTATAAGGGTATTGATAAAAAAATAGCCTTTAAAATTATGGAACAAGTTAGAAGGGGGCGGGGCTTAACCAAGGAAGATGAAGAAATCATGCAGGACCATCAAGTTCCAACCTGGTATATAGAATCATGTAAAAAAATTAAATATATGTTTCCCAAGGCCCACGCTGTTGCCTATGTAACCATGGCTTTCAGGATTGCCTATTTCAAGGTTTATCACCCCCTGGCATTCTATGCCAGCTTCTTTAGCATTAGAGCAGAGGATTTCGATGCAGAAACCATCTTGGCCGGTTATGAAAGGATAAAAAACAAAATTCAAATAATAGAGAATGCAGGCTATGCAGCAAGTCCGAAAGATAAAAAACTTTTGCCTGTATTGGAAGTGGCTTTGGAAATGTATGCGAGGGGCTTTAATTTCTATCCAGTAGATATTACTTATTCATGTGCGAATAAATTTATATTAAAGGATGAAGGCCTAGTGCTGCCCTTTTCTGCTTTGCCTAATGTAGGTGTAACTGCAGCTCGGGGGATAGAAAAGGCCATAGGAGAAGGGGAATTTGTCTCAGTAGAAGATTTTCAAGCCAAAACTAACTTAAATAAAACCGCCATGGATGTCTTACGTAGATATGATTGTTTTAAAAACTTACCTGAAAGCACCCAAATTAGTCTTTTTGGTTAAAATAAAATGCCTTAATATAGCTGCAATTATTAATGTAGCTATATTTTTTTGCCTATTTTTAAAATACTATTGTCATTACTTTAGCATTAGTATATAATGGCTCTAGTTAGTTTATGTTAGTACGAGTTTATTTTTATTAGGTATTCTTTCTCCGGGTTTCTTACTTCTAATTTTACTTTAAAATTATTTAGCAAATTACTTAACAATTAATAGCATAGGGGAGGGCTAGGGATTGTTTGGTTTAGAAAATATAGTATTAAATTACGGTGATTTAAG
>CAZUSS010000039.1:0-7354 GCA_964623245.1 uncultured Syntrophomonadaceae bacterium
ATACAATAGATTATTAGATAAGACTTACAGCTTGGCCATCACATTCCCCCTTTTTGTTTTATTCAAATGAGTAATTATATTATATTACACTTTGCTATTAATTGTAATAAATTAATCATAAAGAAAAGCAATATGAAATTCATTACATTAAAGGCTATTTTCCAAATACTAGCTATATACCTAAATTATATTATATAATAATAATCTATTAAACTAATATGTTAGACTAAAAAAACATTAATTTAAAAATACACAAATTCTATGTCATCGAAAAAAACTGTCCCCCGCAAGTCTCTATTCTTATCAGTTTCCACCAGGTAAAAATAATCTAAAGTTATAGGTAAAGGTATATCTAGGGGAATTTCCGCACTAACATACTGCCATCCTAGCCAATTTATCCTGGGAGCTAAATCAATGATGTGGGAATTCCCTTCACCATCTTTTATAACTGCCCTTAGCCAGGGGGCCTGGCCATCCCCATATACCCACATACCTAACTTTTTCGGGCGAATATTACTAGTGTAATTGCTTTTATTTGCATTGCTATGTAAACGGATATTAATGGTACCGTTATATATCCTAGCCCAATTGCTGTAATCATAATCTACCTTTAAACTATATTGTCCCGACTTAGTTTCTCGGGAAGATACTTGACAAGTTCCCCCAACATAACCGTCTATATAATATTGATTTTTCTCATTTGTCTCATAATTTTCTATTATTTGCTTTTCCAAGCCGGCTATAAATTTAAGTGATGTTTCTTTATCTTCTACTTTAGCAGTCACAATCCCTTCTCCTATTTCCAAAGGAATTAAAATACCATCAGAACTAATGGTAGCCAATGATGCAGGGGTGACATTCCACCCTATATCCCTGTTCGTCAAAATGATTGGGGCACCCTCCTTAGTATAAGCCTTAATATGCAAAGCTTTAGGTTGATTTAGGGGTAGTGCTTTTACCCCGGTATCAATAAAGGCTAATTTATCTACCCTATCTACTACTCTAACCTGGGCACTCTTATTTATTTCACCATAATTGGCTTGCACATTTATAATTTCAGCCTTATCACCTGCTTTAAATAGTCCATGTTTATTAATACGACTACTGGTATCTGCCCAATCAGAGTCTATGGACCAGGTAATTTCCTCGGGGCTAAAAGCTGCAGGGTGGCTATTGCTATCTACCCCCCGCACCTTAAAATTAAAATGATTGTTTTTAAATATAATTATATCGTGGTCTACTTTTAATTCTGCTACTTGATAGGTCCTAGGTGCATTTGATAAAAATAGAATGGTATTGCTTATTGAACGTTCTCTGCCATCTGAGGGGTGGTTAATAACTCTTACTGGCTCCTCCCCGAATAATCTAGTATTCATTTGGGTAGATCCGCCCCCATCCAAACTCACTGCAGCTACTACACCTAACTGTTCAAGACGTTTGGCCATACTAGGAAGGTCGGTACCATGACTCTTGTTAGCGGGATTAACTCCGTCCACAACTAAGGCTATTACCTTGTTATCCTTAGTATAGCCGATAGCCGTTCTGCCCTTATCCTTGGCCCTTATAGTAGCAATACTTGAGCTTCCCTCACCAGCACATATTTGCAGCATTTCATTTTCGGTCAAGGCCCTGCCATTTTCAACTAAGGGCAACCATGAACTAATAGCCTGCTCGACTTCTAAATCATGACCAGCTAAATTCCTAAGGTTAAAGGATAATCTGATCTTATCACCTTCCTTTAGATTTTGCTTTATCCAGTCGGCCTTTACCCCCTGGCTGGCTAGTACCATCATATCATTAGTAAGGGCTATGCTTTTAAGGGAAGTGGGTGCTGTACTATTAACCGCAAGCACCTCTGCCTCGTATTCCTTCCCCAGCATTATGGCATTATTTTTAACCCCCTTAACATTTTTTAAAATGGTAAATGTTCCATTAAGGGCCTGATCATCGTTAAAACTAATTATTGGATTTGGGGCCATTTTAGGGGTAATTAAAAACATTTTATCATACATAACTGCAGTATTATTGCGATTAATTGTGTCAATACTAGTAGTCAAGTTTGGATTGGCTTTACCATGTTTTTTTTCATATTCTTCATCTATAATGGCAAGGCGATTATCCATTCTGACATAGCTTATTAAGGGCTGTCCTTTTTTATCTATCATAAAAATGGGGTATCTGCTGGTAGAACCCGGGGTTTCAAATCCTACTATAATTTCACCGTTTTGTACTTGTAGGCCGAGTGGGGCTCCATAATGAATGGTGCCAGGGGAAATATTATACATATCTCCATTAATGCCTGCTACTACTTGGTTACCTAAGCCTTGTTCACGCGCAATCTGCTTGGAAAGGTTGTTGATTTGCAATACCTTGTCATTAGCCTTATTCGTAATCACTTTTACTGTTGGTTCATTTAGATTGGCAGTCAATATATACTCCATAACGCACTTACCCCTACTATCGGGAAAGGCATAATTTTTATTGGCCTCAAAAAATATTTCTCGGGCAATTTTTTCATTAAAAACAGAGCTGCTTGGCTGTGATTCGGTTGGGGATTCTGAGGCAGCATGGACAAATGATATGGGCCATAATAAAAAGACTATCAATATGTATGATATGTATTTTTTCCAACATTTTAACTCAAAATGTCTGCATTTCATTTTTACCCCATCTTTTCTAATATTATTTTATTAAATATAACACATACTCATAGATTCATGAAAAACAATTCTTACTAAATAAATAACCTAAAGTATAATTACCTATGTATTCTAGACATAGAGCCCAGAAATTATTTTATATCTTTTTTATTTATAATATTCCTTATAAAGGGAATGTTATTTGTAAAGGCTTAAAATTTAATAGGAGGCGATTTTATGTCGGATAGGATAGCTTTGGTTGTAGATTCTGCAGGTAGTTTACCCCGTAACTTATTGGAAAAGTACCGCATTAGTGAAGTTTCTTTCCATATAAATTTTGGTGGGGAAACATTTAGGGAAAATATTTCTATTTGTAATACGGAATTTTATAAGCGGATGAAAAATAAGCCTAGTCTAATTCCCAAAACTTCCACCCCCAACATAAGCGAATGGATTAGTGCTTTTGAAAAGAAATATAAAGAAGGCTGCCTAGACTTCATAGTTACTACTATCGCCCAGCCCCTCTCAGCCAGTATTGAGACAGCTCGGATAGCAGCCCAAGAATTCAAAAGTTTGTTTCCAGAAGTTAATATACACATTTTAGATTCCCAAACTTGTGCAGGTGGCCAAGCTGCTTTAGAAATAAAAATAGCCCAACTGATAGAGGAGGGAGAATTAAGTGCTAGCGAAATAATTAAAAGGGCCCAAGAATTATTGCCCCAAATAGTATCACTTTTTTCAGTAAGGGAATTAACCTATATGCAGGCAGGAGGCAGAATCGGGGGTGCAGTGGCCTTCCTAGGTAAGCTAGTAAATATTAAACCAGTATGTGAGTTTGTTAATGGGGTGGTGCATCCCATTAGGGCTGTGCGCTCCAGAGCCAAGGCCTTGTGTTCCCTAGTAGATGAGGCGGGCAAAAGAATCCAAAATATTGAAGAAAAAATCATTTGTGTTCAACATGCCCTATGTCCAGAAGATGCCCAATTACTTATCAAGCAATTACGGGAAAAATTAAATTATCAAGGTCCCATATATGAAAGTAATGTGGGGGCTGTTGTAGGTTCACATTCTGGTCCAGGTGCGATAGGCATAGGTATAATTTAGGAAATACGGCCAACTTTATCAGTAAAAATACGGAGAAATATCATATCTCCCCGCATTTTTCAAGGACCTTGTCTATTATTTCGACTTAAAAATAGGCTTCCTTTTTTCAAAGAAAGCTTTTATAGCTTCATTTTGATCTTCGGTACCACAACAATATATAGTTTGGGCCTGTTCGAATAGCAGGCTTGCAGCTACACTGCTATCCATAGCATTATTGATACCCTTCTTGGCCATTTTTATGGCAATAGGTGGTTGGGCTGCAATTCTTTTGGCCAGTTTCATGGCTTCATCCATTAATTTATCTTTTGCTACAACTATTTCTACTAGCCCTATTCTAGAAGCCTCATCAGCATCTATTTCCTCACAACTATAAATCAGGCGTTTGGCTTGCCCGGGGCCAATGAGTTTAGGCAAACGTGTGGTTCCTCCCATGTCCGGGGCTAAGCCGAAATGTACTTCGGGAATGGACAATCTTAAATCATCTGCCGCCACCCTAATATCGCAAGCTAAGATTAATTCTACTCCTGAACCATAACATACCCCTTGTACCGCGGCTATTACAGGTAGGGGGAAGTTTTCCCATCTGCTATAAACCGATTGCGCCCAAGCAATATTTTTCATTACGAAACTAGAATTGAAAAGTTCCAAAGTATTTAAATCAATGCCTGCTGTAAAATGATCACCTGCCCCGTTGATAATTACTGCACCTAAATCCTCCATTTCCTCTAGTTCATCTGCAGCCATTTCTAACTCTTTCCATACTTCTGGGCCAACAGTATTTAACTGTTCTGGACGATTCAGAGTTAAAATTGCTACTCGGCCTTCTTTAGACAATAGTAGGTTTTCATATTTAGACATTTAATTACCCCCAATTAAAATTTATAACATAACTTCTAAATCACTAAGTGGATAAGCAGAACAAGAATGAATATAGCCATTATCCCGATCAGATTTTCTTACCTGCTTAGAGCTTTCAAAAACTTGACCATTTAGTACTTTTATGCGGCATAGGCTACATGCACCTGAACGACAGCTAGTTGGGACTTCTATGCCATTACGTTCTAGAGCTATTACTAAGGGTTCCCCAGCTTGGGCAAAAATAGTCTGTTCGGCAGTTCTGCCCCCTCTTATATTTATAGTAAATACATGATTCGCGGCAATATCTTTTGGCCAGCCTGGAAGTTGGGTAACATTATCTGCCTGGCTAAAAACTTCTTGCCTAATCCTCTTTTTAGGTATCCCCAACTTTTCTAGTTCGGGCAAGCAAAATTCATACATAGCCCGGGGACCACAAATATAAAAAGTTTTCCCTTTAATATTATTTACATTTCCCTCAATTAATTGGGCATCAATTAAACCTTTTAAACCAGTATAATCTGAGGACATATCCGCCAGCACTAAGTCATATTTAAAATTATCATATTTACTAACCTTTTCCATTAATTCATCGTGAAATATAGCGTCATCCATTGTATTACTCCCGTAAAGCAGCTGAATATTACGGTCTATTCCTTTATCTGTTACTTCCCGGATCATACTCATAAAAGGGGTTATACCAGTCCCACCCGCAATAAATACTAGATCATTCCCATGAAATAAGGGATTGTAGTAAAAATTACCTGTCGGCGAACTAGCCTCCAATATATGTCCTACCTTAACCTTATCTAATAAGTAATCAGATACAAAGCCTTCCCTTATCCGCCCTACGGTAATGTCGTAATAAGCAGTCTGATTCGGGGGGGAGGAAATACTATAGGGGCGACTAGTCCTAACGCCATCTATATTGACCAATACATTTATGTATTGCCCCGCTTGAAAAGGCGGTAGATGGGAAGATGCGGCTATAAGCCTTAATGTTTTAGCCTTAGCTGTTTCTTGAATAATATCAGCCACCCTTAATTCGACTAGTCTGGGATGTATATAATCAACATACTCCATCCATCTTCCTTTTAAAAGGCGATAATCTTCCCCATATTTACGACAAACTTCAATTTCTTGCAAGATATCGGCATAACCCTTAATATCTAATCTAAAATCTTTCCTAGTCATTATTTCACCCCCTGTTTTTTCATGTTTCTAATTATAGCCCTAGCTGCTGATATACCTGAAGTCAAAGATGGCTGAAAACCACCTGCACCTGCCCATGCTCCAGCTGTATATAGGCCCTTAATCGGTGATTTAGGGGGAATAAACATATTAGAATCTTTGGGGTATTGGTCAAAACCATAAAAAGCTCCACCTGGACTACCTAAATATCGCATATGGGTTATAGGTGTGGCCACTTCGATTTCCTCAATATGCTCCCTAAATCCAGGATAATAGCTTTCAATCCTTGCTAAAAGCTGCTCAGCACAAGCAAATTTAGTAGCCTGATACTCATGGGCTGGCACTTCCAACCAGGGTTGTGCATAAACCAGAGTAACTATAGCTACTTGGCTAGTACCTGCGGGAGATGCCTCAGGGTCAGAAACATTATAACAACTCAGGATAAAAGGGTCCTTTTCCGCATTTACTATCCTAATTGTGCTATCTTGTTCATCGGGATTTTCAGTAGTATAGAAAAAATTAGTATTTTCTCTTATACCCAATTTATCGGCTGTGCAATCTAAGCCAATAAACATAGTTACAGCGGAAACCCCTATCGTACTACCTTTTAGGATGTCAAACTGTTTTTCAGGTACTAGTTCAGCCTCTATAAGTTCTGTGTAGGTCATGATTGAGGAAACATTGGATACTACGTAATTAGTAGGAAGGTAGTCACCCCAAGAAGTTCTGACAGCTCTTACTTCCCCTTTTTCTACTACTATTTCCTCGGCTCTACAATTAAACCTGACTTCACCACCACTATCTAATATCTTTTTTACTAAGGCATTAGATAGGGCTTGTGAGCCACCTTTTATGTGAAAAGGTTTCCATTCCAGATAGGAATACATCAAGGCAGCATAATCGACAAAGGCCAAATGGCGGGTAGGCACCCCCATATACGACCAATAGGGACTTAGGGCTAATTTAATAAGAGGATTAGTGAAACATTCATCCAAGACTTTTTCGGTAGACTTGTAGGCATAGTCAAAATAAAGGGGGTATTTTTCCTTAGATACTTGGGGGTCTTTCAAGATAAAAGCTTGTATTACTTGTTCAAAAAATCCATATAGTAAATCAATATACTTATTTATACCTACTTTTTCCTCGGGGAACTCGCCCTCCAAAACTTCAATCAACTTTTCCTTATCTGCTGGTAAAGTAATATCTAATTTATTAGATAAAACCACTCGATAAAGATTCTCCATTTCCACCCATTCTAATTCATCGACAACCCCTAATTTTCCCAGAATGCCCCGCAGTGGTCCTGGTTTTTCTGAAGTCCCCAAACCGCTTAATTGGTGTAGGGCTACCTCAAATTCAAATCTTCCTCGGTAAAAACTAGTGGCACACCCCCCAGGGATATTATGTTTTTCCACAAGTAAGACTTTGACCCCCTTTTGGGCTAGGGATGCAGCTGCAGTTAAACCGCCATTACCTGCTCCTATAACTACGACATCATAGTTACCCATTATTTATGCCCCCTTTACTGTAATATAATTTAAACTTATTATTAATATAACATGATT
>CAZUSS010000039.1:7454-16496 GCA_964623245.1 uncultured Syntrophomonadaceae bacterium
TTTATGCCCCCTTTACTGTAATATAATTTAAACTTATTATTAATATAACATGATTATTATTGATTTCGGGCATAATTAATCCTATTAAACAAAATATAATAATTGATAAGTGTTTCAGTAGACATATCTGAATTTCACTATATTTCTCCTAGGTTTTTTATCCCTAACAGTTGTAAAAAACTATATGGAGCAATTAATGACATGGAAATAATTTATAAGGAGTTGGTAATAATGGCTTTTGAACGACCCTGGCACAAATGGTATGATCCTGGTGTACCTTCTACATGTTACTATCCAAAAACCACCATGAAAGATGAATTTATCAAGTGGGTAAGGGTAAAACCCGATCATCCCTACATATTATGTAATGATCAGGTATTTACTTACCAAGAAACTAATCAACTGGCAAAAAAATTGGCTAATGCCCTCCTTGAATTAGGAATTAAAAAAGAGGACAGAGTGTCCTTAGTCCTACCCAATATCCCTGAATTCATTATATGTGCACATGCCATAATGAAAACGGGGGCTATACAAGTGGCGCTTAACCCCCTTTATACGGAATCGGAATTAACTTACCAGTTTTCTGACAGCGGGGCTGAAACAGTTATAGTTTTGGGCCCTTTCGCCCCCAAAATACTTAATGTAATGCGCTCGGGTAAAACAGACCTGAAAAAAATGATTGTCCTGCAAATTCCGGGCAAAGAAGTGGAAATCGAAAAGGCTGATAATATTTATGATTACAAAACTCTACTAGAAACTAGCAGTGATTTAGAACCCCAAATACACCTTGATAATGAAGATACGGTAATATTGCAATATACGGGTGGTACAACCGGAGTCCCTAAAGGTTGCCGTTTAACCAATGCTAACTTCGTAGCCTTTTATACTGTTTTCATAGAATGGGCTCGGGCTTTTTTCCCACCCGAAGAACTCAGAACCTTATGTACGGTTCCTTTATACCATATTTATGGCTTTAATATGCAAATTAATTGTAACCTAGCCTCTGGCGGAACCATGATCTTAGTTCCCGAAGTTACTCCCGATAATGTCCTAAAAGCAATTAATCAGCATTTACCTACCTATTGGCCAGCCGTACCAGCCCTAATTCAGATGCTAAACCAACATCCAGAATTGCCTAATTCCAAGGCCAGCTCAATTCAATTCCTTTTGTCGGGTTCTGCACCTCTCCCAGTTGAAGCCATGAAATACTTTGAAGAAGTAACTGGCTCCACAATAATCGAAGGTTTCGGGGGCTCGGAAACCACCAACGGAATTATGGTCAATCCCAAAGGTAAACGTAAGCCTGGTAGTGTAGGCATACTTTTCCCTGATAATGATATAAAAATAGTTGATGTGGAAACTAGAAGCAAAGAAATGCCCATTGGAGAACCTGGTGAATTACTATTAAAGGGCCCTCTGATCATTAAAGAATACTGGAATAACCCCGAGGAAACTGCTAACGCTATAAAAGATGGTTGGTTCCATACTGGAGATATAGCCTATGTCGATGAGGACTACTATGTATTCATAGTGGGGCGTACCAAGGACATGATTATTTCTAGCGGTTTTAATGTATATCCTCGCGATATTGATGAAGTCTTATATACCCATCCAAAAATATTGGATGCTGGTACCATAGGAGTTCCTGATGATATTCGAGGTGAATCGATTAAATCATTCGTGGTCCTAAGAGCAGGTGAAACCATGACTGAAAAGGAAGTTATTGATTTTTGCCGCAAGTCTTTAGCCGCCTATAAGGTTCCTAGATATATTGAATTTTTAGAGGATATACCCCGAACCAATATGCAGAAAGTTGACCACAAAGCCTTACGGGAATTAGAGGCATCCCGCCGGGAACAAAATTAAAGTTAGATTACCAAAGCCTCCCATTCTGTATACATAATGGGAGGCTTTTACTATCTAAATATCTAAAATCTTATCAAATTCAAATTCAGGTAAAATATTAATCCGGTAATTTTCAGGAAATTTCGGGTTGATAGATTTATAAAATTCCCGTATTTTAAACATGTCCCCATAATAATTACCACTAGGATATATTATATCACCTATACCAGCTTCCTTTTTCGCATAATCTAAATATGCTAAGGCAATAGGCAATTCAGCTTGTACCGCAAGTTGATAAAAGCCAGTTTTCCATCTGTCTACAGCCTTCCGAGTACCTTCAGGAGCCACAATAATGGCCAATTCATCTACCTTATTTATTTTTTCAACTAGCTTGTCCACCAAACCTTTTTTACCTTTTTTACGCTTTACACCAATGGCACCCGTAATTTTGAAAAATATACTCAAGGGAAATACCAGCCAGTCGCTTTTAATTAAATAATTCACCTTAATATCAAGGATATATGCAGTAGCCCGAGCATAGAAAAAGTCCCAATTACTAGTATGGGGTGCAGCCACAACAATATATTTCTTAACATCTGTGGGCAGTTCCCCCACAGTTTTCCAACCTGCCATTTTAAATAATCTTTTCCAAACAAAAGCTAACAAAAGACACCCTCCCCATTATGCAAAATTAATTGGAAAAACTAGAATAAAATCTAACTTTCTGAATATTTGTCTAAACACCCTGCATAATTATAAGAGGAGTGGCCTAAAATAGCAATAACATAATTACCCATTTACTAGCTGCTACTCCAAATAAAAAACCCCACCTATTATGGCGGAGTTTTTATAAGATTATTTTTCTTTTAATTGCGGCAATGTCCCATTCTCATATGGTGTTTTCCATAGCCTTGCCTAGCCGCCCTATCTTTGTCCCTTTCGGCCCTGAGTGCCTCTCTTTCAGCCCAGCGTTTATTTCTTTCTTCCGCTATTTCTTGTTTGATAGCATTCGCTTCCTCAATGGTGAGTTTATCTTCTTTAACTAATTGGTCTACTGCATTCAAACAGGCTGGTGCTTGACAATCACGCATATGCAATTGCTGAGACTGTCCTACTGGCCCAAACTGCTTATCCTTGGCCACTATTTCATTAGCCAGGGCCATGCCACCGAAGGTTAATATAAATGCACTCAAAACAATAATGCTAAAAATTCTTTTGTTAATCTTCATTTTACTACTCCTTTCCCAAAAAGTAGTTTTACCAGTCAGTAATTATTTAGTTTATATAATATATTATAAATGAAATAATGCAAAAAGTCCTTGATTAATTGCAGTTATGTTTTGGCAATGGCAGTCTCCCTTTCTGTATTGTCCCCTGCCTTATCTGTTTTGCCTAACTGTCTGATTTCATACCATAGCCATAAACCAGTTAAGGTAAAGGCCCCTATATCTGATACAGCACCTGCCCACCATATACCATCCAAGCCCCAAATTCGGGGAAAAATTAGTAGGAGGGGGATAAATATCAGCACTTGCCGGGACAAACTTAAAACGGTAGCTTGTACTGGTTTACCTACCGCTTGGAAATATCCCGCCCCCACAATCTGAACACCTACTATGGGTAAAAATATGAAAAATATTAGCATACCATGGGTACCTAGTTCTATTAATTCGGG
The DNA here is from genome assembly GCA_964623245.1 of uncultured Syntrophomonadaceae bacterium. Taxonomy (GTDB): domain Bacteria; phylum Bacillota; class Syntrophomonadia; order Syntrophomonadales; family Syntrophomonadaceae; genus JAAYRQ01. Next base: position 10,975 of record CAZUSS010000039.1, read on the forward strand.
ATTGGTATTAAATAGACTTATTAGTTGGACTGGCCACAGCTTTACGATTATGAAACCAAAAGTAATTATGGTAGTAGCCGCGATAATTGCTAATTTTATGGTGTCTTTGACCCGTCCTAGCTGTTTGGCCCCATAATTAAAACCTATAATCGGCTGGGCCCCTTGGTTAATTCCTATAACGGGCATGACTAGTAAGGTGGCAATACTCATTATTATACCTATGGCCGCCAAGGCTAAATCTCCGCCGTAATAGACCAGACTACGATTTAATATTAGGTTTTGCACACTACTAGTTATCTGCATGGCAAAAGCGGGAAAACCAATCGCCATAATCCCCAATACTATCTGTATATTAAGTTTTAGGTTATGGAAACGAATCTTTAACAAGCTGTTTCCCTTTAAAAAATAATATAAAACCCAAGTACTAGTAACGGCATACGAAATGACCGTCGCCCAGGCGGCTCCTTTAATACCCCAATGGAATATAAAAATAAATATATAGTCTAGGACTACATTGGTAACTGCCCCAATTAGCATGGTATACATAGCCGTCTTAGGATTACCCTCAGCTCGGATAAAGTTATTCATCCCCACGCCAATAGCCATTAATATAGTACCCAGTAAAATTATCCTCAGATAATCTACCGCAAATGGCAATACATTAGCACTGGCCCCGAATAGAGTCAAAAGTGGTTCCAAAAATATTAAGCCCAAAGTAGTTATGGTAAGACCAATAATTATAAATGAAACCAAGGCGTTCCCTATTATTTTTTCAGCTTCTGCACCCTTATCCTCCCCTAAACGGATGGATATAAGTGTAGTGGCTCCCATGCCAATTAACATGACAAAAGCCATAAATATTATCATAAGGGGAAAACTTACTGTGATCCCTGCTAAAGCTAGTTCCCCTACCCCACGACCTACGAATATACTATCGACTACATTATATAAGGCATGGACTAACATACCTACAATTGCAGGTAAGGAAAACCTAAACAATAAACTGGTTATAGTCCCTATCGCCATTTGTTCTGCTCTATCCATTATAAACTTCCTCCAGATTTCTACAAAAAGATTAAATTAACAAACAATAAATGCTTTTGTGATAATGAATACTATAACATAAATTTTTTTGATAAGATAAGTTCCTTAAATAATAATAAATAAAAAGGCCCCTTATTTATAAAGAGCCATAATAACTTTAGGCAAGACCATATTCTATTTTAAAGTCCTTAAAATTATTTCCTTTCATCCTGATTTTGCTTTTGCTTTAAATAATAATCTACAATATATTGGTCAAGTTCCTCGCTAATATTGAGGATAGTCTCCTTATCTTTATTCTGCTTAATCGCTTCAGTTAGAATGGTCCTAGTAGCTTCTATTTTTCCTCTTTCTCCCATTCAGTCTATCCCCCCCCAAAGCTAATCCTAGATAATTTTACAATAATAATTGGCTATATGCAATTGGTATATTTAGGCTGTGAGCAAGTTCCGTGACCAGCCAGATTTAGGTAGAGTATAATTTGGGAGTGGATAATTATCATGATAGATATCAAAGCTCTGGGCCAACGAGTTCGGCAAGGGAGAGAAAGGTTAGGACTATCTCGGCAGGAATTTGCAGAATTAGTCGCATTGTCTGAATATTATATTGGACAAATTGAACGAGGGGAAAGGCAAATGAGCCTGGCCGTTTTGGCTGATATTGCTACATGTCTGCACCTATCTACAGATTATATTGTTTTTGGCATTGAGGATAATCATGGTTATGTTCAGGAAGACTACCTTGTTTATAAGGTTAGAGAAGAAAATGTGAAGCTAATAGAGCTTAATGATTTGTTTTATAGGTGTTCTGCTAAGGAACAAGAATTAATATTAAAATTAGTCAAAACTATTATTCCGTATTTAGAAGGCAAGCCAAATAATCAATAAGTGCTTTAGTAGTTGCCATTAAATATTTTTAAAATAAAACCTGCAGTATATGTTTTTAAAGGTATACTGCAGGTTTTTCATCCTAATAGATATTAATAATTCTCAGCAAATACCTCAAAGAAATCCTGGGGATGGGCACAAGCAGGACACATTTGGGGTGCTTCTTTGCCTTCATGCACATATCCGCAGTTATCGCATTTCCATTCTACTACTTGTTCCTTTTTGAATACTTTATCATTTTCTAGGTTAGCTAGTAATTTTCTATACCTAGCTTCATGGTGTTTCTCTACTTCCGCAATTTTCCTAAAAACTACCGCAATAACAGGGAAACCTTCTTCATCTGCTATGTCAGCAAATTCCGGATACAGTTTATCCCATTCTTCATTCTCCCCATCGGCTGCAGCCTGCAAATTAAACCTAGTATCACCCAAAGCTACGGGATAATCGGCTGTAATTTCAACTGGTTCACCATTAAGACTTTCTGGTAAAAATTTATAAAATCTCTTGGCATGTTCATATTCATTACGGGCGGTTTCCGTAAATAAATTGGCTATTTGCACATAGCCTTCCTTTTTTGCTATTGAAGCATACATCATATATCTTCCTCTAGCTTGTGATTCACCAGCAAATGCCTTCATGAGGTTTTCAGCGGTTCTAGTTCCTTTTAGTGATTTCATCAAATACCTCCTTTGTAATATATGAATCTATAAGATCCTATATGGATTATATACCATAAAATAAGCTGAAAGTCTTGTCTTATTTTTCTTCTTCCTAGCTAAAATCAAAAATTTTCCACACTTTAATATCTTTTAGGACTGCTTTGCATTTATGGTAAAAATCAACGGCAAATTTATATTAATCTAATTTGACTAAAAAATGCTTTTAAACTACCATAAAATTACCTTATTCAAACACTTAAATTCGCTTTCTTAAATTACGGAGGGGTCTAAATGATTAATGAAACACTACATATGGGTTTGGATGTGGGATCTACTACAGTAAAATTAGTTGTTATAGATAAAGATGGTCAGGTTGTTTATCAAAATTATAAAAGACACTATGCAGAAACAAAAAAATATACTACCGAACTTTTAAGTAACGCCCTTAAAGTAATAGGAAATAAACCACTTACCATTATGGTTACTGGCTCCGCTGGCCTGGCCGTTTCTACCTGGATAGGAATCCCCCATGTTCAAGAAGTAATTGCTTGTACCCATACGATTGAAAAATTTATACCCGAGACCAATGTGGCTATTGAATTAGGTGGTGAAGATGCTAAAATAACCTTTTTCGAAGGCAGTCTAGACCAAAGAATGAACGGAATATGTGCGGGGGGAACTGGGGCATTCATTGACCAAATGGCTACCCTTTTGGGTACTGATGCCTCGGGTTTAAATGAACTTGCCAAGACTCATACCACTATATATCCCGTAGCAGCTCGCTGTGGAGTATTTGCTAAAACTGATATCCAAGTATTGTTAAATGAAGGGGCTGGCAAAGAGGATATTGCCGCCTCGATTTTTCAAGCTGTAGTTAACCAAACTATCAGTGGGCTGGCTTGCGGAAAACCGATAAGAGGAAATGTAGCTTTCTTAGGTGGTCCGCTTTTTTTCTTATCAGAACTTAGGGCCAGATTTAAGGAAACTCTAAAACTTTCCGACCAAGAAGCAATCTTCCCAGACCATGCCCAATTCTTTGTGGCTATGGGGGCTGCACTAGCCTCTAGAACGGAGTCACCTAGACTTTTGTCTAATCTAATCCACCACCTAAAAACACTAGATATTACTAATCATCAGGAAGTAATGCGTCTTAGACCTTTATTTTTGGATGAAGAAGAGGCAGATAATTTTTATCACAGACATAATTTACATAAAATTAATACTAGAAATGTAGCTACATATAGCGGAGATTGTTATTTAGGTATTGATGCAGGTTCTACCACTACTAAGGCTGCTTTAATTGATGAAAATGGAGCCCTACTATATTCATATTATACTAATAATGGGGGTAGCCCCTTGAAATCTGGTCTAAATATCTTGGAGGATTTATACCATAAGTTACCCACCACCGCCATTATTAAAAATGCGGCTGTGACTGGATATGGGGAAAATCTATTAAAAACTGCTTTTAATATTGATATTGGTGAAGTTGAAACCATAGCCCATTATACAGCAGCCAAGTTTTTTAATCCCCAAGTAGATTTAATCTTAGATATCGGTGGGCAAGATATGAAATGTCTAAGGATTAAGAATGGTATTATAGAGGACATTATGCTAAATGAAGCCTGCTCATCAGGCTGTGGTTCATTTATTGAGGGTTTTGCTGAATCACTAAATACCCCCGTCAAGGAATTTGCCAGTTTAGCTCTCGAATCACAGGCTCCCGTAGATCTAGGTTCCAGATGTACAGTCTTTATGAATTCCATGGTGAAACAAGCCCAAAAGGAAGGGGCTACCCCTGCTGATATATCGGCAGGTCTATCCTATTCGGTTATTAAAAACGCCTTATTTAAAGTCATTAAAATGCGCAGTGCTGATGATTTGGGAGAAAATATCGTAGTGCAAGGTGGCACTTTCCAAAATGATTCAGTATTAAGATGTCTAGAAATTATCGCGGATAAGGAAGTAATTAGACCCAATATAGCCCCATTAATGGGAGCTTTTGGTGCAGCACTAATAGCCCAAAAACAAAGCCAGCCAGATGAAGTAAGTTCCATCATATCTGCTGAAAAGTTGAACTCCTTTTCCGTAAAAACTAAGTTAACCCGTTGTGCAGGTTGTAATAATAAATGCTTGCTGACTATCAATAGTTTCCCAGATGGCAACCGATACATATCAGGCAATCGTTGTGAAAAAATGGTGGGTAAAGCTAATAAAAAAGCCCTTTTACCTAATCTTTATGATTATAAATATAAAAGACTGGTAGACTATCAACCATTAGCTATGGAAAAGGCTAAAAGAGGTCCGATAGGTATACCTATGGCACTAAATATGTATGAAAATTATCCATTTTGGTTTACTTTCTTTACCGATTTAGGGTTTAGGGTAGAATTATCACCCCGTTCCTCACGGGATATATATGATTTGGGGGCTGATACCATCCCTTCAGATACTGCTTGTTTTCCAGCTAAAATAGCCCATGGACATATTGCAGCATTAATAGAAAAAGGAATTAAATTAATTTTTTATCCTTCAATTATACACGAAAGAATCGAACAAAAGGATGCCAACAATAATTACAATTGTCCCATGGTTATCTCCTATCCAGAAGTAATAAAAAACAATATGGATATAATTCGAGAAAATGAAGTAACCCTTATGACACCTTTCCTGCCCTATGATAATAAAAAGCAGCTAATTAATAGACTCCATCAAGAATTTGCATTTATGGGAATTAACAAAAGGGAAATAGCCCGAGCGGTTAACAAGGCTTGGCAAGAAGATTTGGACTTTAAAAAGGATATAAAAATCCAAGGGAAAAAGGTCTTGGATTATCTAAAAGAAACTGGCCAAAAAGGAATAGTCCTAGCTGGTAGGCCTTACCACTTAGACCCCGAAATTAATCACGGTATCCCGGAAATTATCAATTCTTTAG
>CAZUSS010000040.1:0-15992 GCA_964623245.1 uncultured Syntrophomonadaceae bacterium
GGATCATTCGGGCAGGCCTTTAAAGTCGGAGACTTAAGAAGAAAATTATTTTTCACTTTGATGATGTTATTAGTTTTCAGAGTGGGAGCACATATTCCTGTCCCCGGAATAAATCCTGAGGCGATACAACAATTATTGAGTGGACAGTTATTTGGTTTTTTTGACATAATATCTGGTGGTGCTTTTAAAAGATTTAGTATATTTGCTATGAGTATCACCCCCTATATTAATGCTTCGATTATTATGCAGTTATTACAAGTTATAGTACCCCGCATAGAGCAACTTTCCAAGGAAGGTGAGGAAGGCAGAAAAGTTATTGCCCAATATATCCGCTATGGAACTGTGGTACTTGCATTTATCCAAGCATTAGGAATGTCCTTTGCCTTAGGTAAAAATGGCGCAATTGCCAGTCCTGGCATAGCCTCCTATTTAATTATTGCTATTTCATTAACAGCTGGAACTGCATTCTTAATGTGGATCGGGGAAATGATTACCGAACACGGTATTGGTAATGGGATATCCTTAATTATTTTCGCTGGTATTGTATCTAGGTTACCTAGTCAAATATCTGGGGTAGGCCAAGAACTAGCTGGTGGAATAATCGGGGCTTTCAATATTTTATTATTTATAATTTTGGCATTGGCGATAATTGTGGCCATTATTGCAGTTAATGAAGGACAACGCAGAATTTCAGTACAATACGCTAAACGGGTAGTGGGAAGAAGATTATATGGTGGACAAAGCACCTTTTTACCCATTAAGGTGAATGCGGCTGGAGTTATTCCTATAATTTTTGCTATGGCATTGATGATGTTCCCAGCAACTATTGCCTCTTTCACTAATCCAGGTTCAGCTATTAACCGGTTTTTGGAAACCTATTTTCATTTTGGTAGTGTAGCTTATAATTTATTTTATTTTGTATTAATCGTATTCTTTACTTATTTTTATGTAGCTATAATCTTCAATCCTATGGATGTAGCTGATAATATTAAGAAGTATGGAGGATTTGTTCCCGGTATAAGGCCAGGTAGACCAACTGCTGAATATATAGATAAAATTTTATCTAGGCTCACTTTAGCCGGGGGTGTATTCCTAGGTTTTATAGCCATATTGCCCAACTTCATTATTGCGCTAACTGGTGTTACAAGTTTGTGGTTTGGTGGTACTGCACTATTAATTGTAGTCGGTGTTGCTTTAGATACTATGAAACAGATAGAGTCACATTTACTTTTAAGAAGCTATGAAGGTTTTGTTAAATAATTAGGAGATGATTTTGTGAACATTATTCTAATGGGACCTCCTGGTGCTGGGAAAGGGACCCAAGCTGAACTTATAAAAGCTAAATATCCCATCCCTCATATCTCCACAGGGGATATGTTCCGGGAAGCCGTGAGTAATGGTACGGAGCTTGGTTTGATAGCGAAAAACTATATGGACGAAGGTAAACTTGTACCAGATGAAGTAACCATAGGTATCGTAAAGGATAGGTTAGCTCAAGATGATTGTAAAGACGGATTTTTATTGGACGGATTCCCCCGCACAACAGTGCAAGCAGAAGCTTTGGATGAAGTCTTGTCTGAACTTGGTAAAAAACTGGATCTAGTTATTAATATATCTGTTGCTGATGATATATTAATTGAACGTATCTCTAATCGGATAAGTTGTCCGGACTGTAAGGCGGTTTATAACTTAAAGTTTAATCCACCTCAAAAGGCGGGACTTTGCGATAAGTGTGGAGGAAACTTGGTACAACGTAGTGATGATAGTGCCAAGACCATGACTAATAGATTAAAGGTATACCAAGAGCAGACTAATCCGCTACTAAATTATTATGAAGGGCAAGGAAGATTGCATGACCTGGATGGTGCTAGGGATTCGTCAGAAATATTTTCTGATATAATTCAGGTATTGGGGAGTTATCAATGATAATAATAAAGAATTCAGCCGAAATAGCCAAGATGAGGGTAGCAGGTCGTATAGTGGCTGAAATACTAGATATTCTCAGGCAAAGAGTCAAGCCTGGGACTACTACGGCTAATTTAAACGCCATTGCTGAATATGAAGCAAAAAAAAGAAATGCTCGTCCAGTATTTAAAAATTATCCCAACCCCAAAGGGGGTAGACCGTTTCCAGGTGTTATATGTGCCTCAATTAATGAGGAGGTAGTCCATGGAATACCTAGCCACCGCGAGCTTAAAGAAGGCGATATTATCAGTATTGACTTTGGTGTAATAGCTAATGGTTTTGCAGGTGATTCTGCTATAACTGTCCCAGTTGGAGAAATTAGCGCCCAGGTAGCTAAGCTACTGAAAGTCACCGAGGAGGCTCTTATGGCAGGTATTGAAAAGGCTCTTATAGGTAATAGATTGGGAGCAATTTCTAATGCCGTCCAAACTCATGCCGAAAAACATGGTTTTTCAGTAGTACGTGATTTTGTAGGGCATGGCATAGGTAGAGATATGCATGAAGATCCCCCTGTTCCTAATTATGGTAGAATTAATAGTGGACCAATATTAAAAGAGGGCATGACTTTGGCTATTGAACCTATGGTGAATGTAGGTACTTATAAGGTATTTACTAAAGAGGATGAATGGACTGTTGTTACGCAAGATGGAGGTTATTCAGCGCATTTTGAACATTCAATAGCTATAACCGAAAAGGGGCCAGAAATTCTGACCCTATTATAGTTGGGGGTGGCTAATTATGGATGAAAGAATAGGCAAAATTGCTTACTCCAAAGCTGGGCGGGATAAAGGCAGGCCTTTTGTAATTATTAGTATTGTTAATGAGGATTTTGTAATGCTAGCTGATGGGGATTTAAGGAAAATTGAAAATCCTAAGCTCAAGAACATTAAACATATTAAAATTACAAATTTAATTGCCGAGGATGTTAAGTTGTGCCTTAAAGGCGAGAAAATGCCTGAAAACCATCTTATTCGTAAGAACATTAGAAAAATTCAGGAGGATAAATAATAGATGGGAAGGAGGTCTGGTAAATGGCTAAGGATGATGTCATAGAAGTCGAGGGTATTGTTCTTGAACCACTGCCTAATGCTATGTTTACGGTGGAATTAGAAAATGGCCATAAGGTCCTCGCCCATATTTCTGGCAAAATGCGTATGAACTTCATCAGAATTTTATCTGGTGATAAGGTTATGGTAGAATTATCACCTTATGATTTAAATCGTGGCAGAATAACCTACCGTTTTAAGTAGGCTAATTCGTCCTAATTAAGGAGGTACTAATTTGAAAGTCAAGCCATCAGTAAAACCTATGTGTGAAAAATGTAAAGTAATTAGGCGTAGGGGTAAGGTCATGGTGATTTGCGAAAACCCTAAGCATAAACAAGTACAAGGATAATATAATTGGAGGTGAATTTTTTTGGCAAGGATAGCAGGGGTTGATTTACCACGTGATAAAAGGGTTGAAGTTTCTCTTACCTATATTTTTGGGATAGGCAGATCTTCTTCTTTGAAAATTCTCACCGAAGCAGGTATAAACCCAGACACAAGAGTGAAAGATTTAACTGAGGATGAAGTTTCCAGATTAAGGGATATAATAGACAGAAGCTATAGTGTTGAAGGTGACAGGCGCAGACAAGTTAATATGGATGTTAAAAGGTTAATGGATTTGGGGTGTTATAGGGGCATCCGCCATCGCCGTAGTTTACCAGTAAGAGGCCAAAAAACTAAAACTAATGCAAGAACCCGTAAGGGGCCAAAAAGAGTATCTGGTGTTAAAAGAAAATAGCCTTAGAAAGGGGACAATTAAGTGGCAAAAAGACCAACAAGCAGGGTTAGAAAACGTGAGAAAAAAAATATTGAACAAGGAATTGTTCACATTAAATCTACCTTTAACAATACAGTTATTTCTATAACTGACAAACATGGCAATGCAATTTCTTGGGCTAGTGCAGGGAGTTCCGGTTTTAAAGGCTCTAGAAAAAGCACACCATTTGCGGCCCAACAAGCTGCTGAAAATGCAGCTAAAGCGGCCATGGAACATGGCCTTAAGGAAGTAGAATGTTATGTAAAGGGACCAGGTGCAGGTCGTGAAGCGGCCATAAGATCGCTACAAGCAGCTGGACTCGAAGTTAGTGCAATTAAGGATGTTACACCAATTCCTCATAATGGTTGTAGACCACCCAAAAGAAGAAGAGTATAAGGAGGGAATAAGATAAAGTGGGAAGATATACAGATGCTGTTTGCCGCCAATGCCGCCGGGAAGGGGAAAAACTATTTCTTAAAGGGGATAGATGCTATTCGGAAAAATGCTCCATAGAAAGAAGGCCCTATGCTCCTGGCGTTCATGGGCAAGGTCGTAGACAAAAGGTTAGTGAATACGGTCTACAATTAAGAGAAAAGCAAAAAATGAGAAGGACTTATGGAATTTTAGAAAAACAATTCCGCAGGTATTTTGAAAAAGCTGATCGGCAAAAAGGAGTTACTGGTGAAAATCTATTCATTCTAGTCGAAAGAAGATTAGATAATGTTGTATATAGATTAGGTTTTGCCTCCTCCAGAAAAGAGGCACGACAATTAGTAAGCCATGGCCACTTTACAATTAACGGTAGAAAAGCTAATATTCCATCAATGTTGGTAAAAGTAGGCGATGTAATACAAGTAAGAGAAAAGAGTACCTCATCAGTAAAATTCCAAGAGCTAAAAGAGCAAGCTGCCTATAAAACTCCACCAGAGTGGTTAAGTGTTAATGTAGAGACCTTAACAGGTACTGTTCTAGCTTATCCAATTAGGGAGCAAATTGATACTCCAGTTAGGGAACAATTAATTGTTGAGCTCTACTCTAGATAAAAAACCTCTTAATTATGAAGGAGGGGATAGCCTAGATGTTAGAAATGGAAAAACCTAGGATTGATTGTGTAGAAAAGTTAGCTGAAGCCAACTATGGTAAATTCGTTATTGAGCCATTAGAAAGAGGTTATGGTACTACTTTAGGCAACTCATTGCGTAGGGTACTTTTATCGTCTTTGCCAGGTGCAGCAGTGACTTCTATCAAGATTGATGGAGTCTTACATGAATTTTCAATTTTACCCGACATAGTTGAAGATACTACGGAAATGATTTTAAATATTAAAAAGATGATTTTACGTTATGATAGTAATGAACGTAAAACTATCAGAATTGAACAAGTTGGCCCTAAAAGGGTTACAGCTGGGGATATTGAACCTGATGCTGAAATAGAAGTCTTAAACCCAGATTTGCATATAGCTACCCTAGGTGAGGGGGCTAAATTGGAAATGGAGTTAACTGTGGAAAGGGGTCGTGGCTACGTAGCAGCTGACCAACAGCCCATAAAAGATGATGAAATAATAGGTTTAATTCCTATTGATTCTATTTATACTCCAGTAAATCGGGTTAATTATACTGTTGATAATGCCCGGGTAGGGAAAAGAACAGACTATGATAGTCTAACCTTAGAAATATGGACAGACGGTAGTATTACCCCAGAAGAGTCTATTAGTTTATCTGCTCAGATTTTAATTGAGTATCTAAAATTATTTACCGAAATTGATGATACTTATGCAGAAGTCGAGATACTTGTAGAAAAAGAAGAAGAGAAAAAAGACAAGGTTCTAGAAATGTCTATCGAGGAATTAGAATTATCAGTTAGGGCTTCTAATGGCCTTAAGAGGGCTAATATTAATACCGTCGGTGAACTAATTGAAAAAACTCGGGAAGAAATGAGCAAAATTAGAAATCTAGGCCAAAAATCTTTAGAGGAAATAGAAAGAAAGCTTGGCGAACTAGATTTAGCATTAAAACAACCTTAAGATTAGAAAGGAGGGGCCCTTTTTGAGTCAACGTAAATTAGGCTTAGCAAGTAGTCAAAGAAAAGCTGTGCTTAAAAATTCAGTTATCTCTTTAATAGAAGCTGAGAAAATAACTACTACTGAAGCAAGGGCAAAGGAAATAAGGAAAGTTACAGAAAAAATGATTACTTTAGGCAAAAAGGGTGATCTACATTCGAGGAGGCAAGCCTTATCTTATATTACCAACGATTCTGCGGTAGAAAAACTCTTTGCGGATATCGCTAGCCGTTATGCTGACCGTCAAGGTGGCTATACTCGGATAATTAAAACTGGCTATCGTAAGGGAGATGGCGCCCCTATGGTAATATTAGAACTAGTTGACTAATGATGATTAGTTTACAGAATGTATCTTATACTTATCCCCATAGCAATCAAGCAGCTTTAGTAAACATAACTTTAGATATTGCGGCAGGGGAATTTGTGGCAGTTGTAGGGAAAAATGCTTCTGGAAAGTCAACCTTAGCTCGTTTGCTCAATGGTATGCTTATTCCTAGTAGCGGGCTAATAAAGGTAGATGGGCTAGAGATTACAGACCAGCAAGATTTAGTAAAGATACGAAAAAAAGTGGGCTTGTTATTGCCTTCGCCAGATAACCAAATAATCTTTAATTTAGTAGAGGAAGATGTGGCATTTGGCCCCGGAAATTTAGGGCTGCCCGCCCAAAAGATAAGGGATAGAGTTGATACAGCTCTTAGAATGGTATCAATGGAGGAGTTTAAAAAACATCCTCCTTATCTTTTATCTGGGGGACAAAAACAAAAGGTTGCCTTAGCTGGCCTTTTGGCCATGAACCCTAAATGTCTAGTATTAGATGAACCTACTGTTATGTTAGATAGCCAAAGCAAGCAGAGCATAATCCAAAATATAATTAAAATAAATCGCAAAGATAATACTACTGTAATCATGATTACCCATGATTTACAAGAGATTATCCATGCAGACAGGATAGTATTACTTGATGAGGGAAGGATAAAAGGAATCCTACAACCATCTGACTTACCCATGAATACAGAAAAACTAGAAAAACTAGGCATTGAACAAATAGAAGTGATAAAACTTATGGAAAAGCTCAAGGCTAAGGCACAAGGGAGACTACAACTATCCAATAAACCTTTAACCGTTGATGAATTGGTGGAAGAACTATGTCAATTAAGCTAGAAAATATCAGCTATTCTTATCAATTAGGAAGACCTTTTGCAAAGCTAGCACTTGAAAACATATCACTAGAAATACAGGAAAATACCATTGTAGGAATCATGGGTGCTACTAGTTCGGGCAAAACTACACTATTACAAATATTGGCTGGTATATTAACACCCCAAAAAGGCCAGATAATTGTTGATGATGGCATAAAAGTAAATAAGCAGAATACACTTGTAAATAGCGTGGGTTTAGTCTTTCAATTTCCGGAAATGCAGTTTATTCTAGAGCGGGTATTTGAAGAAATTGCTTACAGCCTAACCATACAGAAACTAAAGGCAAATGAAATTAAAGATCGAGTTTTAAAAAGTATGGAAATAGTCGGCCTACCAGGCGCAGAATATAAAGACAAGAGGCTAGCAAACCTTAGCAGTGGTGAAAAAAGAAGGGTAGCCATAGCGACTATATTGGCTTTAGATAGGAAATATATTTTACTAGACGAACCTACCGCAGCTTTAGATTATCCAGGCCGTCAAGATTTACAGCAGCTTATATTAAGGCTAAAGGACAGTAAGAAAACTATTGTTATTGTTTCTCATAATCTTAGCTATTTACTAGAAATATGTGACGAAATCTATATAATGTCCAAGGGCAGGATAGCTATGATTTTGTCCCCAGACTTAGGGCCCGAAAAGCTTGATAGCCTAAAGACTCTTTCACATCGTCTACCAGCCTATATGGAAACAGCTATTAAATTAAGGGAAAAAGGATTTGGGCTAAGACTTGAAAATTGGACTGAAGATACACTTATAGAAGAAATCATCGCTACACTTTGTTAGCAGCCATCTAGCGGATTAATTGGGGAGAATGCAGATGTATAAAGGGATGAAATTTGGCCAATATATACCAACAGATTCCATTTTACATAATTTAGATGCCAGAACTAAGATAGTTATAAGTGCCGTATTATTAATCCTAATTGTGGTGGCCACATTTCCTTATAAATTACTATTCTTATTTATACCTGCTTTTTATCTTGTAAGGGCGAGTAAGGTAAAAATAAACTTGTATTTAGAAGCCATTAGACCTTTTGCTTGGCTTATAATTATAACTGTATTCTTACAGCTAATATTGGTGAAGGGGCCTCCACTTTTCAAATTGTATAAATTTAGTGTAAGTACCCCTGCAGTCCAAATGGCTATATCCATAAGTATAAGGATATGCTTACTATTAATAATAATAAGGGTTTTAACTGCTACTACTAGTCCTTCTGCCCTAATGAATGGAATCGAAAAGCTACTTAAACCTTTTGGTCGTCTTGGTTTTCCCATAGAAGAATTAGTTATGATTATGACTATAAGTTTAAGATTCATACCCTTGTTTATGGAGGAAGCCCAAAGAATACATTTAGCCCAGAAAAGTCGGGGCATTAACTTCCAAAAGGGTAGTATTAAAGATAAATTCCAAGGATTGATTTCCATATTAATACCCTGGTTAAGAATATCTTTTAATCGGGCGGGTGAAATTGCCACAGCTATGGAAGCACGCTGCTACGATAGTAGCCAAAAAAGAACTTATTTATATAGCCTAGAAGCTACAAAAATTGACTATCTTTATACATTTGCCTTGTTACCAATTATAATATTTACTTTTGTTTAGATAAAAAAGGCCTTATGAGGAGAAAAAATGCACAGAATAAAGTTAATTATTGAATATGATGGCAGCAATTATCATGGATTCCAAAGGCAGAAAAATGCCCCTACCATTCAAGCAGAAATTGAAAAGGCTATATTAAAGTTAATTGGTGCCCAAGAGCCGATTATAAGTGCTGGCCGTACTGACACTGGGGTACATGCTTTAGGACAGGTAGTAGTATTCGATACCGACAGTAGCATACCCCCAGAGAAGTGGCCTTTTGCCTTAAATAGTGTTTTACCTAGTGATATCAGAGTACTAGAAAGTCTATTAGTACCATCCACATTTCACCCCAGGTATGATGCAGTATCTAAGCTATATAAATATAGAATCTACCGTCTCAAGGTAGGGCGAACTTTTGTAAGAGATTATGCCCTATCTTATAGCCAACCCCTGAATATGTTAGCTATGCGGGCTGCTTGTGATTATATAAAAGGTGAACATGACTTTAAATCCTTCTGTGCTAGTGGTTCATCGGTTAAAAGTCATGTAAGAAATGTTATGGATTGTTATTTTATCGAGGACGATACTTATATAGATTTTTTTATTGAGGCCAATGGATTCTTATATAACATGATACGAATTATTATGGGGGTTTTATTAGAAGTAGGTCAAAACCAAATGCCTCCTGCCCGAGTCAAGGAAATAATATTGGCCCAAGACCGAAGACTGGCAAGTGCTACTGCCCCTCCACAAGGTTTGTATTTGGTGGAAGTTAAATATTAGGGAGCCTAAGATTCAACGTTAAGCATCCAGGCTAACAGCAGTTCCTTTTCGCCACATGGGTAATTTAGCCTAGGTGTCTGCATCGGATAACCGGATTTCCAAAAGGAGGGTGAACTTGCAGGGGGAATATAAGGGAAACTTGTAACTTATCTTGACAAGGGTATTTGATTTTCGGTAATATTATATGGTAGTCTAAAAATGCCCCTTGGTTCAGCCCCGTTCCCAGGAAGCATTATAGGCTTCATTTGAGACACAGGAGGGACAAATGTGAAAACATATATGGCTAAGCCATTAGAGGTTGAACGTAAATGGTACCTTATAGATGCTAGTGGCCAGACCTTGGGACGGCTTGCATCGGAAGTTGCCACTCTTTTAAGAGGCAAACATAAGCCAGAATACACCCCACACGTTGATACGGGAGATTTCGTAATTATAATTAATGCTGAAAAAATTGTATTAACTGGCAATAAATTAGACCAAAAGAAATATCGCCACCATAGTGGATATCCAGGTGGCTTAAAAGAAACGTCTTACAGGGAATTATTAAATAAAAGACCCGAAAAGGCGATTGAAGTTGCGGTTAGGGGGATGTTACCCAAAAACCGTTTAGGTAGAAAATTATTCACTAAATTAAAAGTATATAGAGGCAGCGAACATCCACACCAGGCACAGAAACCTGAAGTTCGTGAACTCAGAGGGTAAGGAGGATAGATTATGGCGAAGGTACAATACTGGGGAACCGGGAGAAGGAAAAAGGCTATTGCTAGGGTTAGATTAGTACCAGGCAATGGCACTATCGTAATAAATGATAGACAGTTCGAAGATTTTTTCCCTAATAAAACTAGTCGCCTTATTGTCCAACAACCACTAGAACTTACAAGCACAATAGGCAGATATGATGTAATATGTAGAGTTAATGGTGGCGGAGTCACTGGACAAGCTGGCTCAGTACAATTAGGTATTGCAAGGGCCTTAATAAAAGCTAATCCTGATCTAAGACCAGAATTAAAAAGAGCAGGATTCTTAACTCGTGACCCTCGCATGAAAGAACGTAAAAAATACGGCTTACATAAAGCCAGAAAAGCACCCCAATATTCAAAGAGATAAAAAGAATTACAGAAACCCTGGAAGCCAAGTGCTTTCGGGGTTTTTTTATCCCTTTTGAAAGGCTAAATTTGTACCAAGGGTTATAATTGTATTTTATAAGGCTGTAATATTCAGGCATCTCCCGCAGGTCTTACTTGGCAATAAGCAAAATGCTTTTAGTCTTTGTATGTGGAAATTGCTACATAACTGTTAGATGATGTAAATATCACTCTGAATAGCATCTGGGCGGACAGGGGCCTTGGGAAAGCTCAATCATAAAATAGGGCGCTTAATAATCTTAATAAATATGGGTCTGCGATAAATTACAGGGGAGTGAGTGTGGTGGGCCGTATTATCCATAAACCAGAAAAAACAATATTATCTGATGGGCAATTTAGGGAATTGATTGAATTTGTTAAACAAGAATGTTGCAATTTATAATAGAGACTTTCCTGGATATTTGTACACATATGATTGCCAGGGAGGGTTGGGGCTTTCCCAAGACCTATGTGGAATCAATTGAAATGGCTTCCTATAATGGTTTAATCCCCAATGAATTCTTAGACATTTATAAGGCCATGGCCCGTTTTCCTAATAGGGTTGTGCATATGGATGTTGATGTGGTGGTTGAGGAAATCCGCAAAATAATTATAAGCCATTTAGATGGTTTCCAGTCATAGCAGTTGCCGAGGAAAAAGGTATTTGATAGTTTTTGTAGTATATATATCTTATATACAAAATGGCCACGAGGAAAGGATGTATTGCTGCGTGATGGAAGAATACAGATCAACAATTAAAGCTAGATCATTTCTCTTCCTAGAATTAAAAAAGGCTGCTAACCTCTATGCTAGGGGGATTAGTCTAGATGAAATTAATGAGAAGGCTCTAAAAGAAAATATCTTTTTGCTCAATACCGAAAATAGAATTAAAGAAATTGCTGCAACTATTTCAGAAAGATTAGCAGTTTTAGATAAAAGGTTACTTAGTAAATTAATATCAGAACGATTGGAAACCAGCAAACAGATAGCCCTATATACTATTTTAAAGACAGATAGGCTCTTCCTAGAATTTATGCTCGAAGTCTACCAAGAAAACTATCTAATGGGGAATTTTATAATTCAGGATGGGGATTTTGATATTTTCTTTCAAAGAAAAGCGGAGCAAAGTGAGCGAGTAGCTGGTTGGCAAGATTATACTTTATACAAACTGAAACAGGTTTACAAAAGAATTTTAATTGAAGCTGGTTTGGCCCAAAAAAACAAGAAAGGCATCGAAATAATAAAACCTTTGATAGAAGATGAAATAATATATTATTTGCATGATAAAGGTGAGGATATATACCTGCGGGCTATGTTGGGAGGGCAGTAAATGGCGGCAATTAATGAAAGGCTGGATAAATTATTTTATCTTCTAACCAGCCATAAGCTTAAAGAAAACCAGGGATTAGGCAACGAAATCAACTTCCATATCTTTGATTACCCCCCCCAAGACGAATTAGTAGTTCGGGAACATATAAATTTTCTAAAGCACAAAATTAATGGGGAAAGTTGGGGTATAAATATTAAGGAATTTGATTTGTATGAAATAATGTTAGGCATACTCGAAAGCAAAGGTTACCTTAAAAAGGTATTTGATATGGAGAGGGAGAAAGGGACAGAAGGCTTAATCAATCCTATCAAAAGCACCCTTAGAATTACCCTGAAGAATGATTTAATTGTGGAATATATTAAAAATGGTGTAGATGATAGTGATATCGTCTTTTTAACTGGTGTAGGAAAAGTTTGGCCTATTATTCGCTCCCACATCATTTTAAGTAATCTGCATCCCGTATTGAGCCATTTACCTTTAATTATGTTTTATCCGGGTACCTATGTGGAGGGTAATCTGCACCTCTTTGATGAAATTTCGGATAATAATTATTACCGGGCCTTCAGACTAGTAGAATGGTAAGGGGGATAAGCGCTGTGAAGATAAAGGATATGTTTGCCAAGGAAATTGACAGAAGTATTCAGGGAGTTATTGTCGTGGGGCAAGATGATCAAGCAAACCTGCAACAGGAATTAGAAGAATATGTAATCACCCGTGAACTGAGAAACCATTTCAGCACCTTTTTTGATGTTTTTACCAAGGGAATTAACAGAAGTACCGATAAAATAGGGGTCTGGATTTCGGGCTTTTTTGGTTCGGGTAAGTCACATTTTTTAAAGATTTTATCCTACTTATTGGAAAACAAAAGGGTGGATGGTAAGCAGGCTGTAGACTACTTTGATGAAAAAATAAAGGATCCCCTAGTATTAGCCAATATGAAAGCGGCTGGGGACATTAAGGCAGATCTTATATTATTTAATATTGATTCTAAGGCCGATATAGAATCCACTTCTAATAAAGCTGCCATAGTAAAGGTTTTTAATAAGGTATTTGACGAGATGCAAGGTTATTGCGCTACCCTGCCATGGTTAGCGGATTTGGAAAGATATTTGGTTAAAGAAGGTGACTACGATAGTTTTAAAAACAGATTCCTAGAATTATCTGGTAAGGAGTGGGAGGCAGCTAGGGAAGATTTTTATTTTGAGGAAGACAATATAGTCCAGACCCTAGCAGATATAAGAAAAATGAGCATTGAAGCAGCCCGCAATTGGTATCAAAAAGCGGAGGCTAATTATGCAATAAGTATTGATTCATTTGCCCTTAAAGTACAGGAATATATAGAATCCCATGGAGGAGATCACTATGTAATCTTCTTAGCCGATGAAGTAGGACAATATATCAGCCATGACAGTAATCAAATGCTTAGTCTACAAACAATTGTAGAGGAATTAGGCAGGTGCTGTGGGGGGAGGGCTTGGGTCATAGTTACTTCACAAGAAGAACTCGATACCATAACTAGAATCAGGGAAAGTGATTATTTTTCTAAAATACAAGGCAGATTCAGTACTAGGCTCAACTTATCTAGTGCCAATGTTGATGAAGTAATAGAAAAGAGATTGCTGGAAAAAAACGATGTGGCCCAGGATACCTTAAAACTCCTTTATGATGAAAAGGAAGCCATATTAAAAAATATCATAACATTCCAATCCGAACCCGAAATGAAATGCTATAACACCTCGGATGATTTCATAAAAATATATCCCTTTATTCCCTATCAACTAAGATTATTGCAATTGGTTTTTACAACTATTAGACAATTTGGGGCTACGGGCAAACATCTTTCCGAAGGTGAAAGATCTATATTAGGTGCAGTCCAAGAAGTGGCCAAG
Organism: uncultured Syntrophomonadaceae bacterium; assembly: GCA_964623245.1. GTDB lineage: Bacteria > Bacillota > Syntrophomonadia > Syntrophomonadales > Syntrophomonadaceae > JAAYRQ01. The sequence continues at coordinate 13,735 of CAZUSS010000040.1, forward strand.
GACCATATGGAGAAGGAATTAGGGGTCTTAATACCCTTTTCCCTATTTTACAAAACAATAGAAAGTTTCTTAGACCATAATATCAGTACAGTAATTAAAAATGCCCAAAAAAATACTAGATTACAGGCTCAAGACATAGAAGTGCTTAAACTATTATTTATGCTGAAGTGGGTTAAGGAAATGCCCAAAACCTTAGACAATATTACCACATTGATGATCTCCCACATTGATGAGGACAAACTAGAATTAAAAAAGGAGATAGAAGCATCCTTAGATAGACTAGTCCAACAAACCTTAATTCAAAGAGAAGGTGACCAATTCATATTCTTAACCCATGAAGAACAAGATGTGAATAGGGAGATAAAGAATATGGCAATTGATATTGATGAGATTATTTTAAGGGTAGGAAATGAAATATTTGCCGGTATTTTAAAGGACAAAAAAGTGCTTTACAATTCGAAATATCTTTTTGATTTTAACACCATAATAGATGATAGGTACATTTCAAGCCAAAAGCATGATATGGGAATAAGGGTAATAACCCCTTATTTTGATGCGGGAGTTGAACTAACGGAAAGTGAATTAAAAAGAATGTCAGCCAATGAACCCAACTTAATTATTAACCTTCCGCCTGGAGGCATCTTTTTAGAAGAAGTTGAGGATATTCTAAAAATTCAGAGATATTTAAGTCGGGAAACTATAACTTCGGCCACTGAGGAAATTAGAGCCAGAAAATCCAAGGAGGCTATTGATCGGGGGAAAAACGTGAGGACCCTTCTAGAGGAGGCCCTAAGGGAGGCAGATTTCTATATTAACATGCAAAAGGTGGATATAGGGCCCCAAGAACCGAGTGAGCGGATAAAAAAGGGTTTAAAAGTATTAGTCGAAGATACTTATAATAAATTAGCGTATATTACCGAACATATAGGGGATTCCCACAATCTGGAGGATTTATTACAGACTGGGGATGATATTAATTTATTTGGGGAAGAAAATATCCCTAATAGATTAGCCCTTAGGGAGTTAATAGATTATGTTGATAGGGAAGCACAAAGGCATGCCCCTGTAACTATGAAAGGCATTTTGGACAGATACTCCAGGCCCCCATATGGCTGGCTTTTAGATGACATTAGGGGGCTAATTATAAGGCTCTTTAAGGCCCAGGAAATAACCATGCAACTTAGGGGAGAATATTTGGCCTCATCTGATAAAGCACTCATAGAATATCTCACCAAAAGGGAGCATACTGACCAACTATTGATAAATAGAAGAGATAAGACTCCACCAGAACATATTAATAATGCTAAAAGGTTGATAAAGGATATCTTCAATTATGCTGCTGTGCCTGGGGATGAAGATGGCTTGATGGCACGATTTAAGGAATTAGCCAATACGGAGCTAGAAACAATTGGGAGCCTGTTGGATAATTACAGCTACCAGGAATATCCCGAAAAAGACATCTTAGAAAAGGGTGAAAGGCTTTTTGCTGACCTAGTTCAACTCCAAGAGCCTATCCTTTTCTTTGCTAAATTATATGAACTTAAAGACAACCTTTTAGATTATGAAGATAAAGCCTTCGACCTCAAAAGGTTTTTTAAAAACCAAAAGGAACAATTTGATAAGGCCATAGAACAGCTTGATATTTTCGAGAAAAACAAGACCTATATAGTAGATGAAGAAATGATTAGATCAATAAAGGGGATAAAGGCTGTAATCGAGGCGGATAAGCCTTATCCACACATACCTAAACTCCCCAATTTGATAAATATATTCACCACCAAATTAACAGAGGCCCTTACCCAAGAACGCCAACCAGTCAGGGAAAACATAGAAAATGATTGGCATAAGGTTGAGACTGAATTGGTCTTGTATGATTTTCAAGCTGAATTATATGACAAGTTTAAGGATGAATTCCAAGACCTTCTTGCTAGACTAGAGGCTGCCCGAAACTTTTACGAGGTTATAGCCATGAAGGAGGAATCGGATCGGCTGAAATCACGCCAATTCGAGGAAATTAAGCAGGCTGCTGAATTAAATAAGGCAGATGATACAAGTACAGAAATTGCTAGCAATCAGGAAAGCAAGGAAATCTATGTAGCCAGGGAGATTGTCAACATCAGTATAACTAATATGTTCCCAGATACCAAAACTATTGAAAGTGAAGCTGACATAGATAGACTGCTAGACTATTTAAGGGAAAAGTTAAAAGCCCAGTTGCGAGAAAATACTACACTTAGGTTAATTTAGGGGGATATAAG
>CAZUSS010000041.1:0-15961 GCA_964623245.1 uncultured Syntrophomonadaceae bacterium
GACCAAGTGGATGAGCGCCTTGGAAACATGGACGGGCGTCTTGACAAAATGGATGCGCGTTTTGACCAAGTGGATGTGCGCCTTGGAAACATGGACGGGCGTCTTGACAAAATGGATGAACGTTTTGACCAAGTGGACGAGCGCCTTGGAAATATGGACGGGCGTCTTGACAAAATGGATGGACGTTTTGACCAAGTGGACGAGCGCCTTGGAAATATGGATGAACGAATGGAAGGATTTGAAGCAGGCCAGGGTGTTTTAGTTAAACAGTTTATGCAATTAACTGAAGATGTCCAGGCAGTACGCCAGTCACAAATAGGCATGGAAAATGAATTAACTGAAAAAGTGCGGGCATTATTTGATGCTAGGGAAGTGTCCTTGGATTACTTCGCCAGTATTAAATCAGAATTAGTTAGGATTGTTGAAAGTCAGGAAACTATAAGACGCACATTTTACCGCCTAGAATCAAAACAAGATGAACAAGAACGTGAGATACGTTTACTTAGATTGGAGCACCAATAAAAGGAGGAGTAAAGCAGATAAATGATAACGAATCCAAGGGATTTGTAGTCAAACACTTAGTCCAATTAACCAAAAGGGCAAGAAAAATTAAGTAAAGGCCTTACTAGTACTGAAACTACACATGGCGAAAAACTTTCAGCACTTTTTAATGGCTGTATATTGCTCAAAAAACTTAGATGACCATGGTGTAAAACATCCTTTTCTCAAAATAAAACACCCGCATTATTAACGGGTGCCAATAGTAATCTTTTTGGCGGAGGCGTGTGCGAATCGAACACACCAACGACAGGATCACTGCCGCACGGCTGGATTTGAAGTCCAGGCGGCCCACCAGGACCGATCCGCCTCCACTAAATGTGCATAGAAGATTATATATCGCTTTCCGACTTATGTCAAACTACTCGGTATAATCTCTAGCAATTACAGATTCGATATCATAACCTTTGTTTTTAAATTCCTTTACTATTTCATCATACTTTATATCTTCGATCCTGAGGATAACTTTATGTCTATTAGCCTTTTTGTCAAAAAACACCACTGCATTAAGTATGTTTACACCTTGTTTAGCTACCAGTCCAGTGATTTCAGCTAATACCCCTGGCCTATCCTCGGCAAATAAGTCAATACGGGTATGCGGCTTATTAACTCCTAGTATATCAATCAAGGACGCGAATAAGTCGGTCTCGGTTATTATACCCACTAATTTATCATTATCTAAGACAGGCAAACCACTAACAGTATTTTGCAACATAATTTTAGCCGCAGTCTCTATATAGGTATCAGGAGAAACTGTCAAAACTTTTTGTTTCTTGGGGACTATATCTTTTATTTTTGTTTTAGCTAAAAGATAATTAAGCTCGTGAATACTTAATGAAGTAGCTGATGAAGGTGATGCTTGATTTAAATCAGTTAAAGTAATAATGCCCTTTAGTTTCCCCTTTTCGAAAACGGGTAATCTTCTTATATCGTTTTCCTTCATCAATCTGAAAGCTTCGTTAATGTTTGTCTCCATGTCAACAGTAATAACCCTGGTAGTCATGCGGTCTTTTACCTTCATGATTAATATCCCCCTATCTTAATTTAACCACCTAAATAGGCTTTCTTAACTTCCTCACTATTCATTAATTCTTGGGCAGTTCCCGCTAAAACAATTTTGCCTGTTTCCAGAACATAGGCTTGATGGGCAATAGAAAGTGCCATATGGGCATTTTGTTCTACCAATAAAATTGTAGTTCCTCTCTTATTAATATCTATTATTATTTCGAAGATTTCCTTTACTAGTAAAGGAGCTAGTCCCATAGAGGGCTCATCCATCAATAATAATTCTGGTCTGGCCATAAGTGCCCGTCCCATAGCTAACATTTGCTGTTCCCCCCCAGATAAGGTCCCAGCCAATTGTTTCCTTCTTTCTTTCAAGCGGGGAAACCTAGTAAAAATAACTTCAAAATCTTCTTGAATGCCCTTTTTATCTTTGCGGAGAAAAGCACCCATTTCAAGGTTTTCTTGGACTGACATAGTAGAAAATACCCGTCTTCCTTCTGGTACCTGGGATATTCCAAGCCCAACTATCTTTTCGGGAGGCGTTTTAGTTATTTCTTGGCCCTTAAAAAGAATACTGCCACTTTTAGGCCTTAATAGGCCGGAAATAGTTTTGAGTGTAGTAGTTTTTCCTGCACCGTTGGCTCCAATAAGTGTTATTATATTTCCTTGCTCTACGTTTATTGATACACCCTTCAAAGCATGAATTGCACCATAATAAACGTTAATATCGTTTACTTTAAGCACTACCCTACCTCCTCGCCTAGATAAGCTTCAATGACCCGTTTATTATTTCTTATTTCATCTGGTTTACCTTCGGCTATAAGTTGTCCATAATCTAGGACATAAATTTTTTCACAAACTCCCATAACTAGGGACATATCATGCTCTATCAACAGGATAGTCAAACCAAATTCACTTTTTAAACGCTTAATCAACATCATGAGCTCCCTAGTTTCATTTGGATTCATGCCTGCAGCTGGTTCATCTAGTATTAATAAAGTAGGGCTTGTGGCTAATGCTCTAGCAATTTCTAGCCTTCTTTGCTCCCCGTAGGGCAGACTAGAAGCAATTTCATCTTTTTTCCCCGCTAAATTGAAAATATCCAGAAGTTCCATGGCCTTTTTCTCAATCTGATTTTCGCCCCTAAAAAACATCGGCAGCCTTAAAACTGCTGACGTTAGGCTGTATGGCACGTCCTTATGCAAGGCTATTTTTACATTCTCCAATACGGTTAGATCATTAAACAGACGTATATTCTGAAATGTCCTAGCTATGCCTTTTTTACAAATATTATAAGGAGGCAAGCCCTGTATTTCCTGATCCTTAAAAATTATACTTCCTTGATTAGGTTTATGCACTCCAGTAATTAAATTGAATACAGTGGTTTTCCCTGCCCCGTTAGGCCCAATTAGGGCCACTAATTCATGTTCGTTTAGGCTGAAATTCACGTTTAAGACCGCACTTAAACCACCAAAAGATTTGCATAAATCATTTATCCTTAATAGGTTCATTTTCTTCCACTCCATATCTTACCGAAAGTTCTACTAGACAGTTCCTTAGTACCCATTAAGCCCTGAGGGCGATAAATCATAATTAATATTAAAATTAAAGCGTATATTATCATTCTAACAGCTGGAAAGGCTTGTAAAGCCGCAGTTAATATGGTTATAAATATAGCCGCAATAACTGCTCCAGTAGTACTACCCAAACCACCTAGAACTACCATTACTAGAATATCAAAAGATTTTAAGAAATTAAATGTCTCGGGTTTTATAATATAGAAATAATGCCCGTATAGTCCTCCAGCAAGCCCAGCGAGCCCTGCCCCTATTACAAAGGCTAAGACCTTATAATTTGTAGTATTTACTCCCATTACTTCTGCAGCAATTTCATCTTCCCTAACCGAAATAATTGCCCGGCCATAGCTTGAATTAACTATGTTTTGGATAATTATTATGGTTAAAACAACCGAACCAAAAAGCCAGCTCCAATTAGTTTGCTTAACTATACCTGAAATTCCAGCTGGTCCTCCGACATAATTAATATTCTGCAAAAGCACCCTAATAATTTCCCCAAATCCCAAAGTAGCGATAGCCAGATAATCACCCTTTAATCTTAGGGTTGGTACACCTATAATAAAACCTGCGATTGCGGCACCTAAGCAACCACCTAGTAGACCCACTATAAATGGTAATTCATAAAAGTTAGTAATAACAACAGATACATAGGCACCTACCGCCATAAACCCAGCATGACCCAGGGATAATTGTCCTGTAAATCCATTTATTAAGTTTAGGCTAACAGCCAAAACAATATTTATACACATAGAGGTCAAGGTTATTTCATGGAACCTACTTAAGTGTCCTGCTATTAACAAATATTGCACAAGCGTAAAAATAGCAGCTAAAATTAATACTTTTATAATAAATTGGCTTATCTTATTTTCTAAAAATTTCATACCCTCTCACCTACACTTTTTCGCTATCATTTTTGCCAAATATACCAGTAGGTTTAACTAAAAGTATTACGATTAATACCCCAAATACAACTGCATCTCTATATAAGCTATTACCATATCCACTAACAAGTGTCTCTAATATACCTATTAAGAAACCCCCTACCATTGCCCCAGGGATTATACCAATCCCACCTAGTACAGCAGCTACAAAAGCCTTTAGGCCAGGGATTATACCCATAAGCGGATTTATAGTACTATAATAAATCCCCACCATAATCCCGGCAGCAGCGGCTAAGGAAGAGCCAATGGCGAAAGTAATGGAAATGGTGCGGTCTACGCTGATTCCCATTAATACAGCAGCATCCCTATCTAGAGAAACAGCTCGCATAGCCTTTCCTGTTTTCGTGCGTCTAATAATATACTGCAAAATTGTCATCAAGATAACTGCACAGATAAAGATAAAGATATCCTTATTAGAAATAGATAATCCTGCAATAATGTATTCCTGGCTAGTGAAAGCAGCTTGGGGAAAAATCCTTTGTTGTGGGGTAAGGAAAAAAACAGTTGTATACTGCAAAAATAGCGAGACCCCTATGGCTGTAATAAGAGCAGCTATACGTGTAGCCCCACGTAATGGGCGATACGCTATTTTTTCTATAATTACACCCAATATACCACAAGCTAACATGGCAAAAATCATAGCCACGATTATATGGCTGCCAAATACACTAATAGAAAAGAAGCCTACATAAGCACCTACCATCATAACTTCACCATGGGCAAAATTTATTAATTTTATAATTCCATAAACCATGGTATAACCTAAGGCTATAAGTGCATATATCGCTCCCAAGGATAAGCCATTAATTATTTGTTGCATCAATTCCAGCAATATTGCCACTTCCTTTTAAAAATTGTAAAGGAAGGGTAACCCTTCCTTTACCCTACTATGCTACGGTTGAATTCTCGTATTCATGGTTTGTTTACCGTCAATAGATTCGATTATTACAACACCCTTAACTGGGTTATGTTGCTTATCAATATCCATAGTACCAGTTACACCTTCGAAATTGGTTACCTTTTCTAAGGCTTTTTGGATTTTAACGGGATCAGCTTCTCCTGCGTCTTCAATGCCTCGAGCTAATAAAAGAACCGCATCATAACCTAATGCTGCAAAAGCATCTGGATCCTTATTATACTTTTCTCTATACTTCTCTACAAATTCTATAACTTTCGGGTTCTCATCTTCAATAGAATAATGGTTGGTAAAATATGTTTCATTTAAGTTTTCAGCCCCTACAACACCTACTAAGTCTGGAGAATCCCAGCCATCAGGTCCACCTAATGGAGCTTTAATACCCAATTCACGGGCTTGCTTGATCAAGGGAGCAACTTCCTCATAGTATCCAGGTATGTAGATAAAATCTGGATTTGCCCCCCTTATTTTAGTCAATGTTCCCCTAAAATCTCTATCCCCTTTTACAAATCCTTCTTCAATTATTATTTTTCCACCTTTGGCAGTAAAGGTTTCAGTAAAATAATCTGCTAGGCCTTGAGCGTAGTCACTGGAAGCATCTTTATAAATAGCTACATTTTTTACCCCTAAATTATCTGCAGCAAAATCAGCCATTATTTTTCCTTGGAAGGAGTCACTGTAACATACCCGGAAAATAAAGTCTTTAGCTGAACCATCCCTTTCCAGAGTAATATCATCTGCTGTTGCAGCTGGTGCAATTAATGGAATTTGGTTTTCCATTACCATGGGAGTACTCCCAGCTACATTACCACTGGTTAATGGTCCTATTTGGGCTACTATACCTTCATCAGCTAATGATGCACTTACACTCATAGCCTCATCAGGAATAGATTTACAGTCCCTTACTATGGCTTGTAATTCCTGGCCTAAAACTCCACCCTCTGCATTAATGTGTTCGATGGCTAGTAATGCACCATCCCTAGCATTGGTACCATAGCTAGCTACTGCGCCAGTTAATTCCGCATTAATACCTACCTTGATAACATCAGCTTTATCACTAACCCCTGCCTTGCCTTTCTCCCCGTCCCCTGTTGATGACGTGCCACCGCATCCTACTGCTAAGATGCTAAGCAAAAACATCATTAATACTACTAACGATATCCTTTTGCTAATCCTCATTTAACATCCTCCTTATTTCTTTATTATTTAGTCATGCCATATTCCGACATGAAATTAAATTACTAAACTTCTATATCGGTATCAAATCATCCTGCTCAAAAATACAAATTTACAGCTTTTTTACATCTTTATGCGTACATCGCCTATTCTTCTTGTAAAACGCACCTTATCATAATATTCTATCAAAGGTAGGGCATACTTACGAGTAGTATTTAGGATATCCCTAGCCCCAGCTAAACTAAGCTCTTTTTCCTGGGCAAAATATTCGTTTATTATTTCCTTGCCTTTTTCGATAGCATCCCAAGTAAAATACATGTCTGGGCTAACCTTTATTATGATTTGCTCAGTAAGCATGTAATTGATAATTTCCATAAATTCCTCATCACTTATAGAAATACTAGCTTTTACCTCCATTAGGGCAGGAGGGGAAAAGGGTTCCCTAGCTAGAGCCCCGGTAATATGATTAATTACTTCCCTTTGTCCGGTACTAGGAATAATTTTATGTTCTATTATACTAAGAAGATTGTTTCGATTGGCTAAAACATTTTTGTCCACAAAATATTTCAAAATTAAGTTGAATGTTTTACTATTAATGGAGCTAAAAAACCTGCTACGCATATCTTCCTTCGGATATCCCAACCTTAAAGGAAATTTATTATGATATTCTTGTAAGTTTTGCATAAGGATAGAGCTAATAAGCTCTAAACCGTATTGACTAATGTATTCCCCATCCTTTAGGGCAAAAACCGTCCCATCTTTCATTAATGATTCTAGGCCGCTCTCTACCAACTCAGCGCTACTCCCAGTACTCTGACTTAATTCCTCTACAGTTACCGATTCATATGGATTTGATTCCATTTCATGAATTATTACTTCCTCCAGGGTTCCTTCCTCTTTCATAGCTAGCCCGGCTAATACTTCTTCCTTAAACCTTTTTTGTTTAGTCGCATTAGAATCTATAATAATTCCCCCACCGATAGTTGTCACTGGTGAATAGTACCTTATTACAAAAGGATCCCCCTTATAAGAGACAATCGGCTTTTCCATAACAATCTGCACATATGCTTCTTCACCGCTCCTAAGTTCATCTCTGTCTAATAAAATTATTCTTCCTAGTGCTTCATCAGTTCCCAAATGAAATCTAATTCTACTCCAATTAGTAATAATCCTCTTTGTAGAATGAATTAAGCGAAGTTTTGCATCAACCCGAAAGCTGGGTTGTAAATAATTGGGTGTGGCTAGCCAATAGCCCCTATTGATATTAGCTACTTCAATGCCCTGTAAGTTTACTGCTACCCGATTACCTGCATATGCAGAAGAAACTTTTTCATTATGCACCTGGAGAGTCCTAATTTTTACTTCTTGCTTTATAGGCATGAGTTGTAGGGTATCACCTACATTAAGTTGTCCCGACCACAAAGTACCCGTTACTACGGTCCCGAAACCAGCTATAGTAAATACACGATCAATTGGCAGCCTAGCCTGTCCGAAAACGGGTTTTTCTTCAGTATCCAAGGCTAATTCCTCTATAATATCCATTAATTCCGCCAAGCCTTCACCATTAAAGGCCGAAACACTGATTATCGGGGCATCCTTTAGAATAGTTTTTGCCATATATTCTGCTACTTCTTCCTCCATCAACATTAACCATTCTTCATCAACTATATCTTTTTTAGTAATCACTACTACACCTTTATTTATGCCCAGCAAGTCTATTATGTCCAGGTGCTCCCTAGTCTGGGGCATTACCCCTTCATCTGCGGCCACGGTTAAAATTACCAAATCTATACCAAAAGCACCTGCTAACATATGCCTTATAAACCTTTCATGACCCGGCATATCGACGATGGCTGCTTTTTGCCCATTGGGTAGGATAAAGGGTGCAAAGCCCAACTCGATGGAGATACCCCTTTGTTTTTCCTCTTTCAAACGGTCGGTTTCTATGCCGGTCAGGGCTTTTACTAAAGTGGTTTTACCATGATCTATATGTCCAGCTGTACCTATAATAATCCTTTTCATCATTTTAACTCCTTTTGGCAAAAGTTTTTAATCTTATGACATTAAGGCATTTTTAATTAGGCCGGGGATTAATTCTATATCCCCGTTTAATAGGGTTCTAACACTTATTAGCATACTATCAGCTTGTACCCTAGTAACTAGGGCGGGCTGTTTAAGTCTAAGCCTTGCCAATAACTTTTCTAGGTTTAGGTCCCTAAACTTTAATTCCACCCCGACCCCCTCAATTTTATGAATGGGATAAGCACCACCGCCTACCATATCCTCTAAGGAAATTAAATCAATTTCACTAACAAATTCATTATTATCTAATTCTGTTTTTAGTTTATCCCTTAGTTCCACCGCTTTCTTATTTAGTTCTTCTAATTCTTGGCTGAGCATGGCCAGGGTAGGTATTTTTCGCTCTGGTTTCCCACTTAAATATTCTATCAAGGTTCCTTCCAAGGCAGCAATGGTCAGCTTGCCCACCCTTAAGGCCCTGGTCAATTGATTCTCCTTCATAGCCTCAATATATTGTTTTTGCCCCACAATAATGCCAGCTTGGGGGCCACCTAAAAGCTTATCCCCACTAAAGGTTAGAATATCTACCCCCGAGGCAATAGAAGCTTGCACAGTCGGCTCATCGGTAAGTCCCACCTGCTTCAGGTCATATAAGACTCCACTGCCTAAGTCTTGCATTACTGGCAAACCATGCTGATGACCCAAATCCACTAATTTAGCCATCTTGACTTCCTCAGTAAAACCTACGATTTTATAATTGGAAGTATGGGCGGAAAATAGAAGACCAGTATTTTCATTTATGGCTGTGGCATAATCACTTAAATATGTTTTATTAGTCGTACCTACTTCGATTAACTTGGCCCCACTTAATTTCATCACTTCCGGGATTCTAAAAGCCCCCCCGATTTCCACTAATTGACCACGCGATACAATAACTTCCTTGTCCTTGGCTATAGTATTTAAGCCTAACATGACAGCAGCAGCATTATTATTTACCACCAGAGCAGCCTGGGCACCAGTTAACTCCACTAATAGCTCTTCCACGTGATCATAACGTGAACCCCTGCTACCTTTCTGTAAATTGTATTCTAGATTATTATAGCTTCTGGCCATTTCTACTAGATAATCAGTGGCTTGCTCCCCTAGTGGAGCCCGTCCCATATTAGTATGTAAAACAACTCCAGTAGCATTTATAACTTTACGCAGGGTACCTGCAGTTTTTACCTCTGCTAGATTAACTACCCTTTTCAATAATAATTGGGTAATTTCATCCCTAGAATAGGAAATATCTTGATTAGGCATTTGTCGGCGGAAGTCCACAAGTGCTTGCCGAATAAGACCTAAAATAAAATCCCTATTATATTTTTCTATAAACTCCTTTATCAAAGCCTGGGATAAAAGTTCATCAACTGAAGGAATGTTTTTAAAGTTTTTCATTATTTCCTCCTAATTACGCTTTTATACTGCATTATATTATAGTATAGTTCACTAGCAATGTCTTTTATAGCTTTACTGGATAAAAATGTGATAATTAGTATCCCCAAAGCCCCAAATACTGGATAAACATGCCCGACTAAAACCGAGAAATCAAATCCAGATAAGGGTAGGGCCAAAATTAGAGCTGCGCACAAAGATACCTTGTAGTTTAATCTGATCAGATGTGAAAACCTCTGAGTAAAGCCATAAGTATTAGCTAAGGCAGTAGTTAAAATACCCACCCACAGTACAAGGGTATATAATTGTTTCGTGCTTAAGGAAATATTACCGGCTATAAAAAGCATAGGCACTTCATAAGTCAAAACTGCTGGTAAATATTTACTTAAGGCTAGATATGTAGATAAGAGTAATAGACCTAAAATAAAACCACCCCAAAGAGCCCCAGCAACACCACCCCTTTTGCTAGTTAGCGACTGATATTCAGTCAAAATTACGATGGCTAAAGCAAAATTATATCCCACATATAAAAGGCTAGAAATAGGCCAGAATTTTAACTCATTTGCGGATACTATGGCTGTATATTCTACCAAGGTATTTCCCTTTATATATAAAGCCGTATAAAGTGTTATTGACAGCAGCAAAACTAGCTTGATGGGTACCAAGATATTATAGGAAAGCACCAGACCCTTTTTCCCCGTAAGCAAGAATAAAGCTACTAATAAAAATGCTGCCCCAACACCCCAACTCTTGGGCAAATATAAATGTTCCTGAAAAATAGCCCCACTTGCGGATAACATCGTACTGATGCCTAGGAATAAAAAAATAGCTAAAGCCAAATCCACAATAGGAGCAAGCCTATAGCCAAAAATGCTATTAAAAAGATTCTGATAGCTAGAAATTTTTTCTTGGTGGGCAACATAAAGTAAAAGCCCCCCCAGGAGACTAAATAATATTCCCGCTAAAACGACCCCTTTCAGACCGTAAATGCCATATCTAACAAAAAACTGTACTACCTCTTGCCCCGAGGCAAAGCCAGCACCTACAACCGCTCCTACATAAGCCATTACTAAAATATAACTCTCTCTAATTCTTATTCTCTCCCCACTATTTTCCTTATTTATTCCATCATTATTCCAAAACCATAAGAAATACAGCATAAAAATTTTCCCAAATGGCCAAAATAAGCAAAGTAAATTATGTGGGAGGTTATTTTGTGCATATACTTAAGAAAGCAGACTTTATTGAAAGCTCTTATTCCTATCATTACAATGAACCCTTATCCTTTAATAAATTAGGAAATGCAATCTTGGGGTATTTGTTAGAAATGAACCCTAATTTTGTGAGGGATATCATATATCTATGTATTGGCACTGATCGTGCTACCGGGGATTCCCTTGGCCCACTCGTTGGAACTAGGTTAACCACCCTAAGTCCCAAATCAATTATTTATGGTACCTTAGAAAATCCCACCCATGCTACAAATCTTCGGGATGTCTTAAATCATATCGAAGGTAACTATAAGCGTCCTTTGATAGTTGCCATAGATGCTAGTCTAGGCAATGCTAGCCGTATCGGTTTCATTAGTGTGAAAAAGGAAAAACTAAAGCCGGGTACAGCCTTAAACAAGACTCTACCAGAAGTCGGGGACTTCCATATTTCAGGAGTGGTCAATGTGGGGGGATTTCTTGAACAACTAGTATTACAAAACACCAGATTGCATATAGTTTATGCCATGGCTAACATAATCGCCAAAAGTCTGCATTTGGCCAATTATCGGTATGAACAGCATAGGAAGGATTAAGAACCTTCGCTAGCCGTCCAGAGTGACACCCCGAAGTAAAAATTAACCACTGATTTATACTGAGGGAATTTAAATATTTTTAAACCAGACATTATAGGGTGATGCCCATTTGTGAGGGAATTAAAGCGAGGAAGTGGGCGTAGGGGTGGACGAGCCTATCCACCCCCCTTCTAGTTGACAACCGCCCTCCATAGGTTATCCCAGGCACAGCCGAGGGATTTTAACCCCTATACTTAACATAAGCAATTTCCACTGCTTGTAACATCTCATATGTGGCTATATATGTTTCACATGCATCCTTTGGTATAGTGTAATTATTAGTTATTTGCCTTATTTCCATAAACTCAGGGGCTATATCTAATTGGTCTATATCCTCTGCTTGGACCTTCTTGTTCAATTTTAAAAACACTTCTTGGACCTGGGCTAATTCCGGATGATTTTCCCCATGTACTTTGACTAATACAGGCATATATTCTTCTATTAACGGAACTTCCTCCTTTAATACTCCTGCAAATGTTACATTATACATTCAACTTCCCCTTTCTATGTTTTTTACTAGCTTAACCCCTTTTGACAAAAAATAATTTGACCTACGTCAATTTTTAATAACTATCATATGGCACCCCCTATTCTGTGCTTTTATGCAGCAAAAAAAGAGGGGCTATCCCTCTTTTGCTTTCAGAATTGACTTATGCCTTACTTCTTTTCATTTCAGTAAGTTTACCCTTGTCCTTTTTGTCGCCGGGTTTACCCATTTTAGACTTTCCATCTAAAATGCCCTCCTCCTCGACTATAAGGATATTACAAGTTACATCACCAGTTATGGAACCTGCACTAGTGATTTCTAAACGGCTATTAGCTATAACATTCCCCTCAATCTTGCCTGCTACAATCATGTTTTCAGCATTAATTTCTCCCTTTAAAAATCCTTTTTCTCCTAAAATCAGGTCACCTTTGACGTTCATAGTACCTTCCAGATTGCCATCAATCCTAATAGAGCCTTTGGAATTTAATTCGCCTTTTATTTCGACTCCATTAGATATTATGCTTTCTATATTCTGATGACTAGCACCACGGCGTTTTTTCATGATAATCACTCCCGAAAAATTAATCTACTATGGCAAATAAATTAGGGGGTCCTGAGTTTCACCCGATTTAATTACTGTAAAGTGAAGGTGGGGCCCAGTACTCCTGCCAGTACTTCCTAAGCGGGCAATCACATCACCTTTTTTAACTATATCACCCACCTCAGCCAGTAAGGCTGAATTATGACTATACTTGGAATTAAACCCATAGCCATGGTCAATAATAATAGTTCGACCATAAACGGCCTGGTAGCCAGAGAAAATTACTTTCCCATCTGCCGCGGCAACTATCTCGGTACCGACTTCATTGGCTATATCTATACCATCGTGAAATGACCTCGACCTACCACCAAAAGGAGAGTTCCTCCAACCATATGGAGAAGTTATGTCACCACTCACTGGCCATTGATTCGGTATAGAACGGAAATAGCCAGTTCGGTTCCCTACCTGGGCTAGTAATTCGTCTAATTCTTGTTCTTGGCGGTTCAGATAAGTCTTGATTCCTTGAATCTGGCTAAGGACATCAGTATATTCGGCCAAATATCCCTTGGCGTCATCCCCACCTTTGCCCCCCCTGCTAGATTTAATTTCAATGCGAGCATCATCTTGGATTCCCATAAGTTTTTTTATTTCAGATTGCTTTTGAATAATAATTTCTTTTTGTGCTTCTATCTGTTTTATTTCTTCCTTTAACAAATCAATAGTTTCCGCTTTTTGTCCGTTGTCCCGTCTAAGTTCATTGACTAAGCTTATCTCTAACCTACTGCCATAAAAGGCTACACAAAGGCTTACCGTTATTAATAATAGGAAAACTAGTGAAATTGCTATCGTCTTTATCGCTCTAGTTGAAAGGTTAAAGCGATAAGGACTGCTAGCAGTTTCAGGTATTATTAAAAAGGTCATCTTTTGTGGTGAAGCTTTTTTCTTCTTTTTTCTTCTCCTGAAAACATTTATTCTTTTCATTTTAACTCCAACAATCTCTTTACTTATAAGATATATTTATTAGTATGGTCTAATTTTTCAATTATAATAACAACTAAAACTTTCTTTGTAAACTTGCTTTGTCCATTTTAATGCTAAAATATTCCACCCTAGGTCCCATCAATAACTTCAAAGCAAATGTTTCACGTGAAACATTTACTCCAAAACAATGCCCAAAAGTTCTAAAATCCGTTTAAAGTCTTCGGCATCATAGTAGGGTATCTGTATGGAGCCACCCTTCTTTTTGGGTGTAATTACAGCTTTGGCCGCCAAGTGCTTCTGTAATATGTCCTCTAGTTCTAGAATTTCTATGGGTTTGGAAAAAGTTTGCCTTTCTTTTGTTTTAGTCCTTTGTTCAGCTTCTCTTACCGAAATCCCTTCGTCCACAATTTGCTGGGCAAGTCTCATCTGTTCTTTTTCATCTGCGATAGACAAAAGTGTCCGAGCATGGCCAGCTGTGATTTCTTTGTTTTCTAGCATTTTTAGGATTTCTGTGGGCAGGTTTAATATCCGCAGTGAATTGGTAATGTGGGACCTACTTTTGCCGACTTTTCCAGCTAGAACCTCTTGGGTATAGCCAAATTTATCTAACATGCTTTTGTAGGCTTCTGCTTCTTCTATTATTGACAAATCTTCCCTTTGCAGGTTTTCAATCAAGGCAATCTCAAATGCTTCCTGGTCGTCAACCTCTTTTATTACCACGGGCAGGCTTTCTAATCCAGCTAGTTTTGCAGCCCGAAAACGCCTTTCCCCAGCAACAATTTCAAATTTATCCCCTAGGGGACGGACTAAAATAGCTTGCAACAAACCATGATTCTTAATAGATTTGGCTAACTCCTCGAGTGTATTAGGATCGAAGTTTTTACGCGGCTGATCTTCGCGTACAATAATGTCTTCTATATCAATTGAACTGATTTCTTCAGCATCAAAGGGACTGGAATCCGAGGATGAAAATAAGGCATCTAAGCCTCGTCCTAAGCCTCTGGGTTTTTTAGACACGTTTTAAGACCTCCATTGCTAATTCACTATATACTTCAGCACCCCTTGATTTGGGATCATAGAATATTATAGGTTTTCCGTGGCTTGGGGCCTCACTTAACCGTATATTGCGCGGAATAATTGTTTTATATATTTCCTTGCTGAAATGTCGTTTTACTTCATCAACCACCTGAATAGCCAAGTTAGTTCGTCCATCAAACATAGTAAATAGTATGCCTTCTATCTGTAAGTCCCTGTTTAACCTTCTTCTTACTAGTTTTATGGTGTCCATTAATTGGCTTAGGCCCTCTAAGGCGTAATATTCGCATTGTAATGGAATAATAACCGAATTGCTGGCCGTTAAAGCATTTATGGTAATTAAGCCCAATGAAGGGGGGCAATCAATAAATATATAATCGTATTGATTGGTAATGGGCATTAAGGCCTCCTTCAAGGCTGTTTCACGTCCATCTTGCCTGGCTAACTCTACTTCTGCTCCAGCTAGTTCTATAGTTGCCGGAATAAGGTGTAGGTTGCGGAAGTCAGTCTGGATAATTGTTTTTTGTGCTTCTAGCTTATCAGTTAGAAGGTTATATATACATTTTTTTAGCTTGCGGCGGTTAATTCCTAGTCCACTAGTAGCATTTCCTTGTGGATCAGCATCAACTAAAAGTACCCTATAACCATAGTTAGCTATACATGCCGCTAGATTTATAGCAGTAGTAGTTTTTCCCACCCCACCTTTTTGGTTAGTAATACTAATAATTTTGCCCATCCATATATCCACCTTTCAGAAGCATACCTTATATGTTTTCTCCCATACCATGAAAAAATCCTGCCTCTTAATCTTAAAAAGGACACTAACTTAGATTTTTTTAATTTGCAAGTAGTGATGACCACCCCTACATTTTTACCTAGATCCAAAGTTCTTTTGATTTTTTAGAATAGTTTTAATTTTAGTGATTTTATGTCGTATTGTCTTGTATTTTGTTGCTTTGTTGGGTTCTTTTTGTCCCCCCTTAATTAGCCATTATAGGATATAGATTAATAGTTTGTCTTTCATCCGCTAAAATTTAAGATTATTAAAGGAAGAAGTTGGCCCACAAAAGATATTTATCGCATTCCCAGCAGCACAATAAAAATAAGTTAGAATAACTTTCCTAGGGGATTAAGTCATGGGCTAATTTCTTTTTTTGCCCTTTTTAGATATTAATAAAGGTTGGCATAAGATTAAAGTCGTTCTATAATATGATTATTACGCCTTGCCATATTTATAGCAGTTTGTCTTTTATAATATTTTTAATTAACATTATTATCATGGCTTTGCTTTTAATAAAATATCAAAAAATACTTATTATTGGGAGGTGGTACCCTTTTTCTGTATGTCTTGCCCATAAATAAAATAAACTTGAGGGAGGCTTTGTTGAATGAGTTATCGTTATGCTACAGAAGAGCAAATGAATCGTCTAGTAGATTATAGGGGTGCT